>DATFPH010000139.1:0-8523 GCA_035264905.1 Thermoanaerobaculia bacterium
CGGCGCCGCGCGCGAGGCCGGTGAGGTCGGCCGCCGGGCCGGTGTCGGCCGAGTAGGCGAGGACCCGGCCGCCTGCCTCGGCGCGCAGGGCCAGGGTCTCGACCGGGTGCGCGGTGCGGACGCAGCGGAAGCGGACGCCGGCGACCTCGGCCTCGCCGCCGTCTTCCAGCGGATGGAAGTCGAAGGCCTCCTCCAGCTTGAGCGCCCCTCCGCCGTAGGGATCCAGGAAGCGCGGCACGATCTCCCAGACCTCGCGCGGCGCCCAGAGCGGCTTGCGCAGGGCGCCTTCCATCCGGAAGCGCAGCGCGACGTAGAGGGTGAACAGGTCCGCGCAGTGGTCGGCGTGGACGTGCGAGATGACGAGCGCGTCGATCTGTTCCAGAGGAACGATCCGCTGCACGGCGGCCATCGTGCCGTTGCCGGCATCCATCCAGATGCGGGTCCCTCCCTGTTCGAGGAGAAACCCGGTACAAGGGTTGTCGGGGACGGGATACCCCCCGGAGCTGCCGAGGACGTGCAGGCGCATGGCTGGCCTCCTGCTGAGAAGGATATCGCAGATGAGGGGGGCCTCCGATTGACACCCGTCGATGCCTCGGGATATCAAGTCAGCCGATGCGATCCGGTCCCTCCGGACGTTTTCCCTTCTTTGGAGGCAGCATGCGTCGAATGTCCCTGCTCCCCGCAGCCCTGCTCGCTCTCGCCATCCCCATTGCGGCCATGCCGCTCGCGGCGGCGCCGGTCGATCCCACGCTCCTCGCCGGCCTGAAGGCGCGCTCCATCGGTCCCGCCGTGATGAGCGGGCGCGTCGCCGACGTCGTGGGCGTCGAATCGAATCCCGGCATCTTCTATGTGGGCGCGGCCAACGGCGGCGTCTGGAAATCGGTCAACGGCGGGCTCACCTGGGACCCGATCTTCGACGACCAGAAGGTGGCGTCGATCGGCGCGCTGGCCGTCTTTCAGGCGAATCCGGACGTCGTCTGGGCCGGCACCGGCGAAGGCAACCCGCGCAACAGCGTATCGGTGGGCTGGGGCATCTACCGCTCGCTCGACGGCGGACGGACCTGGAAGCACCTGGGCCTGGAGAAGACCGAGCACATCCACCGGATCGTGCTCCACCCCACGAACCCGGACGTGGCCTGGGCCGCGGCCCTCGGCAAGCTCTGGGGCGAGAACCCGGAGCGCGGCGTGTTCAAGACGACCGACGGCGGACGCACCTGGCGCAAGGTCCTCTACGTCGACGAGCGGACCGGCGCGTCCGACCTGGTGATCGATCCCGCCAATCCGAACAAGCTGTTCGCCTCGACCTGGGAGCACCGCCGCTGGCCGTGGCTCTTCCGCTCGGGCGGCCACGGCTCCGGCGTCTTCGTGACCTATGACGGCGGCGAGACCTGGAAGCGGCTCACCGAGGACGACGGGCTCCCCTCCGGCGACCTCGGCCGCATCGGCCTCGCCATCTCGCGCTCGAACCCGGAGACCGTCTACGCCCTGGTCGAGGCCGGGAAGAGCGCGCTGGTGCGCTCCGACGACGGCGGCCGCACCTGGAAGACGGTCAACGACGATCCGCGGACGGCCAACCGGCCGTTCTATTACTCGGGCATCCGGGTCGATCCCGCCTGGCCGAACCGGGTCTACAACATCGCGACGCGGCTCTCCGTCTCGAACGACGGCGGCAAGACGTTCGAGGACATCGACACGAAGACCCACGGCGACTTCCACGCGATGTGGATCAATCCGAACGATCCCCGGCATCTGATCATCGGCGACGACGGAGGTCTCGCGATCACCAGCGACCGCGGCCAGACCTGGTACTTCCCGCCGAACCTGCCGATCGGCCAGTACTACCACGTGAACGTGGACATGGACGTGCCGTACACCGTCTACGGCGGCCTGCAGGACAACGGCTCGTGGCGCGGCCCCTCGGAGGTGCAGGACGACAGCGGCATCCGCAACCTGAGCTGGACGCGGGTGGGCGGCGGCGACGGGTTCGACACGGTCCCCGATCCGGAGGACTCCCAGCGGGGCTATTCGATGTCGCAGGGAGGCGATCTGCTGCGGTGGAACCTGCGCACCGGCGAGATGAAGAACGTCCGGCCGCCGGAGACGAAAACGGGGGACTCGCACGAGCCGCTCCGCTTCAACTGGAACGCCGGCATCGCGATCGATCCCTTCGAGCCGGCCACCCTCTACTACGGCAGCCAGTACGTCCACAAATCGACCGACCGCGGCGAGACGTGGACGATCATCAGCCCGGATCTGACGACCGACAATCCGGAGTGGCAGAAGCAGTCGGAGAGCGGCGGCCTGACGCCGGACGTCACCGGAGCGGAGAACTTCACCACGATTCTCGCGATCGCGCCGAGCCCGGTGCAGCGCGGCGTGCTCTGGGTGGGCACGGACGACGGGCGGGTGCACGTGACGCGCGACGGCGGCCAGACCTGGACGAGCGTGGAGAAGGCTCTCCCCGGCGTGCCCGCGAACACCTGGGTGCCGCACATCCGCGCGTCGCACTTCGATGCCGGGAGCGCCTTCGTGGTGATGGACAACCACCGGCGCTCGGATTGGGCGCCCTACGTCTTCCGCACGGACGACTGGGGGAAGAGCTGGAGGAGCCTGGCCACCAAGGACGTGGACGGCTATGCCTTGTCGATCGAGCAGGACCCGGTCGACCGCGACCTCCTGTTCCTCGGCACGGAGTTCGGCCTGTACGTATCGAGCGACGGCGGCCAGCGGTGGATGCGCTGGACGCACGGCGTGCCCACCACGGCGGTGACTGATCTGGTGGTCCACCCGCGGGAACACGACCTGGTGATCGCCACGCACGGGCGCGGCCTGTACATCGTCGACGACGTGACGCCGCTCCGCCAGCTGAAGCCGGAGACCCTGCGCGAGCCGCTCCACCTGTTCCCGGCGTCGCCCGGCCGGCTGGACCGCCGCGAGATCTCGGCCGGCAACAACCGGGCCGGCGCCAGCGACTACCGCGGCGAGAACCGGCCCTACGGCATCCAGCTCACCTATTCCCTGAATCTTCCCGGCCTCCCCTTGCAGGACGCGGAGGCCGAGCGCGCGCGCAAGGAGGAGGAGCGGTCGGCGGCCCGGATCCCCGAGGCAAAGGGACCCGCCAAGCCCGGCGAGACGCTGAAGGAGGACCCCGAGCCCACGGAGGACTCCGGGAAGAAGGGCGCGAAGGACAAGGGACCGCGCGTCGAGATCCGCGTCGAGGACGCCGCCGGCAAGCTGATCCGCAAGATGGACGGTCCGGCCCGGCTCGGCATGAACCGGGCGACCTGGGATCTGGGCCGCGATCTCTTTCCCGCGCCGGCGAACCCGGCCCGCGAGGGAGGGCGCCCGCGGACGAGCGGTCCGAAGGTGCCGCCCGGTACCTATAAGGTGACCGTGAAGTACAAGGACCACACGGCGCAGCAGACCGTGCAGGTCGTGCCGTCGCCGCTCACCAGGAACACCCCCGAGGACTGGCAGGCGCGCGAAGCCGCCTTCGAGCGGGCGCGCGGCCTCCAGGAAACCCTGGTCGCGGCGCTCGACCGGATCACGGCGGCCCGCGCGGACGTCGACGTCGTGACGAAGAAGCTGGACGCCGCGGAGAAGGCCCGCAAAGCGAAGAATCCGGACGCGGGCGAGGACCCGAACCGCGATCTGCGGAAAGCGGCGAAGGATCTGAAAGCGAAGCTCGACGCCGCGGAGAAGACGGTCGCCATCCCCGGAGGCACGAAGGGCATCGTGGACGAGAGCGGCACCGCCTTTGAGCAGGTCCAGAGCGCCCGGCGCGCGATCGAGTCCTCCTGGGACCGCCCGAACGCCAGCCAGCTCTCCGATCTCGACCGCGCCGAAGCCACGGCCAAGGCCGCGCTGGCGGGCATCGACCGGCTGTGGGCGGAGGACGTGGCGGCGTTCCGGCAGAAGGCGGCGGCGGCGGTGGGGTTATTTCCGCAGGCGCCCTGAGGCTGTCGATGAGATCGGAGGGATCCGTCGGATCGGACCGATCTGTCCGATTCCACCGAGGGACTGGGGGCGCCCCCGGGGGCGCCCCCTCACACCCGAATACACACCTTCCCAAAATACCCCCCGCCCGCCATCAGCTCGAAGGCGGCCGGCGCCTCTTCGAACCCCAGGGTGCGGTCGACCACCGGCCGCATCTCGTGCGTGGCGATCGCGCGGTTCATCGCCTCGAAGGCTTCGCGGTGCCCCACCAGGATGCCCTGGACCCGCACCTGCTGCATGAAGATGAGGGCGAGGGAGAGCTGCGCCACGAGGCCCGTGAGGTTTCCGATCAGGCAGACCGTCCCCCCCATGCGCACGGAGCGCAGCGACTGCTCCAGCGTCCCCGCGCCGCCGACTTCGAGCACGAGGTCGACCCCGGCGCCGCCGGTCAGCTCGCGGACCGCGCCGCTCCATTCCGGCGTCTTCTGGTAATTGATCAGGCCGGAGGCTCCGAGCTGCCGCGCCCGTTCGAGCTTCTCGTCGCTGCTCGAGGTGATCAGGACGCGGAGGCCGAGCAGCTTCGCGAGCTGCAGGGCGAGGATGGAGACGCCGCCGGTCCCCTGGAGGAGCACGGTGTCTCCCGCGGTCAGCCGCCCCTGGGTGACCAGCGCGCTCCAGGCGGTCACTCCGGCGCAGGGGAGCGTCGCGGCCTCCTCGTCGGTCAGATGCGGCGGCACCAGGACAACTCCCTCTTCATGCAGGACCACCAGCCCGGCGAGCATGCCGTCGAAGGGGCCGCCGAGAGTCGAGCGCAGCTTCTCGCGGTTCGGCTCGCCGGCGATCCAGCGCTGCGCGAAGATGCCGCAGACGCGGTCCCCCGGCTTCACCCGCGTCACCCCTTCGCCGACGGCCACGACCTCGCCGGCGCCGTCCGAGCAGGGGATGAGCGGAAGCTTCTGCTTCGGGTTGTACTTCCCCTGGACGGTCAGCAGGTCGCGGTAGTTGAGCGACACGGCGCGCACCCGGATCAGCACCTGCCCGGGGCCGGGCCGCGGGGCCGGGCGCTCGGCGAGCGTCAGGTGGCTCAGGCCGAAGCCGCCCCGGATCTCCCACGCCCTCATGAGTCGAGAGCCTTGCGCATCTTCTCCAGCAGCTCGCGCGCGGTCGATTCGGAGAGCGTGCGCGCCGGCCAGAGGACGCCCAGCCCCTCGCTGCCGAACTTGGGGATGATGTGGAAGTGCACGTGCATCACCACCTGGTGCGCGGCCGCGCCGTTGTTCTGGAGGACGTTGTAGTCGGTGCAGCCGGTGGCGCGCATCACCGCCCGGCAGAGCCGCGGCAGCACGCGGCCGATCGCGGCCGACGCCTCGTCCGAAAGCTGGTGGAGCTGCGCCTTGCGTTCCTTCGGAATGACCAGCGTGTGGCCTTCCGAGAGGGGGCCGATGTCGAGGAACGCCAGGACGTGCTCGTCCTCGTACACCTTGTAGCTCGGGATGTCGCCCGCGAGGATCTTGTCGAAGATGGTCGGCTGATGGTCGCTCATGGCCCGGTATTCTATCGGCACACACCGAGGAGAGGGGTTCAGATGAGGGGAAATCCCGGATTGGCCGGGGTTGAAGGCACGATTTGTAAGCTTCCTCTTGACACTGGCGGAGAGTCCGCTATCGTTAATTCGTGGACGTGAACGCGGCCCCCGACGAACCTCCGGGTCCTGGCGCCAGACCGAACCCTCCGACGGTCCTGCTCAGGTCGACGGGCCGTGCCATCTCCTCTGACGTCCTCCCTCCTTTTCACCCTTCCGTCGCGGCGCAAGGATGCGCCGAGACACCTGATTACAGGCTGAAGCGACGGTCATGACCGCCGCGCCCTCCGGGGCCCTTCCACCGGGTGACGTCACCGGGTGGGTCGCCGCTGATTGCAGCGGTGATCCGAGCCCATCCACCACTCCTTTCCGACAAGGGGAACGTGACATGAAGCAGGAGGCGTACGCCTCGCCCATGGCCATGTCTGACACGACCGCACGGCGCGAAGAAATCTGCGCCGTCTTCGGCGAGACCTACGACCCCGCGCGCTGGGGCGACTGGCGCTGGCAGATGCGCCGCCGCCTCACCAAGCTCGATCAGCTCGAAAAGCTCTTCCGGCTGACCGAGTCCGAGCGCCGCGGGCTGCTCCTGGCGAGCGAGAAGTTTTCGGTCGCCATCACTCCACATTTCGCCGCCCTCCTCGATCCGGACGATCCGTCCTGTCCGCTGCGCCTGCAGGTGATGCCTGTCGAAAAGGAGCTCCTGGTGAGCCCCGGCGACATGGCCGACCCTTGCGGCGAAGATCACTCCAGCGTCGTCGAAGGGCTTGTCCACCGCTACCCGGACCGCGTCCTCTTCCTGGTCCTCGACACCTGCGCGGCGTATTGCCGCTATTGCACGCGGAGCCGCCTGGTGAGCCAGGGCGAGCTCGAGCCCCTGGGCCGCCGGGTCGAGGCCGCGATCACATATCTCGAGCAGCACACCGAGATCCGCGACGTGCTGCTCTCCGGGGGCGATCCGCTCCTCATGTCGGACGCGACGCTCGACCAGCTCCTCGGCCGGTTGCGCGCCATTCCCCACATCAAGTTCCTCCGCATCGGCACCCGCATCCCCTGTTTCATGCCGCAGCGGATCACCCCCGAGCTGGTTACCGTGCTGCGCAAGCACCGCGTCTGGCTCTCCGTCCACTTCTGTCACGCGCGCGAGCTGACGCCGGAAGTGGCCGAAGCCTGCGATCGCCTCGCCGACGGCGGCATCCCGCTGGGTTGCCAGACGGTGCTCCTCCGTGGCGTGAACGATTCGGTCGAAACCTTGCGTGATCTGTTCCACGGCCTGCTCGATCTGCGCATCCGGCCGTACTACCTCTACCAGTGCGATCCCGTGGTCGGCACCGGTCACCTGCGCACGCCGCTCGAGACCGGGATGCGTCTGATGGCCGCCTTGCGTGGCCATACCACCGGCTATGCGTTGCCGACGTTCGTCGTGGACGCGCCGGGCGGCGGCGGCAAGATTCCTCTCTTGTCGTCGTCGATCGTCGCCCACGAAGAGAGCGCCTGGATCTTGCGCAACTGGGCGGGGCGCGAGTACACGTACGTCGATCCCCTGACCGAGCGGTGAACGAGCGATGAAACGTCTGCGCATCGCGCTCTGCTACGACCTCAAGGAGGACTACCTCGCGGAAGGGCTCACGGCCGAAGAGGTGATGGAGCTCGACGACGAGGAGACGATCGACAGCATCGCCAACGCCCTGCGCGGGCTCGGCCATACGCTGGAACGCGTGGGGCGCGGGGCCGAGCTGGCCCGGCGCCTCGCGTCGGGCCAGCGCTGGGATCTGGTCTTCAACATCGCCGAGGGACTCCGCGGGCGCTCGCGCGAAGCGCAAGTGCCCGCCCTCTGCGAGCTGTTCGATCAGCCCTATACATTCTCTGATCCATTGACCTGCGCGGTGACCCTGGACAAACCGCTGGCCAAACGGCTGGTGCGCGATCACGGGCTGCCGACGGCTCCCTTCGCGGTGGTGGCACAGACGGCGGACATCGATCAGATCGATCTCAAGCCGCCGCTGTTCGTCAAACCCGCCGCCGAAGGAAGCTCCAAAGGAGTGACGGACCGTTCACGCGTCGACTCCAGCGACGAGCTGCGCGACGCCTGCTCCGACCTGTTGCGGCGATTCAATCAACCCGTCCTGGTGGAGAGCTATCTGCCGGGGCGGGAGGTAACGGTCGGAATCGTCGGCAACAACGCCGAGGCGCGCGTCGTAGGCGTCCTCGAAATACGCTTTCGCGATCACACCGACGGCGACTACACGGCGCTCAACAAAGCCGAATACCAAACGCGGATGGACTACCACCTGCTCGACGGCGAGCCGCTGGGCGTGAGGGCGCGGCAGGTCGCGCTGGCCGCTTACCGCGCCCTCGGCTGCCGGGACGCGGCGCGCATCGATCTGCGGTGCGACGAGCGGGGCGAGCCCTGCTTCATCGAAACCAATCCATTGCCCGGGCTCAACCCGGTGAGCTCCGACCTCCCGATCCTGTCGCGCCTGGCCGGGATCTCCTATCCCGATCTGCTCGGCCAGATCGTGGAAGCTGCTGCCCGGCGTCAAGGCTTGTGGGATTGAGAGTCCTCATTGCTCACAATGCCGTAGCGCCGGAGGATGACGCTTCAACTGCCGACGTGCTCGACGAAGCCGACTTCGTCGAGCACGGTCTCCAGGAGCTCGGAATCCCTGCGGAGCGGCGCCCCCTGCCCGGGCCGGAGGCGCTGGCCGCTTTGGCCGCCGAGGCGCGAGTGCCCGGCACCGTCATCTTCAACCTGATCGAATCGAAGCCCGGCGTGTGGTGGCAGCAGTGCGCCGCCGCCGGAGTCTTTGAGCTCTACGGTGCCTCGTACACCGGCGCGTCCGCCGCGGCGCTCTGGCTCACCACCGACAAGTTACTTACCCGAGCCGTCCTCGCCGCCGCGGGCCTCCCCGTCGCACCCGGAGGCAGACTCGATCCATCCCGGCCGGACGTGCTGGATCAGGTCGCACCGCCGTGGATTCTGAAACCCGCCTGCGAAGACGCCT
>DATFPH010000140.1:0-4820 GCA_035264905.1 Thermoanaerobaculia bacterium
CTCGACGCTCAAGCCGCAGCTCGAGGAGATGCCTCACCTCAAGGACGAGTCCGAGAACCTCGACGCGCTGATCGCCGAGCTCAAGGGTCTCGACAGCCAGCAGATGGCGCTCAAGGGCCGCCTCCAGGAGATCATCCACCAGAGGCAGAACGCGGAGCGGCGGGGGCAGACGCTGCGTAGCCGGATCGGCGCCCAACTCCAGGGGAAGCTCGGATTCACGAACGAGAACCTGGTCTCTTTTGGGATCAACCCGCGCAAAGCGGGGCGCCGCCGGCGTCCGGCTCAGCCGACCGAGGAGAAGAAGGGCAAGGCGAAGGGCACGCCGGCCTCGTCCACCACGACCGAAACCTGATGTCGATCCCTCCGTAGCAGGTCCGTATCCCGAGGGGGCCTCCGGGCTCCCTCGGGCCCCCCCTCCCGTGCCGGAGCGGCCTCTCCGCCCCGTAGCATGGAACGTGGTAGGGTTGCTTTGGGCTCAGGCGCGGTCCGGGGCGGCCGTGCTGCAAGCAAGCTGTAACCGAGCCGGAAGGGAGGTCGTGCTCATGCCCACCCGCATCGGGTTGATGGGTCTTGGACGGATCGGGCGGAACATCTTCCGCATTCTCTATAACAGCGACGACATACGGATCGAGGCGATCAGCGACGTGGCCGACCCGACAGGGCTCGTCTACCTGCTCCGCTTCGATACGATCCTCGGCCGGTTCCCGGACGAGATCAGCGCGCGCGACGGGCATATCTACGTGGCCGGGCGGCAGATCAGGATGCTGCCGGATGAGCCGGAGAAGCAGATCCCCTGGGGGGACCTGGGGGTCGACACGGTGATCGAGGCGACGCGGCGGTTCCGCACCCGCGCCGAGATGGAGCGCCACCTGGAGGCCGGGGCGAAGCGGGTGATCCTCTGCTCGCCGCCGAAGGAGGAGCCGGACATCACGGTCGTGGCCGGGGTCAACGACGACCAGCTGCGGCCGGAGCACCGGATCATCTCGAACGCATCGAATACGGCGCACTGTGCGGCGCCGGTCCTGAAGATCCTGGACGACGCGTTCGGCATCCACCGGGGATTCCTGACCACCGTCCACGCCTATACCAATCAGCAGCGCCTGGCCGACGTGCCCGCCGAGGACCCGCGGCGCGGCCGGGCGGCGGCGGAGAACATCATCCCGCAGGACACCAACTCCGCGCAGGTGGTCATGGGGTTGCTGCCGCAGCTCCAGGGCAAGCTGACCGGATTGGCGATCAACGTGCCCGTGGTCAACGGCTCGGTGGTCGACATGGTCTGCTGGCACGACCGGCCGGTGACCGTCGAATCGATCAACGAGGTGGTGCGGACCGCGTCGTTGAGCAGCCGCTGGAAGGGGATCGTGGAGTTCGAGGACGATCCGATCGTCTCCTCCGACATCATCCGCAGTGAGGTGTCCAGCACGTTCGACAGCCTCGCCACCATGGTGCTGGGCGAGAAGGTGTCGAAGACCCTGGCCTGGTTCGACAACGGCTGGGGCTACGCCCACCGGGTGGTGGATCTGATCCGCCGCCTGGAGCAGCTCGACGGGCAGGAGAAGCAGAAGGAGGTGTCGTAATGGCGATCCGCGTGGGCATCAACGGCTTCGGCCGCATCGGGCGGAGCGTTTTTCGTATCCTCTCCGATCGCGACGACATGGAGGTCGTGGCGATCAACGACCTCTATGAGAACGACCAGCTCGTCTATCTCCTCAAGTACGACTCGGTGATGGGGAACTTCGACAAGGAAGCCACGGCCGACGACGACTTCCTGTACGTCGAGGGGAAGAAGATCATCATGACGGCCGAGAAGGATCCGGCGAAGATCCCCTGGGGCGAGATGGGAGTGGACGTCGTGGTGGAGTCGACCGGCGTGCACACGAAGCGCGAGGCGATCGCGAAGCACCTGGTCGGCGGCGCCAAGAAGGTGATCCTGACCGTGCCGCCGAAGGACGAGATCGACGCGATGATCGTGATGGGGGTCAACGACGACCAGCTTCTGCCCGAGCACAAGATCGTCTCGAACGCCTCCTGCACCACGAACTGCCTGGCGCCGATCGCGAAGATCCTCGACGAGCGCTTCGGCATCGAGGAGGGGTTCGTGACCACGGTCCATGCCTATACCAACGACCAGCGCCTGGCCGACGTGCCGCACAAGGACCTGCGGCGCAGCCGGGCGGCGGCGGAGAACATCATCCCGACGACGACGGGCGCGGCCCGCGCGGTGGGCAAAGTGCTGCCGCAGCTCAAGGGGAAGCTGGACGGTATGGCGATGCGCGTGCCGGTGCCTGACGGCTCGATCGTCGACCTGGTCTGCCGGCTGCGCCAGAACGTCTCGGCGGCGGAGATCAACACCGCGGTCCGTGAGGCGGCCGAGGGGCCGCTCAAGGCGATCGTCGAGTACAGCGAGGTGCCGCTGGTCTCGACCGACATCATCGGCAATCCGCACTCGTCGATCTTCGATGCCCTGTCCACCCACGCCGAGGGGGACGGCTATGCCAAGGTGGTGGCCTGGTACGACAACGAGTGGGGCTACTCGAACCGTGTGGTCGACCTGATCGAGCGGATGGTCGCGGTCGGGGGGATGTAGGTCAGAGAGGCTGGCGAATCCGGAGACGGCCGGGCTCGGCCGTGATGATGGCGCCAGCCTCTAATTCGTCGCCATGGTGTTGCAGGACATGAAGGCAGACCGGAGCCTGCTGGCGAGCGGAGAAGTTGACGAGACGGAGGATTCCGCAGTGGGGCTTCCCTTGAGCAATAGCCAGCTCGCCGAAGTCTTTGTCGAGGGTGATCAGAATCCTCTGCTCTCTAAAGGCGAACGCGAGGATTTCTTCGTCACCTGGGTCCCGGTCCCAATCCGCGGCGGCAAGGACGTCGTGGCCGGACGCGGCGAGCTCCGGGCGGCCTCCCGTCCAGACGCAACTGTCGAGGAGAAGCCTCATCGGGCTTCGGTGAAGAGGAGGGGCTCGATCCTCTCCTGGCCAACCAGCCGGCGGGCGTACAAAAGGCAGGCCTGGATGTCTTCCGACTCCAGCCAGGGGTATCCTTCGAGGATTGTCTCCGGCGAATCGCCCGCGGCCAACATGCCGAGCACATGCTCGACGGCGAGGCGCCGGTCCCGGACGATCGGCTTGCCGCCGAAGATGGCGGGGTTGAACGTGATCCGCTCCAGAAGTTGGTGCTCTTGCATGGGCGCCCTCCAGGGGCATTGTAGTACGGCTGGGACGGCGTGGTCTGGTGTGGTTTTTCAGATGTAGAAGCAGGGAGAGAGATGGCGCAACGAGTCGGAATCCTGACCGGCGGCGGTGACGTGCCGGGGTTGAACGCGGCGATCAAGCAGTTCGTGGTGCGGATGGTGGACGCGGGGTATGAGGTGCTGGGGCTGCGCCGCGGGTGGGCGGCGCTGCTCCACATCGTGCCGTTCCACGGCGCCGACAACTCGGACTGGATCATCCCGCTGACCACGGTCAGCACGCGCACCATCGACCGGAGCGGCGGCACCGTCCTCCACAGCTCGCGGATCAACCCGGCGCTGACCAAGGCCGAGAGCGTCCCCATCCATCTGCGGAGCCTGGCGCCGCCGCCGGGCCCGGACGGCAAGGTCGACCTCACCGAGGCGGCGATGCAGGTGCTGCAATTCCTCCGGCTGGACGCCCTGGTGGCCATCGGGGGGGACGGCACGCTGTCCTTCGCGCGCCGCCTGCACCTCGAAGGAGTGCCGATCATCGGCATCCCCAAGACCATGGACAATGACGTCTACGGCACCGACTACTGCATCGGCTTCTCGACCGCGGTCACCCGCTCGGTCAACTTCATCAACGACCTGCGGACCGTGGCGGGCTCGCACGAACGCTTTCTGGTGGTGGAGCTGTTCGGCCGGTATTCGGGGGAGACCTGCCTGCTGGCCTCCTACCTGGCCGGGACGGACCGGGCGCTGATCGCCGAGGTCCCCTTCGACATGGACGAGGTCGTCCGCATGCTGGCGGACGACAAGCGCTCGAATCCCAGCAACTACGCCGTGGCGGCGATTTCAGAAGGGGCCTACCCGGCGGGGATGCAGCCGTTCGAGTCCGGCGTGGCCGATGCCGTGGGCAACCGCGAGCTCGGGGGCGTCGGGCGCTATCTTCGCGAAGCTCTTCAGAAGAACACCGGGGACCGGGTGATCTATCAGCGCCTCGGTTATCTGATGCGCTCCGGCCCGCCGGACTCCCTCGACCGGCTGGTGGCGGCCAACTTCGCGACCCTGGCGGCGGACCTCGTCCTTGGGAGCGAGACGGGCCGCCTGGTCGCGATCGTGAACGGAAAGTACGAGACGCAGCCGCTCGACATCGTCGGCGAGGGTAAGAAGCGGGTCAACGTGGAGCGGTTCTTCGACCGGGAGCGGTATCGTCCCAAGATCATCGGCGTAATGGGCCTGCCGATGTTCCTCTGCTGAGCGCGCAGAACGGACACGGACCTGGACATGGACATGACCGGCCGCCGTCCCGGTGCGGGAGCGACGCTGGCGGCCGTCCTGGCCGCCGCGCTGTTTCCCACGCTCGCCACCTGGCTCTACTTCGTGGCGCTCCCGGGCAGCCGCTGGATGCTGCCGGTCTATGGCGCCACCAAGATTTTGCAGTTCGCCTTTCCTCTGATCTGGTTCAAGCTTCAGGGGAAGCAAGTGAAGCTCCTGAGGCCGGCTTCGCCGGGACCCTCACCCCCTGGCCCCCTCTCCCACACGCACTTCCATGAGAAGGCCTGTGTAAGTCAAGTCCGTGGGGCCGCGCAGCGGCCCCGGTCTCGCTGGGTAGGGCGGGGGGGAGATTGGCATGAGAGGGGCCGTG
>DATFPH010000141.1:0-22898 GCA_035264905.1 Thermoanaerobaculia bacterium
AAATTGCTTGGTTGCTCAGCTGAGAGTTGAGCACTCCCGAGGCTTGTGGTGAAATGCATCAGAGCCAAATAGAGGAGGAGTCGCTTCATAGTTGTCACCATATCGATAAAATCCAAGGGCGGCTGTCGCTGCACGGCTGCCACTGATGGGCCTAAACTAACCGGACGGACCGGAGGAACTCGGTCCTTCGCGCGATCCAATGACGCAGTACGTAGCCTGATTGGGCAAGTTCCAGAACACGACTTCAGAGAAAGGTTCCATGCTCGCGAACGTATCTCGATTGTCCTCATTGAATTGTTGCCAGCGCTCCTTATCAATATGTATAGAGATATACTCGTTGACGTAAACCGCGAGCAGCAGTGGGTAGCGCAAGTCATAGCCAGTTCTAGCCGCTCCGACTTTTGTCCGAACCGCAGTTATTAGCCTTTGCTCATAATTTGTCAACTCCTCTTCATTGCGAGGAGGGTTAACCCAGTCATAGTGATCATTCATGTGCATGTCGGGAACGCTACGGTCATTGAGGTAAACGGAGGTAAGCTCAATGCCGAACCTGCGCCCACTGCCAATCTCCTCCACAAAGAAGTCGGGCCTTTCCCGCCTTTCGCAAACCGTAAGGCTGACTCCATGTGGAAGCCGCCGATAAGTGTCGAGAAAGGTCTCAATCTCCCAGGCTTCTCGCTCAGTCTTAGATGGCCATCTCATTTGACACCCGTTATGTTGCCTCGCGCCCCTCGATCCAAAACCGCGGGCAGGCCGTACTCGATACCGGCGACATCGGCCGAGCGCAGGCGACCGACCGCGTGCCGAGTCAGGCGGCTCCCTGGAAGACCTTTTCCACGGCTTCGGGAACGGCGATGGGGACGAAGGAGTCTCTGGAGTAGAGATAATCCTCGCCGGACTCGTCGATGACCCGGATCAAGCCATCCTGCTCTGCCCGCGGGTCGGGCAGGCGTTGGTAGATCTTGCGGAGCTCGAGAGACGAGGGGTACTCGGCGTTGTCGATGCAGACGACGTAGAGTGTCTCTGAATGTTCCATGAGTTACTCCAGGTATCGCTTGATCTTGAGCTCCCGCCGGCCTATGCCCTGAGCTTCGTACCAGTGTAGCTCAACGTGGCGAATGGCCCCGTTTCGTAGCTCGACGATCCCGTTCCCCTTGCGTTTGCGCCATTGCCCGCGCCCGTATGTTTTGGTCAGCCGGGCCAGGTCGCGGATGGAGCTACCTTCGGCGATCGTCTCTGTGTCGGCGATTTCGCCGATGAGCCGAAAGGTCTCCACCATGGTGATTCTACGCTCTTGAGCCTTTGCCAGCTTAGACGCGGGGCTTCGCTTGGTGCTCCGCCGCCCCCATCCCAAACACCTTCGGCGTCGGCATCCGCGCCCGGATGTCCTCCAGCACCGTGGCGCTGACCACCGCCACGCCGTTCTTCTCACACCAACTCTCGACCGCCCGCATCACCATGCCGCGGACGAAGGCCGGGATGCGCTGCATGCGCTCTTGGCTTCGGGCTCCCAGCGCAGGGCTGCCGCGGCGGGTTGGCCGTATTCAACCGCGGCGGGACGGAGACGATCGACTGCCGCTTGGAGCGTTCCCGCCTGATGGGTGCAGAGGGGGTCCTCGGCCATGACGTCGCCGGTCATGCCGTAGGCTCTTGCGCGGCAGCCTCCGCAGAGGCTCTTGAGCTCGCAGGGGGCGCAGCGCCAGCGGTGCCACCCCCGTTTCATGGGAACACCACTTCCAACTCAGGATCGAGCTCCTCGAAGTGGCGGCTATTGAGAGTCAGAATGCGACCGGCCCCTCCTTTGCGTGCACTCGCCGCGATCAGAGCGTCGTAGGTCCGGCCTCCATGAATTCCGCTGCGCGCCAAGCCGCGGATGAACTCCCAACCATCGTCGCTCGCGAGCCCCACGAGCCGCAATGAGGTGCGTTGGGCTTCCAACAGCTGGACCGCTGCGAGCGGGCTCAGCCGGTGCGGCGCAGGCAGCCGAGTCAGCACCGAATAGGTCTCGACCAGCGAATGGAGAGGTAGGACGAGCTCTTGGCCGGACGCAAGCAGGTTGTCGATCCGCTGGAGGGCGGACTCATGGTGCCCGTGCCAAGTAAGCAATGCGGCGACCAGCACGCTCGAATCGACGGCCCAGGTGGCTGAATCGCCCTCAGTGTTCATTCTCCCCGCCGTAAATCGTCCAATACGCCCTCGACAATCTCAGCAGTCAAGGGCGGCGAAGGCACGGCGGGAACAGCGACGGTCAGTCTTCCTTTGCGGACCAGACGCACATCTCGAGGAGACGGCTCGATCTCGATACGCCCATCTCGAACCTGAATCTCCAGGGGGACTCCGGGCAAGATTCCCGCTTCCTCCCGGATCGCCTCCGGAACGACCAAGTTGCCTGTTGTATCCATGGTGACTTGCATGACCGCCTCCTCGGGCAATCATACCGCAGGTAGTCCGAGGCCTAGGAACGCATCCCAAACACCTTCGGCGTCGGCATCCGCGCTCGAATCTCTTCGAGCACCGGGGCGGTGACCACCGCCACACCGTTCTTCTCGCACCAGCTCTCGACCGCCCGCGTCACCATGCCGCGGACGAAGGCGGGGATGCGCTGCATGCGCTCTCTGGCTTCGGGCTCCCAGGTCAGGGCGGCTGCCGCTAACGCTGCGGGTTTGCCGTACTCGACGGCTTCCGGGCGCAGGCGATCGACCGCAGCCTGGAGCGTCCCCGCCTCGTGGGTGCAGAGAGGATCCTCGGCCATGACGTCGCCGGTCATGCCGTAGGCTCTCGCGCGGCAGCCGCCGCACATGCTCTTGAGCTCGCAGGGGGCGCAGCGTCCGCCGAGGTTGTCTCTCTGGCGGATCTGGGTGAAGAGGCCGGAGGTGTCCCAGATCTCGCGCAGGCCGGTCTCTCCAAGATTTCCCGCGAAGAGCGGCAGATAAGGGCACGGGGTGACGTCCCCGTTGGGGCGGATGCCCAGGTAGTGGGTGCCAGCCGGGCAGCCGCCGGCGCCGCCGCCGAAGCTCTTCGGGAAGGGAGCAGGGGAGTCCGTGGAGAGCAGCGTGCGGACGAAATGCGGGGCGCATTTGGCGTTGACCAGCATCTTCGACGCCCAGGTCCGCTGGATCTCGGCGAGCTCGGTCAGCACTTGGTCGTACTCGGCGGGGGCGAGGTCGCTCACGAAGGAGCCGCGCCCGCTCGGGACGAGGAAGTAGAGGTTCCAGACCTTGGCGCCCAGCTCGTCGTGGGCGAAGGCGGCGAGGGCGGCGAGCTCCTGCCGGTTGTGGGCTCCCACCGTCGTCTGCACGATGAACGGCAGGCCGACGCGGGTCAGGATCTTCGCCCCCTCGACGGTGTTCGCCCAGGCTCCCCGAACTCGCCGGAAGGCGTCGTGGCGCTCGGCGTCGAGCGCGTCGAGGGAGAGCGCCAGGCCGCGCACGCCCTCCGTCTGGAGGATCCGCGCCAGGTTTTCCGTGATCTTGACGCCGTTCGTCCCGACGACGACCCACAAGCCTTGCGCGGCGGCGTAGCGGATGATGTCGATGATGTCGCGCCGGAGGAGCGGCTCGCCGCCGGTCAGGATGGTCACGCACTCGGGCGCGAAGGCGGCGATCTGGTCGATCACCCGGTAGCACTGCTCGGTCGACAGCTCGCTGCGATCGGAGAAGGCGGCGGTCAGGACCTTACCGGGACCGGCGTCCAGATAGCAGTGCTCACAGGCGAGGTTGCAGCGGTAGGTGAGATTCCAGGACACCACGTAGGGCCGTGCGAAAGCCGCCGCCGCGACGTCGATGGAGACGGCTTCCACGGCTCACATCCCGAACCGCGAACGCGCCGCGGCGAGCACCGCCTCGTCGATCACCTGGTGCCCGTTCTCCCGGGCCACCATTTCGATGCCGGCGCGCGCCATCGGGCGCACCATCTCCGGAATGCCCTCCAGGCGCTCCAGGGCTCCCGGTGTCCACTCCGGGCCTTCCGGTTTGGCTGCCGCCTCGGGCTGGGTCGTGCCGCCGAGCATGGCGGAGAAGGGGCAACGGCCGGCCGAAGTCTCTCCCGAGGCTGCGGACATCGCAGACGCCGCCTGGCCGGGGTTGGCGATCGCCGCCGCGGCGGCCGGGCCGATGCGGACCCCCAGGGAGCGCACCATATCGGTCTCGTGCTGGTTGGTCAGCATCGCCATCTCGTACCCGCACTCCGGGCACTCGTAGACCACGGCGAGCGAGCCGGGCTCGCTCTCTTCGGTGGCGCGCAGGCGCATCTGAGAATCGCAGGGGACGCAAAGGAACTTCATGGAACCTCCTCGAGGCGTTCGAACAGTGTGCGGCCGGCTTCGGCGAGCGCTGCGGCGACCGGGCCCGCGTCGGGGACCTCCGTGATCGCGCGGCCGTCGTCGGAAAGGGCGGCGAGCTGCGGGTCGAAGGGGATGCGGCCGAGGCAGGGCAGGGCCAGCTCGGCCGCCTCCTTGCTCTCTGGGAAAAGCGGGCGGACGGTGCCGCAGCCGGCGCAGGCGTAGCCGCTCATGTTTTCCACGTGGCCCAGGAGGTGGTTTGGCAGCGGCGCGAGCGCGCTGACCGAGCGCGCCACCACCCCTCGCGCCAGTGCGGAAGGGATCGAGACCAGCAGCACCGCGGCCTGGGGACCGAGGAAATCGGCGAATTGGACCGTGCGCTCCGGGCCCGGCGGGAGATCGACCAGGAGCACGTCGAGCGGCCCCCAGTGGACCGCGGCGAGCAGCTCCGCGAGCTTCGCCAGCTCGCGGGTGGCGCGCCAGACATGCGTGTGCCGGGGCGAGGCGCTCGGCCATGAGAGCGCTTCGCCCTCGGCGAGCAGGCTCCCGACGGAGAGGATCTTCACGCCGTCGCGGCTCACCGGCAGCAGGAGCCCCTCCTCGCCCGGGAGCGGCGGCACTCCCTGCACACCGCCCAGAAGCGCCTGGCTCGGCCCGTTCAGATCGGCGTCGAGAATGCCCACGCGCTTCCCCGCGGCCGCGAGCACGGCGCCGAGCTGCCGGGTGAGCGTGCTCTTGCCGACGCCGCCCTTGCCCGAGCCGACCGCCACCACGTGGCGGATCCCGGCCATGCGCCGCGCGATCGCCGCTTCGAGATCGGCGATCTGCTCGGCGACGCCCGAGCCGCCGTCGCCTTGAATCTGGGAGTAGCTCTTCATGGTGTCTGCTCGCGGAAAGGATTATGCGGCCTGCGCCCGGCTGGTGAACAGGAGGTGCTCTGCGCCGCGCTCGAAGCCCAGCTCCGCGAGCAGGTTCGCGTCCAGCTCTTCGGGGGTTGCACGCGCCAGGAGAAGGGGTGTGTTGATCTCGTCCAGTACGACCGACAGGCCAATCCGGCCGAAGGGGCCGGGAGCGGCTCCCGCCGTCCACAGGGTGCCCGTCTCGTCCCAGAGCGCCCAGGCCTCGATGCGGTCCGGCGAGTGGAGGGCCAGGCCGGAGAGGCGCCCCCTCTGCTTGGCGACAGACGGCAGATCCCGCTGCCAGCAACGGGAGCCGGCGAGGAGCCCGGCGGCGGCGAGGTCGTCGTAGCTCACGGGGGCCAGCGCTTCACGCATCCCGCTCGCGGTGCTCTCCCGGGTTGCCGGACGGCGCCAGTCGGTGAGGCGGGTCTCGATCGTCCAGCCGCATGCGGAGAAGGTGGCGCGAGCCGCCTCGCGGTCGGCGGGCACCTCGGCGACCAGCTGTGGGGGGCCGAGGATGGCGAGCTTCTGGCTGAGCGAGGTCAAGAGATGCCTTCCATGTCCGCGGCGGCGATGCTCGGGATGAACCCGCAGGGCGTACACCAGCGTGGTCTCGGGGCGTTTCGCCCCCAGCAGAACACCGACCGGCTCGCGTCCTTCGAAGGCCACCATACAACTGCTGCACCACAGGTCGAGGTCACGGACGAGGCGTTTGAACCCCTCCCGGTCGAGCGGCGACTCGCCTTCGTCCTCCGGGCCTCGGCAACGCTCATAGGCCTCCACGAGGAGGCCCATGTCGTCGCTACGGCAGAATCGGTAGGCGGTCAAACCGGTTGTGCGCTCTGCCCGCCGCCTTCCAGCTCCGGATGCGGACCCGCCCGGCGCGCCTGGAGCGCCGACGGCGACCCGACTTCATTGATGGGCGGCTTGCGCTCTTCGAGCACCGGCACGCTCGCGGACACCGCGGGGCTCGCTTCCGCCGGCACGCTCGCGCTCTTCGCCGCCTCCTGGTTCTTGAGCATCTCCTCCATCATCTGCCGTCCGATGGCGATGCCGTCCTCGACCAGGGCGAGGCTGATAGCCTCCTGGCCGCGCTCGACCGCCAGAGCTTCGATGCGGTCCTGCGTGCGGTTGCGCATGAAGCCCGCCGGCACCCGCAGGATGCGCTCCACGGCCTCGCCGTGCCAGGACCAGGCCGAGAGGAGCGGCACGTTCTTCGGATCGCGCGCGATCAGCTTTTTCTCTCCCTGTCCCGGGGCTTCCTGGACCGCCGGAGCGCCCGCGGAGGCTTCTATCTCCGGAGCCTCGTCGACCGAGCTCGCGGCAACCGCATCGCCCACCGCGGCGATGCCGGAATCGAGAGCCACGCCGGTCTCTTCCTCGACGACCTGCTGCGCCAGCTCCAGGGTGATCGTGGGGAGCTTGCGGAGGCGCGCCGTCTTCTCGATGCGCGCCTTGGCCCGTCGGCGCTTGTAGGCGTCTTTCAGAGTCCACAGGGCCCGCTTCGCGCTCTCGCTCCACTTGAGCTTGCGGCCGTCGTAGGTGACCTCTTCAGTCAGGCCGCCTTCGGCGCGGGCGATGCGTTCGAGCATCTCGCGGTCGATGCGCTCCAGGTCCTGGCCGCCGCAGACGCCGCAGCGCACGGCGTCCGGCTCGCTCGCCGCGACACCGCAGCTCTTGCAGATCGCGACCGGCTGCCGTTCGGCCAGCTCGAGCGCCATCCGCTCGGCGAGCTGGAACGTCAGGTCTTTCGACTGGCGGGGCATGAAGCGGTCCATCGCCTCGTCGATCACCGAGTTGGTGACCACGCTGTGCCCCTTTTCGAGCGCCAGGCGCAGGATGCCGGTACGGGCGATGCCCTTGACCTGCGGCGGCACGCGCGTCATGCGCTCCTCGGCCTCGGGCGTCCACTTGATGCTCTCCTCGGCGCGCACGTCGATGTCAGGGTAGGCGAGCCGGGTCGAGAGCAGGACGTCGCACGGGCAGCGGCGGAGCAGGTTCTCCGTGTTGCTGCCGAGAGCGGTCTCGTCCGCCGGGCTGTGGACGCCGATGCGGCCGACGATCAGCAGCCACGGGTTGATCTTCCGCACGTGGTCGAGGATCTTCTGGAACGCCTTGCCGTCGAGGAGCGTCTTGGTCACCAGCGTGCCGGCGTCGAGCGCCATGCGCTCGGCGACCTCGAGGTGCGACTGGTAGATCTGCGCGAGGCCCGTGTCGATGATCTCCTCGTGGAGCTGGTTCTGCTCCTCGAAGCGGAAGACCTTGGAGGCCTTCTCGGAGAGCACGCCGACGATGCCGTGGAAAACCGAGTAGTGCAGATAGGGATCGTAGACGCCGATGATCTCGATCTTCTTCTCGAAGCGCTTCGCGAGCTCGATCGCCGTCTGGAGCGCGCCGAACGACTGCGGGCTGCCGTCGATCCCGACCAGGATCGTGTCGCGCTCGGGCTCGTCCTGCTTCGGCAGGTGCTTGACCACCCAGACGTCGCGCCCGCTGCTGCGCGCCACGCGGTCGCACACCGAGCCGATCTCGCTGTCCTTGACCCGGCCGATGCCGAGCGCTCCCAGCATCACCAGATCGCAGTCGACACTCTGGATGTCGCGGATCAGCTCGGTGTGGTGCTTGCCGTCCATCATCCGCGGCTCGAAGGGGAGCCCCTGGTCGCGGCAGAGGTTCTGCATCTGATCGAGATAGCTCTCCGAAATGAGCTTGAGGCCGAGGGTGATCAGGCTGTCATGGATCTTGCGCTGCCGCTCGAGCTCGACCTCGTCCAGGTACTCGTCGGGGAGGGTGTACTCCATCTGCTTGAAGCGGTAGTCGTGCATGCGGGCGGCGTAGACGTGGCTTCCCACCAGAGCGGAGTTGAACGCCTTGCCGAGGGCCACCGCGTTGACGATCGCCCGGTTCGAGAAGTCGGAGTTGTCGACCGGAACATAGATCTTGCTATACATGGAGTGGAACCTCTCTATCCTGGGTCTCTCGGTCCTGGCGCACCGGTGCGCGCCGCCGCCGGACCCAGGCGATCAACAGAATTTCGACGGCCAGCACTGCGAGAGCGGCCCGCAGCATCGGCCAGACGACGGATGGAGCCTCCCCCGGCAGGGTGTACAGATACATCCACCGCGTCAGGCCTCGCTTGTTGCCGCGCTCCCGCTGGGCGCCGTCCCAGATGGAAAAGGCGATGGGGACGTACTGGCCTTCGGCGAACGTCACGCCGCCGGTGCCGCGGAGCGGGCGCTTGAAGAGCACCGACCACTCGCCGCGGTCGTAGCTCGCGACCGCGGTCACCTCTTCGCCTTCGACCGTGGTCAGGCTCTTGCTGCCGGTGCCGGTGTAGCGCGTCGCCACCTTCGTCGCCAAGTCCACGAACCACAGGTCGACAGGATTCTGCGCATCGCCGAAGAGGAAGTACGGCTTGCGGGAGCCGACCGGAATCTGCGAGGGGAGCTGGATGGCGACCGCGTCCGAGAACTCCGAGCCTGGCGCGGCCGCGGTCGAGCCTTCCTCCTCGCCAAAGAAGTCGTCGGCGGACGCCTCGTCGGAGGCGGCCTCCTCCTCGCCGAAGAAGCCCTCACCGCTCTCCTCCGGTGCGGCGGCGGGGGCCTCCCCCTTGTCTTCCTCGGGCGGCACCACCAGATCGGGAGCGTTGCGCCCCGAGACGTCGGCCCGCATGTCGTGCCAGGTGACGAGGAAGCCGATCTCCCGGGCGTTGTAGACCGCCCGCACCGTCACGCCGTTGGCGGACGGATGGAAGGCACGGCCCGGCTCGGTGATCTGGCCGATGACCGGAAAGTACGCCGGCGGGGCGGACGCGAAGAGCTCCTTCCCCTTCTCGAGGGAGATCTCGTCGGTCGTCCGCTGCACCTTGAGCAGCTCCGCGTAGCCGGGGGCGTCGCGGGGGTCGAGAGAGTTGATGTAGTCGACCAGCTGCCAGCGCTCCTGGTCGCTGAGCGACTCGGCGAAGGACGGCATGGGCGTGCCGTTCATGCCGGTGGTGAACGTGCGGTAGATGTCCTCGCGCGTCGGGCCGCCGCGGAACGTCCAGCGCTTGGTCAGGTCGGCAGGCCGGATCGGATGGCCCCAGTCGTCCGTGAGCGCAGGCGCCGAGGGGCCGTCGCCGCGTGCGAGCTCGCCGTGGCAGGCCGGGCAGCCGATGCGGGCGTAGACCTCCTTGCCCTTCTTCGCCGACTCCTCCGAAAAAGCCGGCGCCTCCGGGATGGCGATCGGAGCCGCCTTTTTCTGCGGATCCGCGAAATCCGGCGAGAAGGACTTGACCGCGGTGACCAGCTCGTTGACCTGGGCGTCGGAGAGCTGGTTCCACGCCGGCATCGAGGTGTAGGGCATGCCCTCCCGGATGATGCGCCGGAGGTCGTCGTCGGTCGGGAGCGCGCCGCTCGGCGTATGCCGGATCTTGAACTTGCCGGCCGTGAAGTCGCGGGGGCGCGGCAGCAGGCGCGGCGCCGCGACCCCCAAGCCGTCGCCCTTCCCGCCATGGCACTGGGAGCACATCTTCTGGTAGAGCGGCCCGCCGGGAACCTTCTGCTGCGCCGCGGCCGGCGCCGCCGCCAGCGCGGCGGACATCGTGAGCATCGGGAGGATAGCGAAGATCTTTCGGACGCTCACTCGTGCACCTCGCGCGCCCGCGGACGCTGGCCCGAGAAGTCGTAGAGGAACAGGATCACGTCCCACATCTCCTCCTCGGTGAGGAAATTCTCCCAGGCCGGCATGGCCGTGTCCCAGGGGCCGCCTTCGTCGGGCAGCCCGGGGCCGCCCTTGCTGACGCGCCAGAAGAGGAACGACTCCTGGAGCAGGGCGATGGCGCCGGCATCCGCGAAGTTGGTGGGGATCGGATTCAGGCCGTGCACGTACATCCCGTCGCCGCGCAGGGCGTCGCCGTGACAGTAGACGCAGTTCTGGTAGTAGACCTGCCGGCCGTTGGCCAGGTGCGAGGCGAACAGCGCGGGGTTGCTCTTCTCGAGCGTCCGGTAGGGGTTGTCGAGCGTCACCAGGTTGAGCGGCTTGTCGTGCACCGTGACCGAGTCGGGCGGCGCGGGGTGGATGGTGCGCCCGAACGCCGGCGCCTCCAGCTCGACGGTCATGCTCCGGTAGACCCCGTAGGCCGCCATTGCAGGCAGGGCGAGCACCACGGCGATGAGGAGCGGCTTCCACCGCGGCTCGGTGCACAGGCGGACCAGCGGAGAGGCGAACCCCTGCAGCCGCCCGCGGTCGGAGGTGACGTAGGCGAGGGTCGCCAGGGTGGCGATGCCCATGTAGAGGAAGACCACAGACTTCGGCACCGGGACCGTGAACCCGAGGCGCAGGAACACCAGGATCGAGAACCAGCTCACCAGGGTCCAGAGGAACGTCCCGGCCCGGCGCTTCCAGAGCACGATCTGCACCGCGAGGAGCAGCAGGGCCACCCACCAGACGATCGGCAGGTTCATCGCATCATCTCCCTTGGCGTTTCCCTTGGCATTTCCCTTGGCATTGGGCCGCTCATTGGCCGGATCCCGGTGGCGGAGGTGCCGGCGTCGGAGGTGGCTGGGAGGTCTGAGGCCGCGAGTCGGGCTCGGCGTCCGACGGGCCGGCCGCCTCCGCCGCTGCACCCTTCTCCTCGCGGAACCCAGGCACGGCGTCCGCCGGTCCGCCAGCCTCGGTCGGCGGGCCGGAGGCGACCGCTGTGCCGGTGCCGCCCGCCTGCCACGGGAGCTTCGTCTGCATGGTCACGGTCGTGGTGCCGCCGAGGGTCTGGAGATAGGCGATCACCGCCAGGATCTCGTCGTCCGTCAATCCGATCGGCGGCTTGTTGATCACCGGCATGCCGGGGTTGAAGCCGGGCACGATGAACTTCCCGGGCTCGTACATGGACTGCGCCATGTACTCGACGCCGGAGAGGCCCGGCACGCGATTCGCGGCGCGGCTGCCGATGCCCGCGAGGTCCGGGAAGCGCAGGGCCCCCGACTTGCCCACCGTATGGCAGGTGAAGCAAAGCCCCTTGCTGTCCATGATCTCGCGCCCGACCTTCGCCATCTCCTCGGGCTTCATCTCCTTGCTCATCACGACCTCGACCGGCGGCTGCACTTCCTTCTGCGGCACGAGCTGGCCGACGTAGGTGTAGAAGCCAGTCGTGGCGACCGCCAGCGCGGCGATGCGGAGGCTCACCGGTACCTTCATGCGGCCGCTCCGAGGTCTTTGGATTCATTGGCTTTCGTCTGCGGCGCCCAGTCCTTCTTGCCGGCCAGGCTGGCCAGCCAGAAGACGAAGCTGATCAGGACGAAGAAGAACAGCACGGTGACCGAGACGATCTTGGTGGCGAACCCCAGCGTGGGGGTGAAGGCGTCGACCGAGGTGTCGCGGACGACGCCGTAGACGTGCCAGTGCTGGCGCAACCCCGAGCGCACGTAGCCCATCAGGCCCATCAGCCAGGTGAAGGTGACGGCGATGAAGATGAGCACGTACTGCGAGACGGGCGCGATCTGTCCCCAGCGCGCCTCGCCTGTCGTCTTGGCGTTGCGGAACAGGAAGACGTCGATCACGGTCACCGACACCATCGCCAGGAGCACCGACAGCACCTGCGGGACCGAGAAGCCGATGCGCACGCTGGCCTCGACGAAGTAGCCGTAGATGCCGAGGAAGAGGACGATCGAGGCGGCGACGAGGAAGATCGCGAGCTGCGCCCGGTCGCCCGCCTTCGCCCACTTCACGGTGGCGGTCTTGCCGGAGCGGCGATAGAGCAGGAAGCTCAGGAACGTGGTGAGGATCAGGATGTTGACCGCCGTGTTCTTGGCCGACATCACGCCCAGAAACTGCAGGGCGGGATGGGCGGAGCCGCCCATCGCCCGGACCTCGGAGACCGTCGAGATGATCGACCGCGGCGTCGCCCACACCGCGAAGCAGAGCGCCACGAGGATGAGGAGATATTTGATGTACTTCTGGAAGTGCTCCGCGCCGGTGAACCGGCCCATCCCCAGCCAGAGATAGTAGTTGGCGGCGAGGAAGAGGTTGCCGATCAGGACCGCCTGGATGATGAACAGCCAGGAGAAGGCGCCGCCCATCATGGTGAGCCCCAGCGTCTGGGAGTAGGCGTAGATCTCCTTGGCCAGCCAGTAGCCGGCGAACGGCAGCGGCAGGAAGGCGGAGATCGCCACGAAGTTGCCGATGTAGCCCATCCAGTCGTAGTGCGCGCGGTCCTCGTCGGTCTTCGCCCCCAGGAACTTGAAGGCGGCGTAGGCCGCGGCGACCGACCCTCCGAACGCGACGTTGGCGATGATGCGGTGGATGTTGATCGGCATCCAGGTGAAATTGCGCACCGCCTCCCAGGTGCTGATCACGGCGCCCGTGTCCGAGACGCCCCGCGGGGAGGTCATGAACGTCACCCAGGCGTTGGCGATCAGCATGATCCCGGTACCGACCAGGTTCAAGCCGAGCCCCAGGAGCAGATGCACGCGGGGCGAGAACTTGTGCCAGCCGTAGTAGTAGGTGTAGAGGAAGAACGCCTCGAGGAAGAACAGGCCGACGTAGGGCAGGAAGGTGGGCGAAAAGACGCTCACCAGGTAGTTCGTGAACTTCGGGTAGAGGATGATCAACCCGAAGGTCAGCATCGCCCCGAACGTCGCGGTCAGCGAGAAGGAGACCGAGAGCAGCTTGGTGAACTCGTAGGCCAGCCGGTCGTAGCGCGGGTCCTTGGTGCGGTAGCCGATGAGCTCGATGATCAGCGCGAAGATCGGCACCGCCAGCACGAAGGCGGCGAAGAGCAGGTGGAGCTGCGCCGCGATCCAGATGGCCACCCGGCTGCCGATTTTCGGGAACGGGCGGTACTCGGCCTCCTGGTACGGCCTTTCCTTCTCGCGCTTCTCCTGCTCGGCGCGCTGGTCGGCGATCCCCTGGTCGCGTGGCGTCTCGACCGTCTGCCCCGCCGGAGTGCGATAGGGCTCCTTGTATTCCCGTTTCAACAGGAGGGTCGAGATGGCGACGATCGCCGCCAGACCGAGCAGCGCGATGATGCCGGCGGCGATGCCTTTCTTGATCATTGCTTCACCTCGGCTGGAGCGGCCTCTGCGGGTGCCGGAGTGGGCGCCGCGGCCGTCTGGGCCGGCATGGTGCCGCCGGTGCGCTCGAGCCGGCGCGCCTGGAGAGAGCGGAGGTGGACGATGATCGCCCAGCGGTCGGGCACCGGGATCGGATAGCGGTATGACGGCATCAGGCCGAAGCCGTTGGTGATGGTGTCGAAGATCTGGCCGTCGGGCATCTGGCGCAGCCGGTCGCTGTGGAACGACGGGGTCGGCACCTTGCCGCGCTCGAAGAGGATGCCCTTGCCGTCGCCCCCCTTGTCATGGCAGGCGGCGCAGTAGATGTCGAAGCGCTCCGCGCCGCGCGCCCGCACGCGGTCGTCTACCGCCATGGGCATCGCGGTGATGAATGCGCCGCCGACGTCCTTGCCCGTCCAGTACGGTCCGCTGCCGCGCAGCTCGCCGCGGGCGACCGTGCCCGGAACCGGCGGCCGCATTTCCGCGCCGTTGTAGAAGAAGGCGCTCCCCGCCTGAGGCTCGTAGCGGGGCTGGACGTCCATGTTGGGGTTCAGATGGATCGGCGGCCGGCTGGACGTGCAGCCGCGGGCACAGCCCGAGAGGGCGAGGAGGACGAGGCCGAGCGCAATGTTGGAGCGATGGGAGCGCCGCACGGAGCTCATGCCTCCTCCAGCTCGGGATGCGGGTTCCGGATGCGCGCCAGGTAGCTGGTGCGCGGCCTGTTGCCGAGCTCGGCGAGCAGGACGTAGTCGCGGCTGCTCTGCTTGCGCTCGACCACCTGGGCGTTGGGATCGCGGATGTCGCCGAACGTGATCGCCTGGGTCGGGCAGGTCTGCTGGCAGGCGGTGCGGACGTCGCCGTCTTTGAGCGGACGCTCGGCGATCTTGGCGTCGATGCGCGCCTCCTGGATCCGCTGCACACAGTAGGTGCACTTCTCCATCACGCCGCGCGAGCGCACGGTCACGTCCGGGTTGGCCGCCAGCTTGACCAGCTCGGGCGTGTCCTTGGTGTAGTTGAAGAAGTTGAAGCGCCGCACCTTGTACGGACAGTTGTTCGAGCAGTAGCGGGTGCCGATGCAGCGGTTGTAGACCATGGCGTTCAAGCCGTCTTCAGTGTGCTCGGTCGCCGCGACCGGGCAGACCTGCTCGCAAGGGGCGTTCTCGCACTGCTGGCAGGGCATCGGCTGGAACACCATCTCCGGCTGCTCCTCCGGGCCGGCGAAATAGCGGTCGACGCGCAGCCAGTGCATCTCGCGCCCCCGGCGCACCTGCTCGTGGCCGACCACCGGGACGTTGTTCTCGCTCTGGCAGGCGACCACGCAGGCGTTGCAGCCGATGCAGGCGTTCAGGTCGATCGCCATGCCCCACTGCGGGCCCTTGTCATAGCGGTGCTGCTGCCAGAGCGGCCCGCTCTTCGGGGTCTCGACCATCTCGGCGGCGAAGTGCGGCTCGCGGCGCCATTCCTCGAGCGAGGCCTCGCGCACGACCGGGCGACCCTCCATGGTGCCGTGGTCCTGGGTCTGGGCGATGCGGTGCCTTTGCTGGGAGGCCGCGAGCTCGACTCCGCCGACAAAGCCGGGCGCCGCGCTCGTGCGCAGGGGATAGACGTCGGTGCCCACCCCGGTACCAACCCGGCCGGCCGCCCGCCGGCCGTAGCCCAGGTGGACGATCACCGTGTCGTCGGCCTGCCCGGGGACGATCCACGCCGGCAGCTCGACCTCCGCGTTGCCTGCCTTCACCCGCACGCCGTCCTCGTTCTCCAGGCGCAGCTTCTTGGCGGTGTTCGGGGAGATCAGGGCGGCGTTGCCCCAGGTGATCTTGGTGACCGCGTCGGGCAGCTCCTGGAGCCAGCCGATGTTGGCGAAGCGGCCGTCGTGCACCGCCGGCGAAGCCCGGAAGACCAGCTCGACACCCGGAGCCGCCGGACGTGCCAGCTGGGTGAGCGCCTCGGCCGGCACCGACCCGGAGAGTCCCGCGACCGGCGGCACCGCGCTGCCGGCCAGGAGGCCGTCGTGGAGCACACGGTTGAAGGCGTCGTCGAAGGCGGTCGGGGTCGCTCCCGCCGGCAGCAGCGCGCTCCAGGTCTCCCGCACCAGGTCGTAGCCCGGCCGATCCTGGCCGCTCGCCAGCAGGCCCACCAGCTCGATGGCGCTGTGGCCGCCGAACAGGGGCTCGATCAGCGGCTGCACTACGCTCGCGGTTCCGTCCGACGACCGGCAATCGCCCCAGGCTTCCAGGAAATGCGCCTCCGGGAGGTGCCAGTGCGCCTGCGCCCCGGTCTCGTCCACCGCCTGCCCGAGATGGACGACGTTCTTGACCTTCTTCAGATCCAGCTTCAGGTCGGCCGGCGCGTCATAGGCCGGGTTGCCGCCCAGGATGACCAGCGTCGAGACCGCGCCTCCCTGGACCGCCCCGGCCAGCGCCCGGAGCGCCGGCGTGCTCGGCGGGATGACGTCGACCGGCTCGCGCAGCAGGACGGTGGTGCCCACGTTGCCGAGCGCGGCGTTGATCGCGAGCGCGAGGGCATGCACCGCGGGCGGTTGATCCCGTCCCGCGACGACCAGGCCGCGGCCGGCGTTGGCCTTGAGGTCCTTGGCCAGAGCCGTGATCCAGCGCGGTGGAACGCCGGGAAGTGCGCCGGCGGCCGGCACTCCCAGTCCCAGTGCCTGGCCGACCGCCAGCGCGAAGGCGCCGATCCGGCCGCTCGGCAGGGCCAGGCGATGGTCGGCCATCGCGCCGGTCGTGGTGAAGGCGCTCTCGACGGCCCACAACCGGTTCATCGCGTCCTTCTCCGAAGCAAGCCGGCGTCCCGCGATGAACCCGCGGGCATGCGCCACGGAGTCGCTCTCGGACAGCAGCAGGTCGGCGTCCAAGCTCAGGATCACGCGCGCGGCCCCGAGGTTGCAGGTCGGCCGGAGCGGCCGGCCGGCCACCAGGGCGGACCCGGCGAGCGCGTTCTCTTCGCTCACCGGCTCCCAGGTGGCCCAAATCATCCGCGGGAAGCGCTGGCGCAGCGCCGTGGCGAGCCGGAAGAGCGTGGGCGAGGCCGAGGGCAGGGCGAGCACGGCCAGCCCGGCGCCGCCCGAGGCCAGATAGGCGTTCTCCTGGGACTTCCAGTCCGTCACGAAATCGGCCCAGCTCTTGCGTTGGGGATCCGATCCTGCGCCCCTCTGCAGAGGGTGCTCGGAGCGGTCGGGGTCGTACAGGCCCAGGATCGCGGCCTGCATCTGAGCGCTCGCCGTGCCGGCGGTAACGGGATGGAGCTCGTTGCCCTCGATCTTGGTCGGCCGGCCTTCGTGGCTCTCGACCAGCAGGCCGTACCCGCTGATGCCGAGCGGCATGGTCGTGGCGTAGCTCTTGGGGATGCCCGGAATCATCGTTTCGGGCGGCTCCACGAACGGCACGATGTTCTCGACCGGACGGCGGCAGGAGGTGAGCCCGGCGAGGGCGAGGGAGGCTCCCAGCAGCTGCACCAGCGACCGGCGGTCGATGCCTTCCGGCAGCTCCGACGCGCCCACCGGGAATTCGCGCTCCTCGAAGGCGCGCGCCTCCGGCGTGCCAGCCAGCTGCTCCAGGCTCCGCCAGTGCTCCCGCGGGCGCGGCGGCTGCGGTGTCAGCGGGTCCGGCAGGGTCACCGGTGGCACCCCGTGCAATCGACCGGCGGTTTGATCGCCTTGGCTTTCTTGATGCGAGCCGCCGCTTGGAGTTGGTCGCGGGGCGGGCTCCAGTCCATATTCGTCACCTCGTCGGAGGGCCGCAAGTAGGGATCGGGGTTGCGATGACAGTCCAGGCACCAGCTCATCGAGAGCGGCTGCGCCTGCGCCACCACGTCCATCTGGTCGATGCGCCCGTGGCAGGTCGAGCAGCCGACTCCGGCGCGCAGATGCGGCCGGTGATCGAAGTAGGCGAAGCCGGGGAGGTTGTGCACCCGCACCCAGCGGACCGGCTGACCGCTCGAAGCGCTGTCGCGGATCACGGCCAGCGCCGGGGAGTCGCGCTTGACCGTGCGGTGGCAGTTGAGACAGACCTGCGTCGGAGGCACCACGGCGACCGGGGCGCGATCGACCGTGGCGTGGCAGTAGAGACAATTGATGCCGAGATCACCGGCGTGGAGCTTGTGGCTGTAGGCGACCGGCTGCACCGGCTGGTAGCCGACGTCGGTGTAGCGGGGAGAGAAGTAGTACCAGATGCCCGCCACCGCGAGGATGCCGAGGACGGCACCTCCCACGGCAAGGCGCAGCGGCAGCTCGTTGGTCCAGCGCGGGAAAATCTGCGCCATGCGCTAACCCCGCACCCGATCCGTTCGCTGTTCGCGTGAGCTGATCCCGACCCTACTCAACACGTAGTGCACCTCCGACTCAGCGGCCCGTGCTGCCCATCCGTTTTGGCGGCGCAGAGTCTACCGTGGCGGGTTTCGGGAGGTCAAGGCGGGACCGGCAGCGAGCAGGGGCTCCGCGCCTGCAAGATGCTATCGGCAATTATCTCGGCCTGCTCAAAAAGATGGGCAGGCCCGACACCGAAAATCAGACGGCTATGGAATCTCTGATGACAACTCTGAAATAACGAGGCTGTCGCTAGCCCACGGGTGTCCAGAAGGAGCTTCACTCGTTCCCTAGCCAGAGCTCATCCGGCAACGGGACATCGAATCGGCGGCAGCCTCCATGCTGCCGGGGTGCAATCCAGGAACACGCCGTGCCGCCAGGGCAACCAGGCGTGCCCGTGGGGTGCTGCCTTCCGTCAAGCCGATTTCCGTCCCCGCAGCAGCTTGGGCCACGAGATCCGCCAACCGGCCCTGAGCTTCCGAGAGCTCGACTGTCTTCGTCGCCATGTCGACTATCCGCGCTCCCCCGCCTCCCGCCGGTCGACATCCTCGAGGAGACGCAAAGCCTCCTCGGGCGAGCCCAGGGCGGCTCGGGCGCGGAAACGGGTTTCGGCGTCGAACTCGGCCAGTGCGACCGTCGACAGCTCGTCGATGAGCTTGTTGACGCTGATCCTCCGACGCTCGGCAAGCTGCCGGAGGCGTGCGTGCTTCTCGTCGGAGAGGCGGATCGTCAGAGTCGCCATGACTAGATCTCCTTCAAAAGGTCTGCCGGCTGGAGGAGCCGGAGACCGGGAAAACGCAGCTCTCCAGAGCGCAGGTCCCGGATGTTTTTCGTCACGATGGCCACCGCGCCTCCGGCGACGGCCAGCTCGATGAGATGGTTGTCTCCCTCGTCCCGTAGATTCGGTCTCCACCCATAATAGATGTTGGTCCAACGGCAGACGCGCCAAGGTTTCGGCATACCGTCGGTAAGCTTCGAGTCGCCCCCTCGGCGCGCCGTGGTACTCTCCCCGTCCGGTCCGCTGGAACTGCCATGAAGGAACGCGCCGGCCTGCTGCTCATCAACCTCGGAACCCCGGATGCCCCGCGCCCGCCGGAGATGCGCCGCTATCTGCGCGAGCTCCTGTCCGACCCTCGGGTGCTGGACATGCCGGCCTTCCTGCGCTTCCTGCTCCTCGAGCTGGTGATCCTGCCGCGCCGGCCTCGCGCGTCGGCCGAGGCCTACCGCAAGATCTGGAGCCCCGAGGGCTCGCCGCTCCTCGTCCACGGCCGGGCGCTGGCCGGGAAGGTCCAGGCGCTCCTGGGGGACGCCGTCCAGGTCGAGCTCGCGATGCGCTACGGCAAGCCCTCGATCGCGGACGCCCTCGACCGCTTCGCGGCGGCCGGGGTGAGCCGCTTGGCGGTGTTCCCGCTCTACCCGCAGTACAGCTCCGCCGCCACCGGCTCCTCGATCGAGTGCGTCCTGCGGCTCGCCGGCCGGCGCTGGAACACGCCGTACCTGCAGGTCATCCCTCCGTTCTACGACCACCCGGCCTACGTCGAGGCGCGCGCCGAGGCGGCGCGGCCCTTTCTCGATCCCATACCCGAGCGCGTCTTCTTCAGCTTCCATGGCCTGCCCGAGCGCCAGATCCGCAAGAGCGATCCGTCCGGCGGCCACTGCCTCGTGCGCCCGGGCTGTTGCGCCGAGGTGGGGCCGGCGAACCGCCACTGCTATCGCGCCCAGTGCCATGCCGCGGCCCGGTTGCTGGCGGAGCGCCTCGGCGTGCCGGAGGAGAAGAGGATCGTCTGCTTCCAGTCGCGCCTGGGGCGCGCGCCGTGGCTCTCTCCGAGTACCGAGGAGGTGCTCGCGGCCGAGGCCCGGCGGGGCGTGCGCCATGCGGTGATCATCCCCGCCTTCGTGACCGACTGCCTGGAGACGCTCGAGGAGCTGGCGATCCGCGGGGTCGAGATCTGGCGCCAGAACGGCGGCGAGACGCTCCAGGTGGTGCCGGCGCTCAATGCCGGCGACCGTTTCGCCGAAGCGGTGGTGGAGATCGCCACCCAGGGCTCGACCTGGCTTCCCGCGGCCGCCTGACCATGCCGGCGCGGGTCGTGATCATCGGTGCCGGGATCGGCGGGCTCGCCGCCGCCCATCACCTGACCCTCCGGGCCGCCGGGCGCGGCTTCCCTATCGAGGTTGTCGTTCTGGAAGCTTCGGATCAGCCCGGGGGGTGGCTCGCGACGGAGCGTTGCGAGGGCTCTCTGCTCGAACGCGGCCCGGACACGCTGGTGACGCACAAACCGGCCGGCCTCGCGCTGTGCGAGCGGCTGGGGTTGGGCGGACGCATCCTGTTCATCGAGGCGGGACGGATCGACATCTTCGATGACGGCAGCCTGGTTCCCCTGCCAGCGGGTTTCGCGCTCGCGGTGGGAGCGGACCGCTCTGCTGGATCGGAAGAGCCCGGAGCGGGAGAGCCCGCCGACGAGAGCGTCGCTTCCTATGTGCGGCGGCGGTTCGGCGACGAGTTCTACCGCCGGATCTACGAGCCGGTGGTCGGCGGGCTCTTCATGGCGGATACCGAGGAGCTGAGCCTCGCGGCCAGCTTTCCGCGGCGCGCCAGCCAAGGGAGCGAGCCGGGCCGCCCCTCCAGCCCCCCGAGGCCTGCGGCCGCCACGCTCGACGGCGGGCTCGGCCAGATCGTCTCCGCCCTGGTGGCCCGCTTGCCGGAGGGATCGCTGCGGCTGGGCCAGAGGGTGGAAGGGCTGGCCCGCGAGGGCCGGGGCTTCCTTTTGAAGATGTCCGAGGGGCCGCCGCTCGCCGCCGACGCGGTCCTCATCGCCCTCCCGGCGCCCGCCGCGGCTGCGCTCCTCTCCGAGCTGGACCCGCCGCTCGCCGGGGATCTCGGGCAGATCTCCTACGCCTCCGCCGTGACGGTCCACCTCGCCTGGCCCAACCCGGCGGCCGAACAGCATCCCCGGTGCCACGGTTTCTTCGTCCCCCGCACCGCCGGCTCGCCCGTGGTGGCGGCCACCTTCGTGAGCGTCAAGCACCCGGAGCGGACGCCGGCGGACCAGCTCGTAGTCCGGGTGTACCTGGGCGGGGCGCTCCATCCGGAGGCCATCGGCCGGCCGGACGCCGAGTTGGTGGAAGTCTCGGCGAGCCTCCTCGCACCGCTCCTCGGGCTGCGCGAGCCACCGCTCTGGAGCCGGGTCTGGCGCCACCGGTCGGCGATGCCGCAGCGGAAGGTCGGGCACCCCGCGCTGGTGGCGCGTCTCCGCGCGCGGCTCGCAGCGCATCCCGGTCTCGAATTCGCGGGAGGGCCCCTGGGCGCCTACGGTCTGCCCGATTCGATCGCCGAGGGCGAAGCGGCGGCGGAGCGGGTGGTCAGCTCCTTCTCTTGCTCCTGATCCGGAACAGTCGCTCCGTAAAGCCGCCCTCGTTCTCGAACGCCTGTGCCTGTGCCGCCAACTGGCGGTCGAGCAGATGGCAGGCGAGGTTCAGGAGAGAGAGGGCCGCGTTGGCCACAGGGTCGATGAGCCCAGGGGCGGGCTCGCAGACGAGGGGCCGGGCTTGCGGTGCTCGGCCTCGACCCAGAGGCGCACGTCGTCGAGAGTCGTGCAGCGCCTCGCCTTGAAGCGCACCAGGGCCGGGTGAGCCGGCGGTAGAAGCGGGAGCCCCCGCTGCCGCAGGAAGTCTTCGTAGTCGAGCCGCAGCTCCTCCAGACTGGCCCGCGCCACGTTGGTCAGCTTGAGCTCGGTCTTCCTCGACGTTCCCGACGCCTGGCTCCCCTCGGCGATGTTCTGTACTCCGCTGCGCGCCGCCTGCACCATCTGGTCGCAGGTCCGGCTCTTGCGGTCGACGTAGCGCTCGCAGAAACGGACCGTCACGTCGTAGACCAGTTGCGCCACCTGGAAGCTCTTCAGCTTCCGGTATCCGCCATGCTGCGGAATCAGGGGCTCCCGGGTCTTCACGAGCCCCACGATATCAGCCGGCGCCGTATTTTTTCCTGCCGAACGGACACGGACTTTCACGGACCGTCACGGACGGACAGGCAAGGGCCGCATCTACTGCTCGTCCGTGCTCGTCCGTGTTGGTCCGTGTTGGTCCGTGCTCTTCCTTCCGGGCAGGCCGCCCACCGCGGCACGTGCAATCTTCCGGCGAGTCGCGTTAAACTTCCCCGCCTGGAGCCCGCTGTCCGGCGTTCCGCAGCAATCCCATGAGTGAGCCCATGACCGAGTATCCCAGCAGCAGCCCGCAGACCGCGTCTCTCGAGACCCCCCACACGTCCGTACGCATCGTCCTCGCCGACCTCGCGGAGATGACCAAGCCGGGCATCACCCTCATGGTGGTGCTCACGGCGGGGCTCGGCTTCCTTCTTGCCGGCGGCGAGACGTTTTCGTTTCTCCTGCTCGTCTACACCTTGCTCGGCACCGGGCTCGTCTCCGGCGGCGCCTCGGTGCTCAACCACGTGCTCGAACGCGAGACGGACGCCCTGATGCAGCGGACGGCCAACCGTCCGCTCCCCACCGGCCGCATCGACCCGGACGTGGCGCTGCTGTTCGGCGTGGCGGTCGCCGTCGCCGGCCTGCTGCTCCTCTATTTCGCCGTCAATCCGCTGACCGCCCTCCTCGGCGTCGTGGCGCTCGCGGGCTACGTCTTCGTCTACACGCCGCTCAAGCGGGTGAGCTCGCTCGCCACGATCATCGGCGCCGTGCCGGGCGCGATCCCGCCGATGATGGGGTGGAGCGCGGTGCGCAACGAGCTGGACCTCGCGGCGTGGGGGCTGTTCGGCCTTCTGTTCTTCTGGCAGATGCCCCACTTCCTGGCGATCGCCTGGCTCTGCCGCGAGGATTACGCCAAGGGCGGCTTTCCCCTGTTGACCGTCAACGATCCGGACGGGATCCGCACGGCGCGCCAGGCGGTGCTCTGGGGCGCCGCGCTGGTGCCGGTGAGCCTGCTTCCGTCCGTCTTCGGCCTGATGGGCGGCGTCTACTTCATCGGAGCGCTCCTCCTGGGGCTGGTCTACCTGGGCTTCGGCCTCAGCTTCGCCCGCGCCCGGACCACGTCCGGCGCCCGCTGGTTGATGCTGGCGTCCATCTTCTACTTCCCGGCCGTGCTCCTGGTGATGCTGCTCGACCGGGTGGTCTCCTAGGCGTGACCCCGGACCTCGCGGGTGCGCTCCCGGCCGTCGAGGCGAGGGGAGTCGAGTACTCCTATCCCGCCCGCCGGGTCCGCCGGGGCGCAACCGGCGAGCGCGCCGCCGGTCCGGCCAAGGCCCTGGCCGGGCTGGAGTTCCGGATCGCCCCGGGCGAGATCTACGGCTTCCTCGGCCCGAACGGCGGCGGCAAGACCACCCTGTTCCGCATCCTGGCCACCCTCGCGCCGCCGGAGCG
>DATFPH010000142.1:0-6549 GCA_035264905.1 Thermoanaerobaculia bacterium
CGCATCAAAGTCCGCGACGTGCAGGGACACCAGAGCCAAAGAGACAACAAGGGAGCCCTCCAAGAGAACGGCGAATCAACCCTCGTAGCCCCCAACCTCAACAACTCAGCCTCATCCTGGCGCGCAGGCTCCTAGGAGCCTGTCGGGCAACCTCCGTTTTGGCGATTTGCAATGGTTATCTAGACACCAAACTGCATGAAGTTGTGCAGAACATCAGCACTCTGTTGCCATTCTAAGCTCCGCGCGTGAGCCTTGCGGAGGTTTTCCGACAGGCTCCTAGAGCCTGGGAATCAGGCCCGCTGCTATAGGGGCAGATGATCGTTGGGATCGAGTGTGACTTGGAGCCTGTTGAAGACCAGGTCCAAGTGGCAGGCGAGCGGCTCTCTCACCTTCCGGATCGACGACATGGCGGCCGTCGGCGGTCGGCCCATCCCCGCCGTGGGTGCCACGCACCAGTCAGACGGGCACACTCGCCAGGTGCCGGTGCGGGCGATCACGCCGCCGAACGGGCGGCACCGAGCCGAACTTCGCGGCTGGCGTAGACCAGCGCAAGGCCCATCAGGGCGAGCAAGCTCGCGGCGGCAGCGCCACCGGCGGCAGCGGCGACGGAGCTTTTCGTCACCGACAGGATGTAGCTCCAGTTCGCGAAGGCGAGCGCGGCACCCACGGCCATGAGCCCCAGCCCCATCGCGAAAAGCGCGGGGCTTTGCGCTGTCCGGAGGCCCTTGTCGAGGTCGATCTGCGTGATGCTCTTTCCCACCAGCGCACGAATCGCGATCCAGGCGAGGGGATGCATGACACCCGCGAAAATGAAGAGCGACTTGAAGCTCCCGAGCCACTGCAACATTCCGCCCGCGACGAGCAGCATCAGCATGCCGCCGATGCCGCCGCACATGCCGCCGAACCCGACGACCGAGCCGACGGCTCGATTCGGAAAAGCGTCGGACGCCACCGTGAACATGTTGGCGGACCACGCCTGATGACACGAGGTGGCGATGCTGATGAAGGCCACGGCCGTCCACAGATCTTCCGCCATCACGCCGAACGCCGAGATCGGGAGCCCGGCCGCGAAGAGCACCATCGTGGCGAGGCGGGCGCGCGTCCCGGACCAGCCGCGGCGGATGAAGAATCCCGGCAGCCAGCCGCCGAAGACGCTTCCCAAGTCGGCGGCGAGGTAGATGACGAGCAGCGCCCCGGCGGCCGAGGCGAGCGTGACGCCGCGCTCGCGTTGCAGGTACGACGGCAGCCATGTGAGGTAGAACCACCACACCGGATCGGTGAGCATCTTGCCGATGCAGAACGCCCACGCCTCGCGGTAGCGGAGCAGCGACTGCCAGGGAACGTAGAGCGCCTTCGCGGGAGGCTCCTGATCGCTGCGGATGAGCTGCGCCTCTTCGGCCGACAGGCGCGGATGCTCCTCGGGCGGACCGGTACCCCTTCATCCACGCCGCGAGCCAGCCGAAGCCGAGCAGGCCGATCGCGATGAACGTCGCCTGCCAGCCCCACGACACCGCGAGCCACATCATCGCTCCCTGCAACATCGCGCCGAAGCTCGTGCCGGTGTTGAAGATGCCCGTGGCGAGCGAGCGCTGGCGCTTCGGGAACCATTCGGCGACGGCCTTGACGCAAGCGGGGAAGTTCGTCGCCTCACCCAGGCCCAGGAGGAATCGCGCGAGCGCGAAGCCGAGGACGGTCGTCGCGAAGGAATGGGCCATCGCCGCGACACTCCAAACGAGCACGCCGATCGCGAGGCCGTTGCGCACGCCTGGGGACAGGCCTTACGGATTGCGCGACTACACGGTCCGGGATCTGTCTGGGTACCTCCTCGGATTCGGGCATTACATCTACAGCGCTGGGCCCCGTGTCGAGATCGAGCGCATGGATGTGCCGGTGCGCCTGGAGAAGCGTCTCGCCGCCCTGCTGCAGGACCTGGCCGAGTACAAGCGGATGAGCCTGACCAGCTGTCTCGAGGAAATCCTGCTGCACACCTGCGAGCCGCTCGGCGACGGCGTCGCCAGCCCGCATACCAGGAGCCAGCTCCGTTACATCCAGAAATTGAAAGCGAAGCACGGCATCGACTACGACTGTCATGCGAGCTACCGCTTCGTCGAGAGGGCGTGAGGCAACGCATGGCGAGATTCAGGGAAATTGTCGAGCTCATCGGTCTTGCGGTGGATGGCGCGGGGGTCCTGGTCATGGTCCTCGGAATGCTGATCGCTTCGGTGAGGTTCGCCCTCCCTGGAGCCCGGAAAGCGGGCGACGCCTACCGGCGGTACCGGCAGGACATCGGGAAGTCCATCCTCCGCGGCCTGGAGCTCCTGGTCGACAGTGACATTATCCGGACCGTGGCCATCTCCCCCACTCTCCAGAGCGTCCTCATCCTCGGTTTGATTGTTCTGATCCGAACCTTCCTCAGCTTTGCCCTGGAGGTGGAGCTCGAAGGACGTTTCCCCTGGCAGGGACGCGACCCACAAAGCACCACTCCTGTTTCCACTTGATCTGGAGCTCTATCTCTTCTTCACCACCGGCGAACCCCAGAGGAGCGGTCGGGAGCTCACAGCGCCCACGCTCTGCTCACCTACACCCATAAGCGCCCGCAAGCCAAAGAAGGGCAAACTTCCGCCATGACCCGCTCACCTGCTGGAGCTTCCGCCCATTTCGGACGGAATCCATCCGCAGACCCGGAGGAATCATGGCTCGAACCAAGCCGGTCCGCTGTCTCGCCGCCGTGGCGCTCGCCACCGCTCTTCTCTCCACACCTTCACTCACCGCCGCAGACCCGGCGCACTCCGCCCCCGAGGCGGCGGCACGCCAGGAGGGCCTCTGGGCTCGACTGCTTGCGTGGCTGCCGGAAACACCGATCTCCTTCCTCTGGACCTACTCGGCCGATATCGACCCGAACGGTCGGCCGGCGAGCACCAGCTCGGGTTCTGCAACCTCGGACTCCTCCTCCGACATCGACCCGAACGGCTAGGGACCCTTAGAGGCTTAACGGGCGCTCGTGTGCTTCGTCGCACCCGGGCGCCCGGTGGTTTGGTCGAGTTTCCTATTTATGGCATAATACGCGTCGTTTCATACTGCGTAGGTTAGCCGCGGGGGAATACGCATGGATCATCTCGCAGAGAATGATGTCGAGAGATTCGTCAAAGGAGACTTGACGCGCGCGGACCGCCGTCGATTCGTGCGGCACCTGCTCGCCGGATGTCCGGAGTGCCGTGCCCGAGTGTCCGCGGCGATCTCGAAGGAGGTGTGTCCTCCGCTGGCATCCGCTCGGCAGGTGGACTATGACGGATGCTTCGACCACTCTCTTCGGCAAACCCGCCGTTTGGCCAGGAGGTGCACGGAAGATCGGGAGCGGCTCGTCCACGGTCTCGTTTGGTCCCGAGAGAAGGGCGGGCTTCTCAGCGACCTCCCTCCAGCACAGGCCCGCTCGATCCTGCCCTGGATACGCGTCGAGATCCTCCTGGAGCTCGCGGTCGAAGAACGCTACCGCGATCCGGCTTGGATGCTCGAGTTGGCGAAGCATGCCCAGGCCGTGGCAGACCGGATTGAAAGGACTCCTTATAGCCAAGGTTTCTTGGGCGACCTCAGGGCCCGAGCATGGACAGAGCTCGCCAATGCCCTCCGCGTCAACGAGCACTACGAGCAAGCCGAAGTGGCCATCTGGGAGGCGTATACGATCCAGGAGGATGGTACAGGCGATCTCCTGATCGCAGCCCGGATCTATGACGTCGAGGCGTCGCTTCGGAAGGATCAGCGGCACTATACGGATGCCAAGAACCTCCTGCGCAAGGCCCACCACGTCTACCTACGCGCCGGTGAGCACCACCTGGCTGGTCGCACGCTTGTCAGTCTGGGGCTCACCCTGCGTCTCTCTGGAAAGCCTCTCGAAGCGGCGCCAGTCCTGCGAAGAGCCCTTTCGCTCCTTGATCCCGCACAGGACCCAAAGCTGATCGCCACGGCCAACCACGACCTTTTGAATGCTCTTGTCGATGCCGGCCAGTTGGCCGAGGCGGGACGGTTGCTGTTCGAGAGCAACTTGCGGGAGGTGTTCGCGGACGACCCGCAATGTCTTCTGCGCATCCGCTGGGTCGAAGGCAAGATCCTCGCCCGCCGCGGCCGGTACGAAGATGCGGCTCGGATTTTTGGAGATGTCCGCGCCGGCTTCCGCGACCATGCATTGGAGTACGTCGCCGCTGTCGTGGGCACCGACGAGGCCGCCATGCTCCTCCACCTCGGCAGGCGCGAGGAGGCCCATCTCCTCGCGATCGATCTTTCGCTGACCTTCCACCAGCTCAGCATGTCGGCCGAGGCCGAGCGCGCTCTGCGGTTTCTGGAGGCTTCCTGCCGCGGGCGGACCGCCACGCCGGAGCTTGCGGAACGGGTCGGACGTTTTCTCGATCAAGCTCAGCACAACAGCCAGCTTCGCTTTGAGGCCTCTTGACCGGGGAGAACAACCGATCTCCTGGACCCGGGTTGACGGATGGGCCGGAGGAGGGCTCCTCCTCCGGCCTTCGCGGCAGGGCTCTACGTCCCGCCTGTATGTCCCCGGAGCGCCTGGCAGAGTTCAGCCAGGTCCGGGCCTCAACTCACAGGCGGGCAGAGAGTCACGGCGAGCCAGGCTCCACAGGTCGTGGTCCCTTGGTCGCTGCAGGCTGTGGTGGGGTCGACCGTCTGGCAGAAATCGCAACTGCAGCGCCGAGCGGCGGACGCCGGCAGGGTGGTGGCGGCGACGATCAGGGAGAGGCCTACGAACCGGACAAGCTTGGATAGTCTCATGTGGTCTCCTTCACGGTTGAGCGCATAGCATAGTGCAAATATATTCCTGTGGCCAGAGGCTCCGGAGTAAAGCGGCCTCCCAGGCCCCGCCGGCCCTACGGGCTTTCAAGCGATCTTGCCGCCCTCCGCCCGTTTGTGCTGCAATGTCTCCATCATGACACGCGAACAATACGAGCAGCGCAAGCGGCGGCTGGAGGAGCAGCTTCGGGCGGGCATCCAGCTGCTGGAGTCGGCGCATCAGGCGCAGGTCCGGGCTCTCGATCTGGTGTGGATGCTTCAGGCAGAAGAGCTCGCCGCCGGTCTGGTGGGCGAGACGGCGGCTTTCGTCTCTCCAGAGCCGACCTCGCCACCGGCTCCTGCGAAACAGGAGCCGCTTCCCGCGCCGAGCCCACCCCGGCGCCGCGGCCCCGGCGATCTGGCGGAGGACGTCCGCGCGGCGTTGTCGCGCCTCCCTCACCGCTTCACGCGCGGCGACATGTGCGCGGCACTCGGCTATGAGCCGGATCGCGGCAGCCTCTACCGGATCCTTCAGGACCTGGCTCTGAAAGGGACCCTCCACATCGAGTCCGTGGGCTTCGGCCGAAGGCCTACGATCTATTCCAACCCCGGCGCGCCCGATCGGCCCGCGGACGGATGACATTCAGCCCGGTGTTTGAGACATTCAGCCCGGATCTCGGATCTGTGCGAGACCGGCGTGCGACATTCCCGTACAAATCGACCTCTTCTCCACCCCCTTGAACAACACTCCCGCCAGAATTTACGTTCCACGCTCCATGCTGGGACACATTCCGACCCTGGGCGCTTGCATTTCCGCCGAGGTCCACGGCAATTCTCCTTCGGTGCGCATCACTCCGACTTCGGCGCGCACCATTGGCTCCGAGGTCCGAGCCATTCGCTCCGTCGAGCGACTGATGCGCGCCATAGAGCGAATGAGGCGCGCCGTGGAGCGAATGATGTGCGCTGCCAGGCGAATGGTGCGCGCCGAAGTCGGACTGATGCGCGCTACGGAGCGAATGGTGCGCACCGAAGTTGGAATGAGGCGCTCTGCGGAGCGAATGATGCGCGCCGAAATCGGACTGATGCGCTCCGTGGAGCGAATGGGGCGCGCCGAAATGGGAATGTCACGCGCCACCTGGCGAATGATGCGCGCCACGGGGCGAAAGCCGTCTGTTGTGGCCGCGGCAACGCTGCTCCTGGCGGAGATGCCTCGCAAACCGGGCGGAATGTCGCACCGCAGGGTGGGAAAGGCGCCGCTTTCGGAGCCGCCCGCGCGTATCCCTGCGGTTGGAACGGCGGTTTCGGGCGGAATGTCTCTGCCCTCGGAGCGAGAGCCCCGCCTCCCGACGGAGCTCTCGTTGTCAGCTCAGCGGCCCGTCGTAGCCGGAGCCGTCGGCGCGCTCAGCTGCACCGTCGGCGTCGCCGTTCCCGGGTCGAGCGTCACCTGGTAGATCTGGCTCGAAGCACACGTGGTTCCCTGGCCGGAGGCGTAGCAGTTGGGAGCAGTCTTGCCGTTGACCGGGGGGCACCAGGCGGAGATGCCGCCGATCAGGTAGCCGAGGACGGTCGGGGTGGTCAGGTTGTCCAGCAGGATGACTTCGTTGGTGGATGCCAGGCCCGCCGCGGAGACGAACTTGGTTTCGGCTCCGAGATATTGGGTGGTCACGGTTCCGCCGTTTGTGCCGGGGCAGGTGGGCTCGGCTCCGGCCGGCGGGAAGGCGGCTCCCTGGTGGAGGTATTGGACGCTTCCCGCGCTCGTGACGCGGAAGGTGG
>DATFPH010000143.1:0-6565 GCA_035264905.1 Thermoanaerobaculia bacterium
CAGCACCTCGGGCGCCTCGTCGATCACCGCGTTGTAGAGCGAGGTGGTGAGCGGCAGTGTGTCGACCCCCGTCTCGCGCACCACCCGGCCCAGCTCCGCCACCGAGGGGACCCGCTGCGGCAGCAGCACGCAGCGGCCGCCGTGCAGCAGCGCGCCCCAGATCTCCACGGTCGAGGCGTCGAAGGCGATCGGCGAGAGCTGGAGCAGGGTGCGGCCGCCGGAGAAGTCCGCGAAGTCCGTGCCGCAGAGGAGCCGCAGCACGCCGCGGTGGCGCACCTCGACGCCCTTGGGCCGGCCGGTGGAGCCCGAGGTGTAGCTGACGTAGACCAGGTGCTCCGGCGTCAGCTCGACGCCCGGGTCCGCCGCGCTCCAGCGCCCGATCGCCTCGGCGTCCGCGTCGAGGCGGACCACCCGCGCGGAGCACGGCGGCAGCGATCCGGCGATCGCCGACAGGCTCAGCACGACCGGCACGGCCGTGTCCTCCAGCAGGAAGGCGAGGCGCGCCGGCGGATACGCCGGATCGAAGGCCACGTAGGCGGCCCCGGCCTTGAGGATGCCCAGGAGCGCCACCACCATCTCGGGGCAGCGGTCCATGTAGAGCCCGACCAGGTCGCCCGTCTCCACTCCCAGGCTGCGCAGGTGGCGGGCCAGGCGGTTGGCCCGGCGGTCCAGCTCGCCGTAGGTCAGCTCGTCGCGCCCGGAGACCACGGCCACCGCCTCCGGCGTGCGCGCCGCCTGGGCCGTGAACAGCTCAGGCACCGTGCTCGCCGCCGGATAGTCGACCGCCGTGCGGTTCCACTCGTCCAGGATCTGCCGCCGCTCGCGCTCCGCGAGCAGCGGGCAGAGCTCATAGCGCGCCCCGGGATCGGCGGCCAGGGCCTCCAGCGCCGCGGCGTAGCAGCCGGCGATCGCCTGCGCCTGCTCGCCGGTGAGCTGCCCGACGCCGGCGGTCAGCCCCAGGCGGATGCGCTGCGTGCCCACCTCCAGGTTGAAGTCGGCGATCAGCGGGATCTCCGTCTCGGCGAGCTCGCGGCTCTCCTCGGCCTCGACGCCGCCCACCTCGTCGAGCGCCGAGAAGACGTGGAAGTGGGTGAAGTTGAAGGCGGTCTCGAAGAGCGCCGCGCCGCCGCGGGCCTTCTGCAGCTCGGCGAGCGGGTAGCGGCGGAACGGGAGCATCTCCCGCTCGGCCGCGAAGGCCTGGCGCACCAGCTCGCGCCAGGTGCCGCCGGGCAGGTCGACCCGCAACGGCAGCGTGTTGAGGAACAGGCCGAGCACCCGCTCGCCGTCCTCCCCCTCGGGGCGGCCGCTCGCGACCAGACCGGTGACCAGGTCGCTCTGCCCGCAGAGGAGCTGGATCACCCGCAGGTGCGCGGCGAGGAGAACGCTCTTGACCGGCACCTCCTCCTCGCCGGCCAGCCGCTTCAGCCGGCCGGAGGTTTCCCGGGAGACGGGCACCTCGATCCGCGGCAGCGGACCCGGCGCCTCGGCCGCGGGCCAGCGCGGCAGGACCGCCACGGGAGCTTCGGCGAGCCGGCTCTCCCAGAAGCCGCGGTGCTCCTCCGACCGCAGGGCCTCGCGCTCCAGCGCCACCACCTCGCGGAAGGTGGAGGTCGGCGCCGCCAGGCCGTCGTCGTCCCCCTGGCGCAGCCGCGCGAAGGAGAGGAACAGCTCGGTGGTCAGCGACGCCACGCTCCAGCCGTCGAGGATGGCGTGGTGCTCGGTGAGGCCGAAGTGGAAGGCCGCGTCGCTCAGGCGATGGATCTGGAAGCGCACCAGCGGCGGCCGGGTCCAATCGAAGGCGCGCCGCTGCTCGGCCGCGAGCCAGCTCTCGATCCGCGCGCGCTGCTCCTCCCCGGGCAGCCCGCGCAGGTCGTCCACCGCCACCGGCGCCTCGGCCGCGGCGTGAACGAGCTGGAGCGGCTCGCCGCAGGTGACGAGGTCGAACGAGGTGCGCAGCACCGGGTGCCGCGCCACCAGCCGGCGGACCGCCTCGCGGAGCGCCGCCTCGTCGAACGGCGCGGTGACGCGCACGCTCCAGACGTTGTGGTAGACCACCGACTCCGGGTTGAACGAGCTGTGGAAGAGCATGCCCGCCTGTAAGCGGGAGAGGGGATAGACGTCCTCCAGATCCGGCGGCAGGAGCGCACGGTCCGCCTCCGCGACCGCGGCGAACGGGAGCGCGGCGGCGGCGGTCTCCGACCCGGCTCCGGCCGGGCGCAGAGCCGCGGTGAGCCGGGCGATCGTCTGGTGCTCGAAGAGATCCTGGAGCGCGACCTCGACCCCCTGCTCGCGCGCCTGGGACATGATCCGCAGGCTGAGGATGGAGTCGCCGCCGAGGGCGAAGAAGTTGTCGTGCACGCCCACCCGCTCGACGCCCAGGACGCCCGCCCACACCTCGGCCAGCACCCGCTCCTCCCGCGTGCGCGGCGCCACGTAGGCCTCCCCCGCCTCCAGCCGCGCCCCGTCCTCCTCGGGCGCCGGCAGGGCCTTGCGGTCCACCTTGCCGTTGGACGTCAGCGGCAGCGCCGGGAGCGCCACGAACGCCGACGGCACCATGTGCTCCGGCAGGCTCTGCCCGGCGAAGTCGCGCAGCTCGCCCGCCGTGGCCGTCCGGCCTGGCGCGAACACCACGTAGGCCACCAGGCGCGCCTCGCCGGACTCGCCGGCCCGCGCCAGCACCACCGTCTCGCGCACCGCCTCGTGCCGGCCGAGCACCGACTCGATCTCCCCCAGCTCGATGCGGAAGCCGCGCACCTTCACCTGGTGGTCGATCCGCCCCAGGTACTCCAGGTCGCCGGCCACCCAGCGGCCCAGGTCGCCCGAGCGGTAGAGGCGGCTTCCAGAGTGAAGATCCGACCGATCGGTCCGATCCGTCCGATCGGTCGGATTCCCAAAAGGGTTGGGCACGAAGCGCTCCGCGGTCAGCTCCGGCCGGCCCAGGTAGCCCCAGGCGAGGCCGTCTCCGCCCACGCAGAGCTCCCCGGCCACCCCTTCCGGCACCAGCTCCTGGTGGCGGTCCAGCACGTAGACCTGGAGGTCCGGGATCGCCGCGCCGATCCGGCTCCCCGTCCCGCTCACAGCGTCCGCCGCAGAGATCTCCCGGTAGGTCACGTGCACCGTCGTCTCGGTGATGCCGTACATGTTGACCAGCCGCGGACGGTCCTCCGCGTGCCGCTCGTACCAGCTCCGCAGGCTCCCCAGCTCCAGCGCCTCGCCGCCGAACACCACCCAGCGCAGCGACAGCTCGCCCGAGGTTGCGGAGGCCTCGTCGGCCCGCATCAGCTGGCGGAACGCCGAGGGGGTCTGGCTCAGCACCGTCACCTTCTCGCGCACCAGAAGCTCGTGGAACGACTCCGGCGAGCGGCTGACCCAGTAGGGCACGACGACCAGCCGGCCGCCGTAGAGCAGCGCTCCCCACAGCTCCCAGACCGAGAAGTCGAAGGCGTAGGAGTGGAACAGCGTCCACACCTCGTCCGCGCCGAAGCCGAACCAGTCGTCGGTGGCGCTGAACAGGCGCACGGCGTTGGCGTGGCTGACCACCACCCCCTTGGGGCGGCCGGTCGAGCCCGAGGTGTAGATCACGTACGCCGCCTGCTCCGGCGCGACCTCCAGGCCGCACAGGTCCAGGTCCTCGTCGCTCCAGGCCGCGAGGGCCGCGGCTTCCCGCTCCAGGCAGAGCACCGGCGCGGCGGTCTCAGGCAGCGCGGCGAGCTGGGACTCCTGGGTGACGACCGCCTCGACGCCCGAGTCGGCGAGCAGGAAGGCGAGGCGGTCGGCGGGCAGCGCGCCGTCGAGCGGCACGTAGGCGCAGCCGGCCTTGAGCACCGCGAGGAGACTCACCACCAGCTCCAGGTCGCGCTCCAGGCACAGGCCGACGAGCGAGCCCGGGGTCACGCCGGCTCCCAGGAGATGGCGGGCCAGGCGGTTGGCCTGGGCGTCGAGCTCGCCGTAGGTCAGGCTCCGGCCGTCGCAGACCACGGCCGGCGCCTGCGGGCGGAGAGCCGCCTGACGCTCGAAGAGCTGGTGGAGCGGCGCCTCGACCGGGAAGCTCCGTCCCGCCGGGCTGTGCTCCAGGAGCTGCCGCCGCTCGGCGCCGGTGAGCATCGGCAGCTCGGCGAGCCGCCGTTGCGGCTCCTCGGCCATCCCTTGCAGCAGCCGACCCAGGTGCGCCAGCAGGCGCTCGACCTGCGGAGCGTCGAACAGGTCGCGGTCGTGCTTCAGATTCAGCGTGAGCCGCCGGCCCGGGAAGACGACCAGCGTCAGCGGGTAGTTGGTCTGCTCGATCGAGCCGGTGAGGCGGACGTCGAGGGCGCCCGGGCTCCGCTCGGCCAGCGCCGGGTCGAGCGGGTAGTTCTGGTAGACCAGGATGCTGTCGAAGAGGGAACGTCCGCGCTCCACCTCGCTCCAGCCCTGCACCTGCACGAGCGGCGTGTGCTGGAGCTGGAGCAGGGCGGCCTGGCGCTCCTGCACGTCCTGGAGCCACGCGGCGACAGGCTCCTCCCCCGCCAGGCGCAGGCGCAGCGGCAGGGAGTTGATGAACAGGCCCACCATCGACTCGATCCCGGGCAGCTCGGCCGGACGGCCCGAGACCACCACGCCGAAAACGACGTCCTCGGCGCCGCTCCAGCGGCCGAGGAGCAGCCCCCAGGCCGCCTGGACCAGGGTGTTGAGCGTGACCTGCGCGTCGCGGGCGAGCGTCTGCAACGCGGCGGTGAGCTCAGGCGTGAGCTGGACCTGCCGCTCCGCGTAGCTCCGCCCGGCCTCGGCGCCGGCGCGCCGGCCGCCCGGTAGGGGGGTCGGCGTCGCGAACCCGGCCAGGGCGCCGCGCCACCAGGTCTCGGCGTCGGCCAGGCTCTGCCGCCGCAGCCATGCGATGTAGTCGCGGTACGGCCGCACGGCCTCCAGGCGCGGGGTCCGCCCCGACCGCAGCGCCTCGTAGAGCGCGAAGACCTCGCGGAACAGGAGCGGCAGGCTCCACCCGTCCACCACCATCTGATGCAGGGTCCAGACGAGCTTGTGCCGGTCGTCCGCCAGGCGGATCAGGGCGAAGCGGGTGAGCGGCGCCCGGGCGGTGTCGAAGCCGCGCACGCGGTCCTCGCGCAGCCAGGCCGCGAAGTGCTCCTCCTGCTCGGCCGCCGGCACGCCGCGCCAGTCGAGCTCCACCCAGGGGAGCCGCGCCTCGCGGAAGATCACCTGGAGCGGCTCCGCCAGCCCCTCCTGGAGGAAGGCGCTGCGCAGCGCCTCGTGCCGCGCCGCCAGGGTCTCCCAGGAGCGGCGGAAGGCGTCGAGGTCGAGCGCCCCCCGCAGCTCGCAGGGGAGCTGGGCCACGTACATGCCCGCCGCCGGATCGAACAGGCTGTGGAAGAGCATCCCCTGCTGCATGGGCGACAGCGGGTAGACGTCCTCGACCTCCGGAGCCGACGCGGCCAGCGCGTCGAGCCACGCCTGGTCCACGCGGGCCAGCGGGAAGTCGGAGGGGGTGGTGCCCCGCGCCTCGGGCATCCGGCAGTGCGCGACGAGCTCGCGCAGGGCGTCCAGATATCCGCCGGCCAGGCGCTCCACCGCGGCCGCTTCGTGGCAGGCCCGGCTCCAGGTCCAGTCGATCTCCAGGCGGCCGCCCTCGATCCGGCAGTTCACCTCGAACAGGTGGCCGCGCAGCGCGCGCGGGCTCTGCCCGGGGCCCGCCCCTTCGGCGGCGAGAGCGAGGAGGGGCGATTCCGCGCGCCCCTGCTCCACCTGGCCGAGATAGTTGAACAGCACCGCCGGCCGGGGGAGCGCTTCGAGCCGGGTGCGGACCTCGGGATCGGCGCTCGCGAAGCGCAGCGCGCCGAAGCCCAGGCCGCCGTTCGGCACGCGGCGGAGCCGCTCCTTGGTGCGCTTGAGGAGCGCGCCCGGCTCCTCGGCCGGCCCGGCGTCCAGAAGCACGGGAAAGAGGGCGGTGAACCAGCCGACCGTGCGGGAGAGGTCCACGCCAGGGAGGATCTCCTCCCGCCCGTGCCCTTCGAGCTCGACGAGCAGGCGCGGCGCGCCGCTCCAGCGCGAGAAGGCGAGGCCCAGGGCCGCCAGCAGCACGTCGTTGATCCGCGTGCGGTAGGCCTGCGGCACCTCGCGCAGGAGCGCCGCGGTCTCCTCCGCCCCCAGGGCGAGCCGGAGAGTGGAGGCCGAGCCGACCGTGTTCGCCGCTGTTGTGGCAGACAGGGACGGAGCCTTCTCCATCTCAGCCAGACTCTTCAGCCAGAGGTCCAGCTCGTCGTGGAACGCGCCCTCCTCGACCGCCTGCGCGAGCCGCCGCGCCCAGCTCCCATAGGGGGTGGTGGCGGCGAGAGCCGGCCGCTCCCCGCGCTCCGCCTGCCGGTAGGCCGTCTCCAGGTCCTCGACCAGCACGCGCCAGGAGACCCCGTCCACCACCAAGTGGTGCGCCAGGAGGAACAGCCTGTCGTCAAAGAGGACGGCTCGGAGCAGCGGGCCGGCCGCCAGGTCGAGCCCCGCGTGCAGCTCGGCGATGGCCCGGGCCCGGGCCGCGCTCCGTGCGGCGGGCGGGAGCGCCGCGAGATCGACCTGCGCG
>DATFPH010000144.1:0-19563 GCA_035264905.1 Thermoanaerobaculia bacterium
GCGCGTGATCCGGGGTTCTTCTCATTCTATGATCCGACATACCTTCGCCCTCATGTTCGTCTCGATGTCGGTAACCTTCTTTGCCGCCGCTTTTGCCGAGAGACCTCTGGAAGCCGCAGCCATGCCCGATCCCGTCTCCTACACCCTCCGCTTCCCCGCATCCCAGACCCACTATGTCGAGGTCGAGGCGGTCGTCCCGACTGGAGGACACCCCGAGATCGAGCTGATGATGGCGACCTGGACACCGGGGTCGTACATGATCCGGGAGTACGCCCGCAACCTCGAAGGGCTCTCCGCGGCGACCGAGGCCGGCGCGGCGCTCCCCGTCGCGAAAACCGTGAAGAATCGCTGGCGGGTGACCACCCGCGGAGCCGCCCGTGCCGTGGTGCGCTACCGGGTCTACGCGCGCGAGATGTCGGTGCGCACCAACTTCGTCGACGCGGGCTTCGCCCTGCTCAATGGCGCGCCGACCTTTCTCACGCTTGCCGGAGACGGCAATCGGCCGCACGACGTGCGGGTCGTCCTCCCTTCCACCTGGAAAACGGTGGTCTGCCCGCTGCCTCCGCCTCCGGGAGCCGCCGAAGGCGAGGGGCGGTTCCGGGCCGAAAGCTTCGACGCTCTGGTGGATGCGCCGATCTACGCCGGCAACCCAGCCCTCTACCGTTTCGAGGTCGCCGGCCGCCCGCACCTGCTGGTCAACGAGGGGGAGTGGGGCGTCTGGGACGGCCCGCGCTCCGCCACGGACGTGGAGCGGATCGTGCGCGAGCAGGCCGCCTTCTGGCGGCTCGTCCCCTATCCGCGCTACGTCTTCTTCAACCTGCTGGTGGAGTCGGGCGGCGGGCTGGAGCACCGCGATTCCACGGTCCTCATGGAGAGCCGCTGGGCGACGCGCCGCCGCAAGGACTACGTCGACTGGCTCGGCCTGGTGAGCCACGAGCTCTTCCACGCCTGGAACGTGAAGCGCCTGCGCCCCGCGGCCCTGGGGCCGTTCGATTACGAGAACGAGGTCTACACGCGCGACCTCTGGATCGTCGAGGGGCTCACCTCGTACTACGACTCGCTGTTCGTCCATCGCGCCGGCCTGAGCACGCGCGGCGAGCTCCTGAAGGCTCTGAGCAAGGACATCGAGACCCTCCAGACCTCGCCGGGGCGCGAGGTTCAATCTCTGGAGGACGCCTCGTTCGACGCCTGGATCAAGTACTACCGCCGGGACGAGAACTTCAACAACACGGGGATCAGCTACTACACCAAGGGAGCGGTGGTCGGCTTTCTCCTCGACGCCCGGATCCGCCGCGCCACGAACGGCCGGCGCTCCCTGGACGACGCGCTGCGCCTGGCCTACCAGCGCTACTCCGCCGAGCGCGGCTTCCGCAGCGAGGAGTTTCGCGCCGCGCTGGAGGAGGTGGCGGGGGGCGATCTGGACCCGTGGCTCGACCGCGCCCTGTCCAGCACCGAAGAGCTCGACTACACCGAGGCCCTGGGGTGGTACGGCCTGCGCTTCGTCGAGAGCAAGGGCGACGAGGAGGACGAGGACGACGGGGACAATGGGAATAACGGCAGAAACAACGGCGACGCGCCCAGGGACGCCCTCAAGGAAACCGCGGGCTGGTTGGGCATGGAGACCGAGGAGCGGGAGGGCCGGCTGTTCGTCAAGGAGGTGCAGCGGGGGACCCCGGCCTTCGACGCGGGGCTCAACGTGGAGGATGAGATCGTGGGCCTCGGCGATTACCGCGTCACCCCCGACCATTGGAAGGACCGCCTCAAAACCTACCGCCCCGGCGAGACGGTGGAGATCCTGGTCGCCCGGCGCGACCGCCTGGTGCGCCTCCCGGCGACGTTCGCCGCGAAGCCGAAGGTGCGCTGGAAGCTGGCGGTGGACCCGGAAGCGACGGCGGAGCAGAAGGCGCGGCTGGCGGAGTGGCTGCGCGCGTCCCTCAAGGCGTGAACGCCCACGTCCTCACCCGCCACGCGCCGCCTCCGGGCGGGTCGCCTTCGATGGCGAGCGCCCCGATGTAGCTCTCGGCCGGACGGAAGTGCTCGAAGTACCAGCGGGCGGCCTGCTCGGCGTTCCCCTCCAGCGTCAGCATCCGCGGTGGCTCGCCGGGGGCGAGGGTCACGTCGAACGAATCGAGGGGCGCGGCGAGCCCGGTGCCCACCGCCTTGAGGTAGGCCTCCTTGCGGGTCCAGCAATTGAAGAAAGCTTCTTCCTTCCGGTCCGCCGGCAGAGCGCGCAGCACGTCGCGCTCGCTCTCCGAGAAGAACCGCTCGGAGATCTGCTCGCAATCGGGCATCGGCTTCAAGAACTCGATGTCCACCCCGATCTCCACGCCACGCACGAATCCCACCAGGGCCATCTCGTCCGAATTCGACAGATTGAGCTCGAGGTCGCCCGCGGGGTTGGCCAGGTAGGGCTTGCCGCGGTCGCCGTAGCGGAACTGAACCTGCTCGGGCCGGGTCCCCGTATAGGCCGCGACCAGCGTCCGCAGGGCGCCGCGGCCCACCACGTACTGCCGGCGGTGCTTGTCGAAGCGGAAACGGTGCGCCCGCTCCCATTCGTCGGACGCCAGGGGGCGGCCCAGTCTCTCGACCACGTCCTGCGGCGGGTCGAGACGGAGCGACCAGATGTGGATCTCTCCCGGAGACAGCTCCAGGCCCGGAGCGGCGGCGCGGGACGGGAAGCCGGTCGAGCCGGTCACAGCGCCCGGATCTCGGCGAGATCGCGCGCGACGGATTCGAGAATGAGGTCCTTCTGCGGGTGCAGGAAGAAGTGGTCTCCCGGCATCATGCGCATGCGGAAGCGCCCCCGGGTCTGCACGCTCCAGGCCTCCACGTCATCCCGCCCGACGTCCTGATCTGCGAGCCCGCCGAAGGCGGAGATCCCGATGTCCAGCTTCGGCTCCTCGACGTACTCATAGGTCTCGTTCACCGCAAAGTCAGCCCGCAGCAGAGGGGACAGCAGCTTCATCAGCTCGGAGTGCTGGAGGACCTCCTCGGGCGTGCCATTGAGCTCGCGGAGGCGCTCGATGAACTCCGGCTCGGGCAGATCGTGGATCGGCTCGTCGCGCGCCGGAAGCTGCGGCGCCCGGCGGCCGGCGACGAAGAGGTGCAGCGGCAGGGTGCTCCCCCTCCGGCGCAGCTCCCGCGTCAGCTCGTAGCCGATCATCGCTCCCATGCTGTGGCCGAAGAACACGAACGGCAGGTCGAGCCAGGGAGTCAGCGCATCCGTCACGGCCGTGATCATCTCCGCGGACCGGGTGAACGGCTGCTCGCGCAGCCGCCCTTCCCGGCCTGGGAGCTGCACCGGACAGACCTCGACCTCCTGCGGCAGCGATGCGCCCCACCCGCGGTAGGCGGACGCACCACCACCGGCATAGGGGAAGCAGAACATTCGCAGACGCGCGCGTGGATTGGCCTCGCGGTAGGCGAGCCACCGCTCGGCAGGAACAGTGCTGGGCTTCACGTCTGAATGAGCTCCGGGAGAGCGAGGAGGCTCAGTTGGTTTCCTGATTCGCCTGGCGCGCCTTTTCCATCTCTTCCATCTTCTTGCGGAGCGAGAGGGGGCGCATGTCGGTCCAGACTTCCTTGATGTAGTCCAGGCACTCCTGTTTCGGACCGGACTTGCCGACATCGTTCCAACCCAGCGGGTTCTCGCGATGCGCAGGCCAGATCGAGTACTGCTCCTCGTGGTTGATGACGACTTTGTAGATCGTGTTGTCTTCGCGATCTTCCCAGCTCATGGTGTTTCTCCTTCGAGGTCTCGGTCGAAAACCGGCACGAGAGAGGCCGCACCGGCGGACAGGTTTCACATCTTAAGTGCCGCGGGTGTGCAATCCGTGACAAACCCCGCAGCCAGGCGATCCCGTGTAGCTTAGCAGAGGTCCCGGGCCGCTTCCAGAAACGCCGGCACCCCGGCTGCCCTCTCATTCCCGGCCGGCAGATCTCACCGGCCGCGCCAGATCTTCCAGCGGTCCACGACCTCGTCGCCGCGGACCACCACGTACTCGTCGAAGCAGGCTGCCGTCAGGCAGGAATGATTGGGTAGGATGCGCACGCGCGTCCCCACCGGCCGGCGCTTGCTGAGGATCCCGTGCTCCTGGGAGAGCGAGGTCAGCCGCGCGATCGGGCTGAGCAGGGCGGCCTCGTAGTCCGCGAAGATCTCCCCCAGGGTCGGCGGCTCGGTCCAGTCGAGCCCCCGGTCCTTGGAGAGGGCGAGGGCGCCGGCGTCGACCACGCACCGCGAGTCGCCGGGGCGGGCCCCCTGACGAGATGAAACCACGCTCGCCAGCACGGTCACCGCGCAATCGCGCACGCCGCACGAGCCGAGGCCCACCTGCATGAAGTCATAGAAGGCGTAGTTGCCCGGCCGGGCCTCGGTGACGCCGTCCAGGCGCTCGGCGACAGACATCGCCGGGGTCGAGCCCACGCTGACGTCCGGCACAGCGATCCCGGCGTCCCGCAACCGGGCCGCGAAATCCGCCATCACCTGCCGCTCCTGCTCGGCCGCGGCGACGACCTCCTCGCGGGTCCGGCCGTGATAGGCATGGCCCGAATGGGTGAGGATGCCGTCGAATTGCAGTGAATAGGAGCCGTGGATCCGCCGGGTCAGCTCCAGCGATGCCGGGGACTCGGGATCGACGCCGGCGCGGTGATAGCCGCAGTCGACCTTGAGCCAGACGTGGAGGGGGAGGCCCATGTCCTCCAGGGCCCGGACCGCCTCCTCCGAGTCGACGACCAGACGGAGGGTCACCCGCGCGGCCAGCTCGCGGATCTCCTCGCGCCGGGAGAGGATCACGGGGAACGCCCAGGTGAGATCGGTGAACCCGTGATCGGCGAAGTCCCGCGCTTCCTGGAGCGTCGAGACGGTGAGCCCCACCGCTCCCAGGTCCCGCTGCCGCCGGGCGACCTCGACGCACTTGTGGGTCTTGATGTGAGGGCGCAGGACCACGCCCAGGGCAGTGGCGCGCTCGGCCATGCGGGCCAGGTTCCGATCGAGGACGTCGAGGTCGAGGAGCAGGGACGGGGTGGCGATCTCCGAGATCTTCATGGCTTTTTCGAACAGGCCGTTCGGGGCTGTCCATCATGGGGCTGTCCATCATAGAGTACGATCGAGCCCCGGAGGAGAGGAGCGGAGCGATGAGCACAGATGAGGCGCGTCTCACCCCGTGCAAGCGCACCCCGAACTGCGTCTCCACGCAGGCGGAGCGCCCCTCGCAGCGGATGGAGCCGATCCCCTACGTCGGCCCGTTGAGCGCAGCGCGCGAGCGGATGCTGCGAACCCTGCGGTCGCTGCCCAGGACGGAGATCGTGGAGGAGGGGCCGGCCCTGCTCCGGGCCACCTGCCGCTCCCTCCTCTTCCGCTTCGTGGACGACGTGGAGATCCGCTTCGACGACACCGCGAAGCTCATCCACTTCCGGTCGGCCTCGCGGCTGGGGCGCCGGGACTTCGGAGTCAACCGCAAGCGGATGGAGACCGTGCGGCAGGAGTTCCTGGCGCAGTCGTGACGACCTGGGAGCTGCGCGCCTGCCTCCGCGTCCCCCGGCCCCGCCCGGAGGTCTTCGCCTTCTTCGCGGACGCCGCGAACCTGGAGGCGCTCACGCCGTCCCTGCTGGCCTTCCACGTCCTGACGCCGCAGCCCATCGAGATGCGGCCCGGTGCCTTCATCGAATACCGGCTCCGTGTGCACGGCCTCCCGGTCCGCTGGAAGAGCGAGATCACCGCCTGGGAGCCTCCCTACCGCTTCGTGGACGAGCAGCGCCGCGGCCCCTACCGCCAGTGGGTCCACGAGCACACCTTCGAGGACGCCCCCGGCGGCGGCACCTATGTCCGCGACCGGGTGCGCTACCAGGTCCCCTTCGGCCGCCTCGCGAACTGGCTCGTCGTCGAGCGGGACGTCCGCAAGATCTTCACCTACCGCACGGAGACGCTGCTGCGCAGGTTCGGCGGGCAGGCGGAGGACGCGGACCCGGTGGTGATCGAGGAAGTCGCGGATTGAAGATCCCCCACGATCCCGCCACCCTCTACGCCCCGCACGGCCATCCCGGCGAGTTCTTCTGCCCCTGGCAGCGGTTCGCTACAACGCCTCTCGACGTGCTGCGCTGGAAGCTCGGCGGGCGGAAGCCGTACGACCGGAAGACGGAGCCGCGGGTTCCGGTGGTCGAGAATGACGGGGCTTATCTAAAGGACAGGGATCAGCCCTCGTCGGTCACTTGGGTGGGCCATTGCACCTTCGCCGTCCAGGATGGAGGAGACGTCTTCGTCACCGATCCGCACTGGGGACCCCGGGCTCTCGCCCCTCCACGGAAGTCTCCGCCCGGAATCCCTCTGGCCGCGGTTCCCGGCGATGCGTTCGTGGTGCTCTCTCACAATCACTATGACCATCTGGATACCTGGACGATCCGGCGGTTGCCGGACCTGCCCTGGTTCGTTCCCCTCGGGCTCGGCGACTGGCTCCGCCGCCGCGGTCTGCGGCGGGTGACCGAGCTCGACTGGTGGCAGACCGTCAGCCATGGCCGGTGGACTCTCACCTGCCTCCCCGCGCAGCACTGGTCCAACCGGATCAGCATGGGGCGCAATGCCTCCCTCTGGGCTTCCTGGCTGCTGGACTCGGGGACGCGGCGCTGGTACTTCGGCGGCGACTCCGGCTACTTCCATGGCTTCGCCGAGATCGGCCGGCGGTTCTCCCCCGAAGTCGCCCTTCTTCCCATCGGCGCCTATGAGCCCCGCTGGTTCATGCGCTACCAGCACATGGACCCCCGCGAGTCGTTGCAGGCCTTCCGCGACCTCGGCGCCCGGTGGATGGCCGGCATGCACTGGGGGACCTTCGATCTCACGGACGAGCCGGTCGACCTTCCTCCCCGCGTCCTGGACGAGATCGTGCAGCAGGAAGGAGCCGACTCCGAACGGGTCCGCGCTCTGGCCGTTGGCGAGCGTTGGGTCCTTCCCTGACGCATGGTAGAGTGTCCCAACCCCGAAGGACCGGGCCTGGTCCGCGATGCGAGGAGGATGGACGTCGGATGAGATCTTCCACCCAGGCGCTTCGTCGCCCTTCCGGAACCGCCGAGAGCCCTGTCCGCCGGACGCACGGCCGGGCCGCGGTCCCGGCGCCTCGCCGCCCCCTCCAGCTCGAGCTGTTCGTCACCGGCCACCCGGCTCTCCCGGAAGGCCGGCGGTCCGTCCTGCCGACGGTCGTTCCCCATCCGGAAGCTCCGCGTCTCGAGCTGCAGCGCGCCTTGAACCGGCTGACCGGCGGCCGCCTGTCCAGCCTGATCCTGACGGACAACCGCCGCACCATCCTGAGCGTCCAGCCTGGGCGGCCGGGCGACCGTTCCCAGCTCACCCTGCGCATCCACCACTCCTTCGTGGGAGCTCCGCCGGAGGTCCTCCAGGCGGTCGCGGCGTTCGTGGAGAGCCGGAAGGGGAGCGACCGCTCGCGCGAGGCGCTGGCCGTCATCCGGCAGCACTTCGCCGCTCACCGGCCGGAGCGCCGCCCCCGCCGCGCCACGCTGCGCTCCGAGGGGGTGGTCTTCGATCTCGACGAGATTGTGAAGGATCTGAATCAGCGCTACTTCGGCGGCCGCCTCTCCGTGGGGGTCACCTGGGGGCGCTCCTCGGGCGGCGCGGCCCACCACTGCCGGCGGCGCCGGACGACCTCCAGCCTCCAGCTCGGCAGCTACTCCTATGAGGATCGCCTGATCCGTCTCCACGGAGCTCTCGACCAGCCCGGGATCCCCCGCTACGTCATCGAAGCCGTCGTGTTTCATGAGCTGCTGCACGCGGACATGCCTCCGGTGGTCCAAAATGGCCGGCGGTGCTTCCACACCCCGGAATTCCGGCGCAGAGAACGCGAGTACCGGCACCTAGATAAGGCAGACCGGTGGATCCAGGAGCATCTTCCCGACCTGCTCCGCGCCCGCGCCGAGGCGACCGCCCGGCGGCGGCGGCGCACCTGACGGGATCCGCAACCGGGAACCGTTATCTGCCGTACTGAGGTCCGCATGCGGACCAGCGCTGGAGGATATTCGCTTGGACATTTCCCGTTTTCTTGCCGTCGCGATTCTGACGCTCCCGGCCGTTGCCTTCGCCGGCCAGGAGCCGGTGCCCGCGCCCACATCCATGCAACGCCCGGAAAAGCCGCATTACCGGATTCCGAAGATCTCGACGCCGATCAAAATCGACGGCGTGCTCGACGACCCGGCCTGGGGCGAAGCTCTGAAGATCGACGTGAACAACGAGTTCGACCCCGGCCGCAACGTCCCCGCACCGGTGACGACGATCGCCTATCTGGCCTATGACGAGGACAACCTCTACGCCGGTTTCCGGGCCAACGCGCCGGACCCGGAGGCGATCCGGGCCAACCTGACCGACCGCGACTCCGCGTTCAAGGACGATTTCGTCGGCCTGATCCTCGACACCTTCAACGACGAGCGCCGCGGCTACGAGCTGTTCGTCAATCCCCTCGGCGTCCAGATGGACCTCGCCCTCAACGAGATGGCCGACGTCGAGGAGGACACGGCCTGGGATGCCATCTGGGCCTCGGCCGGCAAAATCGACGCGGAGGGCTATGTGGTCGAGATGGCGGTCCCCTTCAGCTCGCTCCGCTTCCAGCGCTCGGCCGGGGAGCAGACCTGGGGGATCGGCCCGTTCCGCTCGCACAAGCGCAGCCTCCGCCATCAGATCGCCTCGACCTACATGGCGCCGGACGACAACTGCTTCGTCTGCCAAGCGCCGAAGGTGACCGGCTTCGAAGGGGTGAAGCCCGGGCGCAATCTGGAGCTCGATCCGACCCTGACCGGCCAGCGCACTGACCGCCGGGTGGGCTTCCCCGACGGCGGGATCGAGGACGGTGACGAGGAAGGCGACCTGGGCCTCACCGCCCGCTGGGGCATCACCCCCAACCTGACACTCTCCGGTGCGATCAATCCGGACTTCTCCCAGATCGAAGCCGACGCGGTCGAGCTCGACGTCGACACCCAGTTCGCGCTGTTCTTCCCGGAGAAGCGCCCCTTCTTCCTGGAGGCGGCCGACTTCTTCCAGACCCCCTTCTCCGCCGTCTACACCCGCACGGTGGCAGATCCGCGCTGGGGCGCCAAGCTGACCGGCAAGGAGGGGAGGAACGCCATCGGGTTCTTCGTCACAGAGGACGACCGGACGAACCTCCTCCTGCCGGGCGACCAGTTCTCCCGCACGGCCTCGCTTCCTGACCTGCAGACCACCGATGCCGCCCTGCGCTACCGGATCGACATAGGCAAGGGATCGACCATCGGCGCCCTCGCCACCTACCGCGAAGGTGGGGACTACCTGAACGGCCTGGCCGGGATCGACGGTCGCTGGCGGCCGACCGCAGCCGACGTGGTGACGGCTCAGGCGCTCACCGCGCGGACCGAATACCCGGACGCGTTCGCCGCCCGGTTCGGCCTCCCCCAGGGGCGCCTCGAAGGGGACGCCCTGATCGTCGCCTACGGCCACACGGCCCGCGAGTGGCTCTGGAACGCCAACTGGGAGAGGGTGGATGACGAGTTCCGCGCCGATCTGGGGTTCATGCCGCAGGTCGGCTATGAGCTCTCCAACGCCGTGGTGGAGCGCACCTGGTGGGCGGACAAGAAGACCTGGTACAGCTCGCTCAGCCTCGGCGGGGGCTGGAACCAGACCAGCGCCGAGGATGATACCGTCCTGGAACGCAACGCCCAGAGCTATTTCAGACTCCGCGGCCCGTGGCAGTCGACATATCTGTTCAACCACGGGTGGCGCCACCGCTTCTGGAACGGCGTCACGTTCCGCGAGAGCTTCAACTCCTTGAGCGCCGACCTGCGCCCGACCGGCCGCCTGGGTCTGGGCCTCCTCGTCAACGACGGCGACACGATCGACTTCGACCACACGCGGCCAGGGAACCTGCTGCGCATCCGGCCGTCGATCCTCTACAACTTCTTCGGCCACGTGCAGACCTCGCTCGACCACGACCTGCAGCGCGTGACTGTCAAGGGCGGGGAGCTGCTGGAGCTGAACGTCACCCAGCTCTCAACGGTCTACCAGATCAACATCCGGACGTTCGTCCGGGCGATCCTCCAGTACACCGACCTGGAGATCAACCGCGCCCTGTTCACCGCCGCACCGGTCGCCGAGGACGACGAGCACCTGTTCAGCCAGCTCCTGTTCTCCTACAAGCTCAACCCCACGACGGTCTTCTTCCTCGGCTACTCGGACAACCAGTTCGGCGGCACCGACGCCGACGGCCGGCTGATCGACCTGACGCGCTCCGACCGGACGTTCTTCTTCAAGGTCGGCTACGCGCTCGTGCTGTAGGTGGCCTGGCACGAATCTCGTATTCCCCTGAAACTCAGCGGGTGGCAGACTGCCCGGAGACCTGAGCAGTCGCCACTCAAGTCGTCGGGAATTTGAGTCTGATGGACTCGGTTTTCCTGGGTGCACGGATCGACAAGCCAGCTCTCTAGGGTGGCCCGGTCCAGCGCCCGCGGCGATCGGCTGAGGCCGTTTCTCCCCGGAAGTCAGAGGGAACAGGAGAACGAAATGTCAGAGCGATTCACACTTCCCGTGCTCCCGTTGAGGGAATTCGTGCTGTTCCCGGGTGTGACGACCCCGATCAACGCGGGTCGGCCGGCCACCCTGCGAGCCATCGAGGCCGCACTGGCCACGCCCGAGAGGCTCGTCTTCGCCGTCTCGCAACGGGAGGACACCAATAATCAGAATCCCGCCCCCGAGTCGCTGCACACGATCGGGACGGTGGCGCGCATCGGTCAGGTCCAGCGGGGCCTCGCCGGCGTGCAGCTCCTGCTGCAAGGCGAACACCGTGGGATCGCGATGCGCATCACCGAGAAGGACGGCTATCTCGAGGCCGTCGGGCGCGACGCGGAGGAGCTGGCTCCTCTGAACCCCAACGACACGGCCTTCATGGGTCTTTTCCGCGAGGCACGGGAGCGTGCGGCGGAGCTGGGCAAGAGGTCCGGCCTCCCCGATGAGGTTGTGCATGGAGTGCTGGAGGGAGTGGACGAGCCGGGCCGGCTCGCCGACCTGGTGGCCGCCTACACGGACGTGCCGCCGAGCCAGCGCCAGGCTCTGCTCGAGACCTTGTCGGTCGAGGAGCGCCTGCGCCGCGTGCTCGTTCACGTCCAGCGACAGCTCGAGGTGCTCGAGGCGCAGGACAACATCAAGAGCCGCGTTCAGGAGGAGCTCGGCGACCGCCAGCGCGAGATGTTCCTGCGGGAGCAGCTCAAGGCGATCCAGAAGGAGCTCGGCGAGGGCGACTCCGGCAACGAGGTCGAGGAGCTGCGCGAGCGGCTCGCCAAGCTCGACATGCCCGACGAGGTCCGCAAGGAGATCGACCGCGAGCTCGGCCGGCTCGGCCGCATGGGCCGGGAGGCGATGGAGTCGCAGGTCATCCGGAACTTCCTTGAGACCGTTGCGGAGCTCCCCTGGAACATCCGCAGCGAGGAGCACATCGACATCCCGCGCGCGGCCGAGGTTCTGGAAGAGGACCACTACGGCCTGGGTGACGTGAAGGACCGGATCCTGGAGTTCCTGGCGGTTCGCCAGCTGCGCCAGGCCGAGCTCCTGCGGGAGCGCGCCGCCGAGGAGGCCGCCAAGGCCGAGGCCGGCAATGACGAGATCGAGACTGAGCCCGAGGTCGAGGCGATGCCCGACCTGCCCCAGACCAAGGAGGAGAAGCGGGCCAACAAGGGCCCGATCCTCCTCTTCGTCGGCCCTCCGGGCGTCGGCAAGACGTCCGTGGCCCGGTCGATCGCCCGGTCCATGGGCCGTGAGTACGTCCGCATCTCGCTCGGCGGCGTGCGCGACGAGGCCGACATCCGCGGCCACCGGCGCACCTACGTCGGCGCCATGCCCGGCCGGATCATCAAAGGCATGAAGCAGGCCGGCACCAAGAACCCGGTGTTCCTGCTCGACGAGGTCGACAAGCTCGGCGTCTCCTATCAGGGCGACCCGGCGAGCGCGCTCCTCGAGGTGCTCGACCCGGCGCAGAACGACACCTTCGTGGATCACTACCTCGGAGTGCCGTTCGACCTGTCGGAGGTGCTGTTCATCGCCACGGCGAACTTCATCCAGAACATCCCCGGGCCGCTGCTCGACCGGATGGAGGTGGTGGAGTTCTCCGGCTACACGGAAGAGGACAAGCTGTACATCGCGCGGCGCTATCTGGTGCCCCGGCAGCTCAAGGAGAACGGCCTGACGACGGAGCAGATCGCGCTCTCCGACGAGGCGATCCTGGCCGTCATCCAGGGGTATACCCGGGAGTCCGGCGTGCGGCAGCTCGAGCGCTCGCTGGGCAAGCTCGCCCGCAAGGTCGCGCGCAAGATCGCGGCCGGCGAGATCGAGCGTGCCGAGATCAAGGCAGAGAGCGTCCGCGAGATCCTCGGCCGGCCCCGGATCCATCCGGAGCGGGCCGCGCGGCAGGACCAGGTGGGGGTCGCGACCGGCATGTACTACACGCCGGCCGGCGGCGACATCATGTTCGTCGAGGTGTCGACCATGAAGGGGAAGGGAGACCTCGTGCTGACGGGACAGCTCGGCGACGTGATGAAGGAGTCGGCGCGCGCGGCCTGGTCGTATGCCCGGGCGCACGCGGACCTGCTCGGCATCCCGGCGGAGAGCTTCGAGCGCGACGTGCACGTCCATGTGCCGGCGGGCGCGATCCCGAAGGACGGCCCCTCGGCGGGCGTGACCATGGCGACAGCCCTGGTTTCAGCCCTGTCGAGCCGGCCGGCCCGGCACGACGTGGCCATGACCGGCGAGATCACGCTCTCCGGCCGGGTGCTCCCGATCGGCGGCGTCAAGGAAAAGGTCCTGGGCGCCGTGCGGGCGGGCATCACCGAGGTCCTTCTGCCCAAGGACAACGAGGCCGACCTGGAGGACCTCCCGGAGAACGTGGCCGAGAAGGTCCACTTCCACTTCGCCGAGGAGTTGGGCGACGTCCTCGCCCTGGCTCTCCGCGGCGCCTCGTTCCGCGAGGGACGCCTCTTCTTCGGGGAGTCCTCGACCAGCGACGGGATGGGCGACGTGCCCCTGATGCACTGAGCCCCCCTCCCCGTCCCTCCCCCGCGAAGCGGGAGAGGGCGCCCCCTCCCTCCGGATTCGGAGGCGGGGCGCCTTTCTCCCGCTTTTGTTTTTTCCCCTCTCCCGCTAAGCGGGGGAAGGGCCAGGGGTGGGGGCGGGATCAGAGATTCCAGGAGAGGCCGACCAGGAAGGTGCGGCCGGAAAGGTCGATGTCGCCAAAGCCCTCGAAGTCGTCGGACAGCTCGTCCTCCGCGTAGCTCCACCGTCCTTCGCCGAAGATGGACACCCGTCGCGTGATCGGAGCTTCCACCCCGACCAGGTAGTAGTAACCGAAGGCCACCCCCTCGTCCTTGAAGTTTGCGAAGAAGATATCGTCATTGTTGTCGATGAAATCCCCTTCCTCTTCGAGGCTCCAGAAGTAGCTGCCGCCGCCCGCGCCGAAGTAGGGGCTGACCGCCGCGTCCGAGCCGAGCGGATGGACCACCGCGCCGATGGTGGCCGAAGCGATTCCCAGGGTCGTGTCGTGCCGGATCCGGTCGCCGAAGTTGTCGACGAAGTCCCGGTAGGACTGGGTCGTGTCCCCACCGTAGGCTGTGCCCGAGAACTGCAGGCTGAGGTAACGGTTGAGAGGGAGCAGGTAGTCGAGACCGAAGGAGACGTTCTCCAGGTCGTCGACCCCGCCGGTGAAGTCGCGCTCCACGCTGTCCCAGTACTCCGAGTCCCCTTCGGGTTGGAACGCTCCCAGGTGGATGCGGAAGGCGCCGTCCCGCTCGTAGAACCCACGCCGTTGTTGGGCCCAGGCAGCAGGCGTGACGGCAAGGAGCAGACCGGCGAGAGCCAAGGTCGTGCGCAACGCTTTCGAATTCATTTCTTTTTCTCCTCTGACATCTGCCTCGGTGACTGAGCAACCTGAATGCCAGGAGGCTCCGGCCATCTCAGGATTCGAGACAAACGTCTGGCAGGACTGAATTTATCAGGGAAATGGCGTCTTCCCCAGGCCAGCGGCGCGCCGTCCTATTCCGAGGACGTCTCTGCCTCCTCTTGTCCCGCCTCCCGCCTCGAGAGGTAGACTTGAGGACGACCGATCGGAAGGAGCCCACCATGGTACGCCCGCGCCCCGTCCGCGCTTTGGCGCTCGTCCTGTCCGCCCTTCTCCTCACTTCCTGTTTCTCGACGCAGGCGGTGGGCCGGCGCCCGTCCGCCGGCCGCGGGGGCGGAGTGGCGGTGCAAGTCTTCCCCGACGACGAGGCCCGCCAGGCCGGGCTGGCGCTCTCGGGCGGCATCGTGGGGGAGCTCGAGCGGCAGGAAGGAAGCTATTGGGTCCCGGTCTTCCGCTCCCTCGATGCGCGCTGGACGGTCCTCGGGCTGAAACCCGGCACGTACCGGGTGCGCTTCCCGGCCCGGCTCGACGACTCCGGCAACGAGGTCCCGCTGGATGCGCGGCCGAAGATCGTCCGCGTCCGCGCCGACCAGGTGACCGAGGTCGAAACCGTGGTCGAGCACGTTCCCCCGGCGCTCGTGGCCGCCGGGGTCGCAACGGCGGTGGTCGCCGCGGTGTTGCTCTGGGACTGGCTGGACGATCACAACCTGCCGACGCCGCCGCTCCCTCCTCCCCCGCCGGCAGTCGTCGAGGCGGTCTTCCAAGTAGCTGTGGAGGTGGCGATCGCCTCAGAGGGTCACGGTCCCACCATCGAAGGGGTGCCGCCCTTCGTCACCTCTCACTTCCCGGAAGATGGCGACTGGGTGGCGGCCCGGCGCGTCCGGGTGACGTTCGCGCTCTCGGAGCCGATCGATCCGAAAGAGATCGATCCGGAAGCTGTCATCGTCGAGGGAGAACGCAGCGGACTCGTCCCCGGACGGGTCTCCTACGATCCTTCCCACTGGTGGATCGTCTGGGAGCCGCTGGACGATCTGCCGCGCGATGACGTCTTCGAGGCCACGCTCGCTCCGGGCTCGGTCGAGGACCTCGTGGGGATGGAGCTGGAGAACCCGGAGACGTTCCACTTCCGGACGACGCGGTAGGGAGAGCCATCACCCCCGGCCCCTCTCCCGCAAGCGGGAGAGGGGCCGGGGGTGATGGCCTACGGCGGCGCCAGCACGCGCAAGGCCGCGTTGACGCGGCGCCGGTGCGCCGGGCCGTCGCCATCGAAAGCGAGCCCGACGGAGCTCCCCTGCCGCCAGCGGACGATGCCCCGGACCCGCAGCAAGTTGGGCCGCCCAGCGATTCCCACGGCGAGGCCGAGGTTCTGGACGACCTGCCAACTGTCCGGCGCTTCGAGGAGACAGGCGCCGCCGGCGGACAGGTTCTCCAGGTGGGCCTGCACCCTCTCGCCGTGGTCCAGAGTGAGCTGGACCTCCCGATCCACCCAGATGCGCGGCTCCTTACGGCTCCAGGGCGCCGCGAAGGACTGGCGCCGCGCCGGGCGCCGCCGGACCATCAGGGAGGGCAGAGACGCATCGAACATGGGGTCTCCGACCAGCTCCAGGACCAGATCCTGGGGGATCTTCCAGAGGACGGTCTCTCCCACAGTGCGCGCCGCGAAACGGCGGGGGCTGCTCAGCAGCGCGGCCGTCTCTCCGAAGATCTCCCCCGGTTGCAGGTCACGGATGCGCTCGACCGGACGCCCCGGCGTCTCGGAGCGGATGACCACGCCGCCCCGGGCCACGACGTAGAGCCCGTCGCAGGGATCGCCTTGACGGAAGACGACCTCGTTCGTGCCGAGGTGCCTCTCTTCGAGATGGTGTTCCAGACGGGCGAGCCGCTCCTGGCCCAGGCCCCGGAACATGGGTACTCCCGCAAGACGGGTTTCCGACATGTTCCCCTCTCCTCGATGACTGCAAAAACACCCAGCGGACGGAAGAAGGCCGCCCCAAACGAACAATCAGAGTACCACTTCCCGGCCCGGTCAGCGGCTCTCAGCTCGAATGCGATCTCGCGCTGATCGTGCCCGGGAGCAGGCTGCCCGGAACGTGGAACACGCCGTGTCCCTCCCGCGGCTGCTGCGGGCGCGGTGCCGGAGGCGGCTGGGGCTCCGGGCGGGGACGCGGCCCGGTCCCGCAGTGATGGCATGGAGCCGCCGGTGGGATGAACCAGGTCCCGGGATACACATAGAGCGGCAGGCCCACGGCCGGTGTCTCCTCGGTCCGCCGCAACCGCTCCCGAAGCTCGAGATTGGCGAGGGCGAGCTCGACCTCGCGCACGGCCTGGGTGGCCTGCGCGGCCTGCATCGCGGCCCGCTCGGCGCGCCGCCGTTCGAGCTCCTCGTCACGGGCGCGCTGGCGCGCCGCGTTCTCCTCGCGCGAAAGCCACTGGCCGTCGGCGAAGACGAACCCGCGGCGGCGCATGGAGTCGCTATAGGGAATCCAGCGGTCGAGCTGCTGGTCGAGGACGTAGCCATGGGCACGCAGCAGAGGAGCCAGCCCTTCGATCCGTGGGTCCAGACTGGCCGCGGCGAGCGCCGCCTCGCGGGCGCCCTGCTCCAGCCCCTGGCGCTTGGCCCACTGCGCGAGCGCCAGCCAGTCGGCGGCCGAGGTGCTGCGGCGGATTGCCTCTTTGCGGCGCACGTACTCGGCGAAATTGGAGTCGGACGCCTCCACCCGCAGCACGTGGCTGCGCGGGAGGCTCAGCGAGCCGCCGGGCATGCGGATCTTCACCTCGGTCTCGGTGGTTTCGGCGATGACGTTCTCGAAGGTCCGCCCATTGGCCAGGTAGACCGTATCGGCCCAGGCGGGCGCCATCGGCAAGAGACCGAAGAGGAGGGCGGCGAGACTGCGGATCCGCATCGAGGCTCCCTTTCATCCCGGGAAGCGGGACATGCCTATGGTACAACGCTGTCAGGGGTGCGGCTACTCCCGCCTTTCCACGCCGAGAGGCGCCGTGGTCACCCGCTCCCAGCCGCCCGCCGCCGTCCGCCCCTCCACCTCCAAGCTGTACCGGCCGGTGGGCAGGAGATTGGAGGGGAATGCGAGGGTGAGGGTATCCCGCTCGTCCGGCCGGAGCCCATCGCCGCTCCAGACCCGGCGCCCCTCGGCTGTGCCCAAGGTTGCCCGGTAGGTCTCGTGCTCGACGAGAGCCAGCTCCAGGGCCAGGACCACCCAATCGTCGCCAGCCTTCAGGGCCAGCCGGTTGAGATCTTCACTGGCGCCACCTCCGCGCACCGCGGCGAGCACGAACACCGGCAGGTTGACGCGCGGCGCCTCGGCCCGGGCCAGCCTCTCCTCGACCGTGGCGCGGGCCTGGCGCTCCTGGTCGAGCGCGCTGGCGAGCCGGTCGCGCTCCTGCCGGAGCCTCTGGTCCCCCTCGTCCGGGACCACGGGCGCCGGCCGGGTGACGGGGACCCGCGGCTTGTCATGGGCCAGGGCCGCCTCGGCCGCGGCGAGCCGCTGGTCGAGCCTGCGGTTCTGCGTCAGCAAGAACCCGAGGGGAAGCGCCACCAGGACCGCCAGCGCCGCGCCGAGGAGCATCCGGCCGGAACGGGAGACGAGGAGCCGGAGAAAGATCCCCCGCTCGATGGTGCGGACCACCTCCTCCGCGGCCACATCGCGGACTCCTTCGCGAAATCCCTCCTCCAGCTCCAGCCTCTCCAGGCACTGCTCGCAATCGACATAGTGGGCCTCAAAGCGGTTCCGCTCATCCTCGGCCAGCCGGTCGGCCAGATACCGGCGGATGATCTCGTGCTCTTCGATATAGGCGTGATCCATGGCGCACCTCAATCTGCCGCGGCCCCGTGCTCCCGGCGCGGAGCCCGGGTCGGGGGCGGCACAGCCCGGAAACCGAGCTGCCGCTTCTCGTAAAGATCCTTGTAGCGCTGGCGCGCCCGGAAGAGCACGCGGTTGAAATGCACCTGGTCGAGCGCCAGGTCGCGACAGATCTGCTCCTTGTCCTCCTCCGCGATGTAGTAGCGGAAGAGGAGCTGGCGGTCGCGGTCCTGCTCCAACTCGCCGATCACCCGGCGGACGATCGCCGCGTGCTCCTTGCGCAGGAGCGTCGAGAGCTGCCCGGGCTCCGGATCGGACGCCTGCTCCGCCCGCTCCGGGTCCCGGTCGTGCCACTGGTCTCGCCGGATGCCGCGCCGGGCGTCCTCGGTGGCCAGGTTCCGCGCCAGGCTGGCGATGTAGCCAGGGAGCTTCTCGGGATCGCGGACCTCGCCGTTCCGGATCTTCTCGATCGCGAGGCGGAACGTCTCCTGGTGCAGGTCTTCCGCCGTCGCCGGATCGCGGGTGACGCGGCGGAGCAGGAACGTGATGCCCCGGCTGAAGCGCTGGATCAGCTCCTCCTCCGAGCCCGGCTCTCCCCCGCGGATGCGGGCGACCAGATCCGCGGAAGCGGTCATCTCCAGTCCCCCTGGATCGTGAACGCGGCCCAAAAGTACGGATCGCGCCATCGCTTCTCTCTCCACATCGAGACCTGCGCCGAGCGGAGGGCTTCCGCCGGCCGCCGCCCCTCCGCCAGCAGCCCGTGGTAGAAGCGGGTCATCAGCTCGGCCGTGGCCCTGTCCTCGACCCGCCAGAGGCTGGCGATGACGCGGCTGGTCCCGGCCGAGAAGAACCCACGCGTCAGACCGGTGAGCCCCTCGCCGCGCATCTCCCGGCCGAGCGCCGTCTCGCAGCCCGAGAGGACGACGAGGTCGGCGTCGAGGTCCATGCCGTACACCTCCTGGAGACGCAGGAAGCCGTCCCGGGGCTTCCCGTCCCTGTCGACCAGCGAGAGCACCAGCCCCGAGAGCGCCGGGCGGCGGCTGTCGAGGACGCCGTGGGTGGCGAAGTGGACGATCCGGTAGCGGCGCAGCTCCGGCGAGAGCGCGGTCCGCAGGTCGGCGTCGAAATCGAGGGCGGAGAGCACCGGCTTCCCGGCCGCCTGCGCGAGGATCGCCTCGGCCTCGCGGCGGGTCCAGGGGAGTCGCTCGAAGCGCTGGGCCTCGTCTCCGGATCTCTCCGCTCCGGCCCGCGGAGCGGCGTTGGCGAGGCGGGCCCGGCCGACCCGGGGATCGTCCACCGTGAAGACAGGATCGGCGAGGACCGCCACGGCCCCTCGCGAATCGTCAGTACGGCGGTCCCGCCGGAGCATCGACAAGGTGGCGGCGGACGGCAGGTGGACGACCTCATGCTCCGCGATCAGAGGCTGCTCCGAGCCCGGCACCGGCAGCGCGGCGAACGGGACGTAGTGGAGGGCACCGTCGGGGACCACGAGCACGCGCTCGGGGAGACGGCCGGCGACCGGTCCGAGAAGCATGCGAGAGAGAACGGCGAGCGCCGCCTGTTCCTCCGGATCACTCGCGTCCGGACGGCGCAGGCGCTCGGCCATGGTGCGGGCCGCCGTCTCGATCTCCTCCCGCGGAGGAAGCTCATAGACATCCACCGTCTCCGGCGTCACCGCCCACATCCAGCTCTGTTCCCGGCCCAGCGCGTATTCGAGCAGCATCGTCCCTCCATCCAGGAAGTGGGACCGCAGCTCGGAAAATCTCACCGGCGCGGCGCGCGTCAGCCTGGCATACCGAGGGCTGGCCGCGCCGGCAGCCGCCTCCGCCGCGGCGAGCTCC
>DATFPH010000145.1:0-3720 GCA_035264905.1 Thermoanaerobaculia bacterium
CGCGCGTTCCCGCGATCCGGTGCCGCCTCCGTGTTACCTGATACCATCGCGGGTTGATGTCGCTCGCCCGGAACTTCTCTCCCTCCGTCCCCGCCAAGCTCCGGAAGAGGGGAGAGGAGTATTGGCACAAGGGTCTCGTGAGCCTCGGCTCCTGCACCGGCCAGCGGGTCGAGGCCGTCGTGTCCGGGACGGAGGACTACCGCATCGCGCTCACGCGGGACGGGCAGCGGGTCTGGGCGACGTGCACCTGCCCTTATTCCACCGACCGGGGAGGCGAGATCTGCAAGCACGTCTGGGCCACCGTCCTGGCCGCGGACGAGGAGGGCGGGCTCCGCGGCCAGGACGGCCTCCCGCTCGAGATCCTCGGCAACTCCTTTTCCTCGCGCAGCGCTCCGGCTCCGCGGGCTCCGGCCTGGCGCGAGATCCTGGCGCCGCTCGCCACGGCGGGCCCTCCTCCGACGGCCCAGGAGGACGAGATCCTCTACGTGATCGATCTGCCGGCGAGCCTCCAGCGGCAGGGGCTCGTCCTGGACGTTCTGTCGTTCCGGCGGAAGCCGGACGGCTCACGGGGAGCCCCCCACCAGCGCCGCTTCACCCGCGGACAGGCCGCGCAGCGCCGCGATCCGCTCGACCGCGCGATCCTCACCCTGCTGTTCGGAGCGATGCAGGGCGACTCCTGGTCGACCTGGAGCTATGCCCAGCTCCAGGAAATGCCCCGGCAGCCGTGGGTCCCGAACGAGATGGCGCACGAGATGGCCCAGCGCCTTTGCGCCACGGGGCGTTGCCACCTCCGCACGCAGGCGCACAAGATCGAAGAGGAGCCGCTGGCCTGGCAGGACAGTCCTCCCTGGGAGGTGTGGCTGGCGGTGCGCGAGAGCGCGGACGGCGGTTGCGAGCTCGTCCCGGAGCTGCGCAGCGGCGACGCGCGGCGCGACGTCCGCGAGATGACCCTCCTGGATCAGGCGGGTCTCATGATCACCGTGGACCGGCTGGCGCCGATCGATACCGGCGGCGCCGCGGCGTGGCTCCCTCTGCTGCGCCGCACCGGATCGCTGCGCGTCCCCGCCGCCGAGCGCGACGACTTCCTCGACATGCTGCTCGCCGCGCCCGTCCTCCCGCGCCTCGATCTCCCGGTGTCGATGGGCTTCGAAGAGGTGGTCGGTGCGCCACATCCGCGCATCCGGCTGCTCCCGCCGTCCGGCCGCCTCGCCTCGGCCGGCGAGTGGCCGCTGGCGAAGGTCTCCTTTCTCTACGACGGGATCGAAGTGGGGGCGGGCGCCGGGCGGCGCGGGATGTATCAAAAGGAAGAGCGCCGCTACCTCCTGCGCGATCGGGCAGGGGAGAGCCAAGCCCTCGCCCGCCTGCCGCGGCTGGGATTCCGCGAAGGCCCGGCCGACCGGTCGGGGGAGCCGGCGCTGCGCATCCCGCCGAGCCGCGTCCCGGAGGCGGTCCGCGCCCTGCTCGGCGAGGGGTGGTCGGTCGAGGCGCAAGGGAAGCTCTACCGGTCGCCGGGCAGCTTCCAGGTCCGCGTCGCCTCCGGCATCGACTGGTTCGAGCTGCACGGCGACGTGGAATTCGAGGGGGAGGTGATCGGCCTGCCGCGGCTCCTCGCGGCCCTGCGCAGCGGCGAGGGGTTCATCCCCCTGGGCGATGGCAGCGTCGGCCTGCTCCCCGAAGAGTGGCTGGAGCGCTGGGCGCCGCTCGCCGGCCTCGGAAAGACCGAAGGGGATCACCTGCGATTCGAGATCCCGCAGGCGGTTCTGCTCGACGCCTGGCTGGCCGACGAGCCCACCGCGAGCTGCGACGAGACGTTCGCCCAGGCCCGCGAGCGCCTGCGCAGCTTCGCCGGGATCACGCCCGCTCCAGCGCCCCCCGGCTTCCGCGGCACGCTGCGCCCCTACCAACAGCTCGGCCTCGGCTGGCTCCACTTCCTCCGCGACTTCGGCCTGGGCGGCTGTCTCGCGGACGACATGGGGTTGGGCAAGACCGTGCAGGTGCTGGCGCTCCTCGAAACCCGGCGGGAGCGGCGCAAGGCCGAGAAGCTGCCGCCGTCGCTCGTCGTCGTGCCGCGCTCCCTGGTCTTCAATTGGATGGCCGAGGCCGCGCAGTTCACCCCCGCGCTGCGGATCCTCGACCACACCGGCACCGGCCGCGCGCAGAGAGCCGAGTCGTTCGACGGATATGACGTGGTGCTCACCACCTACGGCACGCTGCGCCGGGACATCGCGGTCCTCCGGGAGAGGGAGCTCGACTACGTGATCCTCGACGAAGCGCAGGCGATCAAAAACGCCAGCAGCCAGACGGCCAAGGCGGCCCGCCTGCTCCGCGGAAGGCACCGGCTGGCGCTCACCGGCACACCGGTCGAGAACCATCTGGGCGAGCTCTGGAGCCTCCTCGAATTCTTGAATGCCGGCTTCCTCGGCGCCTCGACCTTCCGCACCCGCTCGGCCGAGCTGCGCGATCCGGGCGCCGCGACCGGCGAGGTCCTGGCCCGTGCGCTGCGCCCCCTGATCCTGCGCCGCACCAAAGACCAGGTGGCGCCGGAGCTCCCGGAAAGGGTCGAGCAGACCCTCGTCTGCGAGCTCCCTCCCAAGCAGCGCAAGCTCTACGACGAGCTGCGCGACTACTACCGTGCGGTCCTCGACAAGCGGATCGGCGCCCAGGGGCTAGGCCGCTCGAAGCTCCTGGTGCTCGAAGCTCTCCTCCGACTGCGCCAGGCCGCCTGCCATCCCGCCCTGGTCGACCGCGGACACCAGGACGATCCCTGCGCCAAGCTCGACCTCCTGCTTCCTCAGCTCGTCGAGGTCCTCGACGAGCAGCACAAGGCGCTGGTCTTCTCCCAGTTCACCAGCTTCTTGAGCGTCCTCCGCCGCCGGCTCGACGCCGCCGGTCTCCCATACCTCTACCTGGACGGCAAGACCCGCAACCGCCAGGAGCTGGTGGAGAAGTTCCAGACCGATCCCGGAAGCGGCCTCTTCCTCATCAGCCTGAAAGCCGGCGGCCTCGGCCTCAACCTCACCGCCGCCGACTACGTCTACCTCCTCGACCCGTGGTGGAACCCCGCCGTCGAAGCCCAGGCCGTCGACCGCGCCCACCGCATCGGCCAGACCCGCACCGTCTTCGCCTACCGCCTCGTCGCCCGCGACACCGTCGAAGAAAAGATCCTCGAGCTCCAAGCCAGCAAGCGAGCCCTCGCCGACGCCATCGTCCAAGCCGACCAGAGCGTCATCGCCAAGCTGAGCCGGGAGGATCTCGAGCTGCTGCTGTCCTGAGGGGCCGGCTGCGCCGGGACCCTCACCCCGTCCGATGGAGATCCTCCCCACTGTAGAGACGCCCCGTGGGGCGTCTCCTTCCGACATGCCCGCTGCGTCGCAGAGATCCCTGGAAATGAATGGCACCGCCGCAGGAGAAACCCCACGGGGCGTCTCTACAGTGGGGGACGCCGCATATCGCTTGGCGGCCAAGAGAGGGGAAGTCGCTCCCTTCCCGCGGTAGATTCGGCCTTCAGGCCAGACCATCCAGCCTCTCAGCCAGTCCATCGGGCCTTCAGGCTGGATCACTCAGCCTTCGAGCTGGACGATCCAGCCTTCAGGCTGAGCCATTCAGCCAAAAGGCTGAGCCATCCAGCCTCTTGGCTGAACGATCTAGCCTCTGAGCCAAGTCATCCAGCCTCTGGGCCGACCGACTCAGCCAAAAGGCTGAACCGTCCAGCCTCTTGGC
>DATFPH010000146.1:0-2503 GCA_035264905.1 Thermoanaerobaculia bacterium
GATGCCGTGGAGGACCCAGAGGCAGAGCGCAAAGACGCCCAGGGACCAGAACGGATAGGCCCCGCCCACCGACAGCAGGGCCTCTATGGCACCGATGCTCGCGGCGATGATCCCGAGCGTGACGCCGTAGGCGTTCCCCGACGCCAGGGAGAACCCGCCCGTGAGCTGGAGGATCCCGACGAGCAGGGCGATCCAGCCCCACGCGTGGAGACTCCAGAACACGTACTGCGTTCCACCTTGGGTGAAGAAATTCGCATCGGAAATCGCGCCGATGCCGTAGATGATGTTCAGCACTCCCGCGATCATCAGCAGGATTGCTGCGAACACCGTTCGACCCGCACCTCTCATGGGTCTCCTTTCGTAACCGGCCGCCCCTAGGCGGCCGTTTTCGCCAGCCCGTCATTGAGCCAGCAAGCGAAGCGTAAGCACGCCCCAGGCGGAAACTCGGCTGATGCTGACCTAGGCGACGATCTTCGCCTTGGCCTGTTCGAACTCCTCATCCGAGAGCTTCTTCTCGTCATGAAGACGCGCCAGCTTCGTGAGCTCGTCCGCGGCCGAGCCACCAGATCCGGCGGCCTGCTGGACATAGGCTTCGAGCTGCCTTCTCTGCTCCTCCTGCTGTGCCAGGGCGCGCTCGCGCATGCCGTCCCCCCTGGCGATCAAATAGACCAACGCCGCGAGGAACGGGACGAAGATCAGGAAGACCGTCCAGGCGGCCTTGCCCCAGCCGGACAGTCCGTGATCGCGGAAGAGGTCTCCGATGATCACGAACAGGATCATCAACCAGGCCGCGAAGAGAAACACCTCGAGGACCGTGAGCAGCGCCTGACCAAAGGTGTAGTCGGCGAGAACCATTCTTGTTCGTCCTCCCCTTAAGGAGTTGATGGCAGGAGCGTCCGTGCTCGCTGTCCGATGGCCATCCTGTCATACCGTTTGACCTGGAACCGCTAAGCGTGGGCTGCGGCCGCGGCGCGAGCGCGCGAGAGGTCGGCTGAGATGCGAACGATCGCCGAGGCGATCGGAGCGGCCAGGATCAGCCCCACCGTCCCGAACAGCGCGCCGCCCGCGATCGTCAGGACGAGGACGGCGAGCGGATGCAAGCCGAGTGCGGCTCCATAGGCGACCGGTTGCACGATCTGCTGAAGCGGTCCGTTCGAGAGCAACTGGATCACCACCATCCCACCCGCCGCCTCGGGGCCCGCGCCGCCGAGAGCGAGCAGCACCGAGAAGGCGCCCGCCGTCCAGGCCCCCAGATAGGGGACGTAGCCGCCGAGAAAGGTGACCACCGCGATCGTTCCTGCCAGCGGGATCCCGAGCGCGAGCGCGCCCCCGCCCACGAGGAGCGCGCTGAACGTCGCCACGATGGTGACGCCGAGGAAGTACCCGCGCAGCGACTGGAGCGTGCGCCCGCTCACCGTGTGGGCCACCTCAGCCGGGATGCCCATGTGACGCTCCGTCCAGGAGCGGATCGTCGGTCCGTCCTTGAGCAGAAAGATGAGGCTGAGCACCGTCATCGCGAGGAAGAACGCGAGCGAGGCGAGCTTGTCGATCCCCGCGGCGAGACCGTTGATCAGGGCCTGGAATGAGTCGCTGGCCCCGGAGCTGATGTCGTCGTTGGCGCTCTGGGCCTTGCCGTCGCTGACCCCGAGGTCCTCGAGCCAGCCCTCGATCTTGTCGGCGCCTTCGGTCAGCCGGTGGCTGATTGCAGAGGTCTCGGTGCCGATCCCCCTGACCACCAGATAGGCCGCGAGCGCTCCGGCGCCGACGATCAGCAGGAGTACCAACAAGGCTCCGAGGCCGCGTGGCAACCCGTGGCGCTGGAGCAAGGAGACCAGCTGGCCGGCGACCGCCGCGATCACACTCGCGGCAACCAGCGGAACGAAGATCACATGGGTCAGGGAGAGCAGCCAGACGACGCCGACAATCAGGAGAACGACGCCAACGAGGAGCCATGAGGTGAATCCCGCGTTCCGCAGCCAGCCTGGGGCAGCGAAGAGATCTGAGAGCTCCGCCGGGTCGATCTCGATGAACTCTTCATCGGGCCGCTCGGCACCCGAGCGCTTCCGACGAAGGCGGCCGCGAATCATCGGCCGGTCTTCTCCATAGATTCCACCTAAGCAGATGCCCAAGATGGACCGTCTGACCTACATAGGACACGGGACCACGCTGCTTCGGCTCGGCGGAATTTCGATCCTCACGGATCCGATGTTGCGGAGCTGGCTGGGACCGCTACACCGCCAAGGTCCCAAGCCCGACCCCCGGCTCCCCGAGCAGTGCGACCTGGTCCTGATCTCACACCTGCACCGCGATCATCTCGACATCCCGTCATTGCGGCGGTTTCCCCCGGACACTCCGGTGATCGCGCCGCGCGGAGCGGCGAAGTGGGTGGCGAGGGCCGGCGCGGAGGACATCCGCGAGGTCGACCTCGGAGAGACGATCTCGTCCGGCGACTTCGAGGTCGCAGCGGTCCGGGCGGTTCACAACGGTTACCGGGATCGGACCT
>DATFPH010000147.1:0-3118 GCA_035264905.1 Thermoanaerobaculia bacterium
TGCTCAGCTCCGTCCTGTCGAAACGGATCAAAAAAATCCAGAAGATCATCGTCGCCGAGACCACGGCCCTCGCCGGCTCGACCACGGAATCGCTGCGCAACATCGAGCTGGTCAAAAGCCTCGGGCTCGCGCGCCAGGAGATCGACCGGCTCAATTCGATCACCGACAAGATCCTTCGCCTCGAGCTGCGGAAGGTCCGCTCGCTGCGCCTCCTGAGCTTCATCCAGGGCACGGCGGTGAACGCCCTGCGCACGTCGATCCTCTTTCTGATGCTGTACCTGATCTATACGCAACAGATCACGGTCGGCCAGTTCTTCTCGCTCTTCATCTACTCGTTCTTCATCTTCGGGCCGTTGCAGGAATTGGGGACGGTGATCAATACCTACCGCGAGACCGAGGCGTCGCTCGAAACCTATCAGGCGATCCTCGACCTGCCGCAGGAGGTGAAACCGGCGCATCCCCTGCCGCTGGGCGAGCTCGGCACGCTGGCCTTCGAAAACGTCGTCTTCACCCACCAGACCGCCGCGCTCCCGGCGCTCACCGGCGTCTCTTTTGAAGTCGGGCGCGGCGAGACGGTCGCCTTCGTCGGCCCTTCAGGCTCGGGCAAGACGACTCTCGTCAAGCTGCTCGTCGGCCTCTACCGGCCGCAAAGCGGGCGCATCCTCTACAACGGCAAGCCGGGCACGGACCTCGATCTCGACGAGTTGCGGGCGCAGATCGGCTTCGTCACGCAAGACACGCAGCTCTTCTCCGGCTCGATCCGCGAGAACCTGCTGTTCGTCAACCCGCGCGCCACCGACGACGAATGCCTGGAAGTCCTCAAGAAAGCCGCCTGCGACAGCCTGCTGGCGCGCGCCGACCGCGGTCTCGACACGGTGATCGGCGAGGGCGGCGTCAAGGTCTCAGGGGGAGAGAAGCAGCGGCTGTCGATCGCCCGCGCCCTGTTGCGCCGGCCGCGCCTCCTCGTCTTCGATGAGGCGACCTCCTCGCTCGATTCGCTCACCGAAGAGGACATCACCGAGACCATCCGCGAGGTGGCGTCGAGCCACGTGATCACCATCCTCATCGCGCACCGGCTCTCGACCGTGCTCCACGCCGACCGCATCCACGTGCTGGAGCACGGCCGGATCATCGAGTCCGGCCGCCACGCCGAGCTGTTGGAGCGAAAAGGGCTCTACTACGCCATGTGGCGCCAGCAGGTCGGGGAACGCCGGCCGATGCCGGTTGCCCTGCGACCGGTAGCGGCCGGGTAAAAACCGAACCGTCAAAGGCGGGCGAGGCACTCCTGGATGACCTTCTCGATCGCCTTGGCGGTTTTCGTGCTTACCCCCGCGAGGCGGGCGTGGGCACGCCAGTGCGCCACCGCCGAGGCCACCTCCTCAAGGATCGCCTGAGCGTCGCGACCCAAGATTCCCGCGAGATCCGCCAGCTTCAGGAGGTGGCTGCGCGCCGGCGCGCGCCCTTCTCCGGCGATGGTCATGGTGTGCTCGCCACCCGGGCCGGGAGTGAAGACGAGATCGTAGGCGGGTGCCAGCTCCCAGCCGCCTTCGGCGGTCATGCGGAAGGCGAAGTTCTTCACGTGATCGTCCCGGTTGTACGCCAACACGTTGAAGACCATCCGGCGGTAGCATTCCAGAACGACTTGGTGATTTTTTGTCAGGATGCGCGCCACCTCCAGAAATTGGTGGTAATCGCAGCTCGGAATGCGGAAGTTGGCTTGGATGAGATTGCCGAAGGTGTGCACGTGAAAGCGGCGGTTGCCCTGGCGATCAAACCGCTCGGCCCCGAAGAACCGCTCTCCCTGAGCCGTCTCGAAGAAACGGGTAGGTGGCATGTCGATGCCCGCTTCTCGCGCCATGAGGGAGTAGGCGAGCTCCGCCGGTCCCGCGTCCGGCGCGTCCTGCCGGGTGTGGAACTTGACGATCCAATGCGTGTACCCCGGAGGCAGGTCGTCCTCCCCCGAGAGGATCTCCTCCCCCGAGACGCCGACCAGCACCTTGGGCCGCGCACCGCCCGGGCTGCCTCCTGCGCGCAAAAGCTGCGGCAGCACCTCCCTGGCAGTGCCTTGGATCACCTCCTGGGACGCGCGGGCCATCGCGTGCAGGTCGAGCCGCCGCGCCTCGCGGTTCGAGGAGTCGGCGGGCGGATGATAAGTGAGCGCCCCCATGGTTCTCGTCCCCAGATAAGCCAGTCGATCGAGCACCGACACCTCGGCGAGGGCCAGTCCCTTCTGCTCGAAGAACCGGTCCATGAGCAGCAGCCCCCACCCATCCGGCAACGAGTCATCGAAGAGGCCGAAGATGGGGCCAAAGGCATGATCCCGGTGCTCGGTGAGGCCCGGCTGCGGAGGCAGCTTGAAGGGAGACAGCCACAGAGGATCGCGCAGGAACGCCGGATCATATTCGAAGTAGATCTGCCGGCTGGCCGGACGCGGCCCGGCTTCCGCCAGCTGGCCGACGACGCGCTCCTGCCCCGGCTCCTGGACGAGGCGTACCTCCAGCTTCTTCATACACGGCCTCGGCGCCGCGCAGGTTGTTTCTCGGCCGCCTCGAGCTCGGCGAGCGACGCTGCGCGGGGCGGTTGCAACAGCGCATCGAAATCATCCAGCCGGTTGAGAGCAAACGCGAGGAGGAGAAGGTGTTGGAGCGACACCCGGCCCGACGCCTCAAAGCGCCGGAGCGAGGCCAGGCTGACGCCGGACCTTTCGGCCAGAGTGACCTGCTTCCAGCCCTTGGCCAGCCGCAGTGCCTTGATCCGGGCGGCCAAGGCCTTGCTGACCTGCTCGGGCGTCTGGAGTGAAAACCCGTCCATAATGGCGTCCCTCCCGCAGGAAGTGCGAGCTCAATAACGGCCATTATAGTAGCGTTAGCGGCCACCATGGACCATAAGCGCTCAAATGTGGCTCTCAGGGGCAAGATCCTCCCGCGCGCCCCTTCGATGCGCTACGCCCGGATGATTCCTGCGCCGTACGCCAGTACGCCAGGGGTTCAAACCCCTGGCTTCTATGTGGGCCACCGGTGTCAAGTGTCTCGAGGGTCTCGTTCATCCTCACTTCAGTGGATGCCGAGGTCTTGGGAGAAGCCGAGTGATCCCTCTGTCTGGTTCCATTTCGTGGCTT
>DATFPH010000148.1:0-28006 GCA_035264905.1 Thermoanaerobaculia bacterium
TCGGCGTCCGGTCGCGGATCAAGGCGATCGGCAAACCTCCGAGGGCGGAGGACAGCAGGCCGACGAGGCACCCGGCGATCAGGGCCGGGAGGCCATCCTCCCCGGCCAACCGCCGGGTCGGGACGATTCCGATCGCTCCGACGGCCACCGCGACCCCCGCCGCCAAAGCCAGGAACCGCAGATATCCGGCGGCCGGCTTGACTGGGCCGCTCATCGCTGGTTGTCGCCGTCCGGGCTCTCGGGACCGGTTCTCGCGGAACCGGCCGTTGCACCTCTGGTTGCGAGCAGCGACTGACGAATCAGGTTGTACATTCCACCGATGACCCCCAACACGGCTCCCACGATCAAGCCCTTGGGCGCGGAGCCGAAGTGGCGGTCCCACCAGGTGCCGACCAGGATGAAAGCCCCGACCGCGGCGATCAGCTCGAAGCCGATCCCGGCCAGCCTCGTCCAATTCGATCCTCCCTTGACGTTCCTGCTGGAGCTTCTTCTGGGATGGTCGGCCATGGCATCGAGGTCCGGAACCCACTCACCTCTGCTCGGCGGGCGCAGCATACCAGCCTTCCCCCCGCGGTTCAAGGGAGCTTGTGACTTTTTTCACAAAGTCGTTCGGGGGGACTAATCCGGCAGCACGACCAGCGGCGACGGCCTGCGGTCGGGCACGTCGTGGGGCACGAGGATGCCGAGGTCGAGGATCTCGCGCTGCCGTGACGCCATGTCCGCCAGGCTGATGGAATCGAGGATGCGGTCGACCGCTTCCTTGACCTCCAGGAAGACCTCGCGGATGGCGCAGTGCTGGGGGCCGACGTCGATGGTGCAGGGCAGCGAAAGGATCTGGTCGATCGGCGTGGTCTGCCCTTCGAGGGTGAGGAGGATGTGCCGCAGCGAGATCTGGGTGGCCGGCCGGCTGAGGACGTGCCCTCCCTGCGGGCCTCGGTTGGAGAGGATCAGCCGCTCTTTCGAAAGCTGCGCCAGGATCTGGCGCAGGTAGGGCTCCGGGATCCCCTGGTGGCGCGCGATCTCGTGACTGGTGACGGGGCCGCCGTCGGCATGCATGGCGATATAAAGCATCGCCCGGATGCCGTACTCCCCTTTGGTTGATATTTTCATAGCTTACGGCAGGTCGCTCTCAGCCAGTCTAGCACAGGCCCGGCCGCGTCTCGATTCGCCCGGCCGACAGGAGGATCGGCAGGCGGGAGAGGTCGCGCAGGTCGCCGGCGCCGCGGGAGCGGTCGAGGTGAAGAGCGCGCAGGCCCGCGCCCAGGGCTCCTTCCACATCCTCCAGACGGCCGTCGCCGATGTGCAGGCTCGACCCCGGCGGGACCCGCAGGCGGCCGACCGCGTGCAGGAAGATCCGGCGGTCCGGCTTCTCGACCCCGACGGCCGAGGAGTAGACGATCGTGTCGAAGAAGCGGGCGAGATCGAGCCGCTCCAGCAGATCGGGGAGGCGCGGGTCCCAGTTGCTGACCACGCCCAGCCGGAGCCCGGCGTCCTGGAGATGGGTGAGGACGCCGGGCACCTCGGGATAGACCTCCCAGGCCTCGGCGGTGGCGAAGCGGTGGTAGAGCTCCGCCGCGGCGAAGGGTGACGGCGGCGGCACCTCGAGGTGCTCGCAAAACCGCTCCAGGAAGCGCTTCCACCAGCCGCGCGGGCCGGCAGGGTGGGCGGTGAAGCGGTCGCGTCCGGGCTCGGCGAGGCAGGCGAGCTCCTGCCAGACCTCGCGGACGAGCCGTCCCGCCTCGCGCGGGTCGACCTGGATGCCATGGCGGCCCAGGACGTCCGTATAGAGAGACCCCAGGCGCGGGGAGTGGATCAGGGTGCCGGTGACGTCAAAGGTGAGAGCTCGGATCATGCACACCGCCACAACCCAGAATACTCCAAGCGGGCCGGAAGGCCACCCACCGCTGTGATAATTTCCCCGCGATGTCCCCGCTCCCGAGGTCCGCCCTCGCCCTCCTCCTGTTCTCGGGATGGCTGGCTCTGTTGTTCGCAGGCTGGGCGGCCGGAGGCGCGGTCCACCTGCTTCTCGCCGGCGCGGCGGCGCTGTTTCCGTGGAAGGCGCTACGGTAGGGTGGTGAGGGCCTCTTCACGCCTCCGCCAGATCCGGCACCTCGCACTTCGGCTTCAAGACCGGCTCCGGCTTCTTCGCCGCGGGCCGGCTCTGCGCCGTGGTGATCAGGACCACCCCGGCGATGATGACCGCCGCGGCAGCCACCGTCTTCGCGGCCACGGGCTCGCCCAGGATCAGCCAGCCGAGGAGGACGGCGACGACGGGGTTCACGTAGGCGTAGGTCGAGACCAGCACAGGGTTCGCCACCCGCAGGAGCCAGATGTAGGCGGTGAAGCCGACCAGGGCTCCGAAGGTGATCAGATATCCGAGAGCCAGGAGCGAGCGGCCCGACACCGTGGCCAGGTGGAGGTGCGCCGGCTCTCCGGCAAAGGCCCCGACCAGGAGCAGCATCGCGCCGCCGCAGAGCATCTCGAGACCGGTCGCCATCACCGGCGATTCCGGTAGCGACACCCGGCGGGAGTGGATCGAGCCCCATGCCCAGCTGATGCAGGCGAGCACCAGAGCGCCGACGCCGAGCAGATCGAGGCTTCCGCCTCCGCTCGTCTCCCACGGACGCACCAGGAGCATCAGCCCCACGAAGCCGAGACCCACGCCGGCCCACACCCGCCCGGCGGGGCGCACGCCTCCCGGCTGTAACCAGCGGAAGAGGACCATCCAGAGCGGCACCATGGAGACCAGGAGAGCGGCGACGCCCGAGCTCACGTGCTGTTCCGCCCACACCACGCCGCCGTTGCCCCCGAGCAGAAGCAGCCCGCCGATCAGCGCGGCCGAGCGCCAGTGGGTGAGCGTCGGCTGCGGCGCGCCCCGCCAGAGCGCCCAGCCGTAGAGGAGCGCGCCGGCGACGACGAAGCGGGCCCCGGCCATCCAGAACGGCGGGAGCGTCTCGATCGCGATGGCGATCGCGAGATAGGTCGAACCCCAGATGACGTATACCGCCGCCAGGGCGAGACCCACCCGGAGGAGCGACGGAGAGCTACTTGAATTCATAGGAGCACCTCTTCTTCCTGCTCGGCAGGCACGGCCACAGGCACCGTCGCCGCTGCGACCGGGATCTGGGCGCTCTCGCGGAGCGTCTCCAGGACCACCGTCGTGCGCGTCGAACGGACCGTGCCGCTCCCCGCGAAACGTTCTCTCAGCAGCCGCGCCAGCCTCTTCGCGTCAGGGACCCGGACCTTGACCAGGTAGCAGTCCTCTCCCGCGATGTGATGCACCTCCTGCACCTCCGGGATCTGGGCCAGGACCTCGCCCGTCCGCTCTTCGATGGTGTCCTCGGCGCGGACGAACACGAACGCCAGCAGGTTCAGGCCGAGGGCCTCGGGATCGATCCGCGCCTCATAGCCGCGGATCACCCCCCGGGTCTCCAGCTTGCGGATGCGCTCCAGCACCGCCGAAGGAGCCATCCCCACCTGCCGTGCGATCTCCGCGTTGGGCGTGCGGGCGTTCTGCTGAAGGATGTTCAGAATTTGGCGGTCGATTTCGTCGATCATACGGTCTCTCTCCTCATTGGGAGAATCATAGGCCTGCAAATCTCCATACGCAAGAGGGGCGTCGGAGTTTCGGCCCAAAGACAGAACGATCGTCGGCGAGGAAGTCTCTCAGGAGATGATTCGGCCACTCAGCGGCGGCGAGATCGACGATTCCGACGACCGGAGCCGCATACGGGCTATCGCTCGCCGTCAGCCGTCAACGCCGCCGAATAGCCGCTAACTCGGGCCGAATAGCCGTTAACTCCGCCGGATAGCCGTTAACTCCGCCGGATAGCCGTTAACTCGAGGCGGATAGCCGTTAACTCGAGGCGTGAACGGCTATTCGCCCGTGGTTAGCGCTTATCTCGGCCGCGTAGTGGCTAACTCGGCCCGTTAGCGGCTCATCGCCGCGGTCAGCGGCTGACTCGGGCGGTTGGGCCGTTGCCCTGGAGCTAGGCTGGACGGTACTCATGGGGGCCTTGTAGAAGGCGAGAGGCGGAGATCCGCCTCGGCCTCAGCCGCCACCAGATGAGCGGCGCAGGAGTGCGAGCTCTTCCTCGAGAGCTCGAATTCTCTCCTCGGCCTGGCGTCGCGCCTCCGCTTGGGCGGCGGCTCTCTCCTCGGCCTGCTGCTTTGCCTCCTGGAGCTCTTTCCTGCGCAGAAGGGGAGCGCCGGTGACCGCATCCTTCAGGCGAAGTCGAATCCCGTCGGGGCGGAAAAGGACACCGGTGGTTTGGCTCAGGAGTGAGCCGTCCGGGTTCGGTTTCAGAGGCTCATAGCGCCCGTTCACCAGGCGGAAGCCTTGCAGCGGCGGGCTCAAGTATTCGCCGAAGGGATCGAACTGGAAGTACTCGTCGACGCCGAGCTGCGCGTAGGTCGTCCTCTTGTTCTTGTCCTGGAGGTGGGTGCTTTCAGAGGTCGTCTCGAGCACGAAGCAGGGGGCTTGGCCCTCTTCCCAGAGCAGGTACTTGCGGCGCTGCTCGCCACCCGGGAGCTTCGGCACGCCTTTGACGACGAAGCCATCCGGCGCCACCACGCCCTTGGGGTCGCCTCTCCGGTAATAGAGGAACATGTTGGCCCCCACGAAGACGTCAGGGTCGTCCTCGAACCGGTCGACCAGAACCTCCCACACGTAGACCATCTCTTCCAAATGGATCGGGGTTTCCGCCACAGGTTCGCCGTCAGAGTCGGGATAGTAGGTCTCGTCCTGAACGAGAGGGATCGCGGCCATGCGTGCCATCCTTTCCCGTAGGTTCCTGAATCAAATCACAGGAGCCCCTTGGAGCGCAACGTTCTCCTTGGAGATGGTACCACGCGCGACCGTGTGTGCCATAGCTGCCGGCTTCAACGAAGAGCCGGCTCCTCCTGAAGATCCCCCGACTGGAGGTGCCACAGGTCGGCGTAGGTGCCGCCGTGGGTCAGGAGGTCGTCGTGATGCCCCTCCTCGACCACCTGGCCGTCGCGCAGGACGAGGATGCGGTCGGCGTGGCGGATGGTCGAGAGGCGGTGGGCGATGATCAGGGCGGTACGGCCGGCGGTCAGGACGCGCAGGGCCTGCTGGATCGCCCGCTCGGTCTCGGTGTCCACGGCGCTGGTCGCCTCGTCGAGGATCAGGACGGGCGCGTCCTTGACGATGGCGCGGGCGATCGACAGGCGCTGGCGCTGGCCGCCCGAGAGCTGGATGCCACGCTCGCCCACCGGCGTGTCGTAGCCGTCCGGGAGGGAAACCACGAAGTCGTGGAGCTGCGCGAGCTTCGCGGCCCGCACGACCTCCTCCAGAGGAGCGTCGCCGTTTACGTAGGCGATGTTCTCGCGGATCGTCCCATGAAAGAGGTAGACCTCCTGGCTGACCAGAGCGATGTTGCGCCGCAGGTCGATCAGGGGGATGTCGCGCACGTCGTGGCCGTCGAGGCGCACGGAGCCGCCGTTCACGTCATAGAAGCGGAGGAGGAGCTTGATCAGGGTCGACTTGCCGGCGCCGGTCTGCCCGGCGACACCCAGGGTCTCCCCCGGAGCGATGCGGAAGCTGACACCGCGGAGCACCGGCTCGTCACCGCGCCCCCGGGCATAGCGGAACTCCACGTTGTCGAACACGATCTCGCCGCGAGCCCGGCCGAGAGAGGCCGGCCGGGCGGGCTCCGCGATCCCCGAGGGCGTATCCAGAAGGCCGAAGATCCGCCGTGAGCTCGCCTTGGCCCGCTCGTAGTCGTCGAGCGTGTTGCCGAGCCGGGTGATCGGCCAGAGGAGCCGCTCGGTCATCATGGCGAACAGAACGAGCTCGCCGACGCTGATCACCCCCGACCCGTTGAGCACCCAGTAGCTCCCCACCAGGAGGACGCCGGCGAAGCCGACCACGATCGCCATGCGGATGACCGGCGTGTAGGCCGAGGAGTAGCGGATCGCCGCCAGGTTGGCCCGGCGGTAGTCCTCGGACGCCTGGCGCACGCGTTCGGTCTCGAACGCCTCGGCGGTGAAGCTCTTGATCACGTGGATCCCGGCGATGTTGTTCTCCAGCCGGCTGGCGAGGCCGCCGACCCCCTCGCGCACTTTGTTGTAGCGCGGCGAGATCAGGCGCTGGTAGGTGATGCCGCCCCACAGGATGAATGGGATGGGGAAGAGCGCCACCAGCGAGAGCTGCCAGGAGATGGGGACCATGACCGCCATCGAGAAGACGAACAGCACGGCGACCTGGAGCAACTCGTTGAAACCGGTGTTCAGGAACCGCTCGAGCTGGTTCACGTCGTCGTTCAGCATCGAGAGGATCTCGCCCAGGCGGTGCTCCTCGAAGAACGCGATCTCGCGCGACTGGATGGTGTTGTAGGCATCCATCCGCAGGTCGTGCTGGACGGTCTGGGCCAGCTTGCGGAAGGCGCCCTGGTAGAGCCATTCGAAAAAGCTCTCGAAGAAGAAGATGCCGACCGAGAGACCGGCGAGGACGACCGCCATGCTCCACGGATCGCGGGTGCCGGCCAGGTTCGAGATCCACCGGGGAGGCGCGCCGCGCAGCGAGTCGATGACCCAGCCGACCAGGAGCGGCGGCATGAGGTCGAGGATCTTGTTGGTGATGCTCGCGCCGCACGCGAACAGGAGCTGGCCGCGGTACGACCCGAGATAACGGAACAGCCGGCGCATGGGCCGCTCGGCCAGGGGGAGACGGGTGGAGGCTGCAACAGGCTGGCTCATGGTGGGGGCTCTGCCGGCTCTGCCGGGCCGGCGGCAGCGAGGAGTCTACAGTGAGCGTGAGCCTCTATCCCCCGTCCTTCCCTCCCAGGATCTTCGAGAGCCACTTCTTCCGTTTGACCTTCTGCGGGCGCTGCACGCTGCCGAGGGAGCCGGCGTGGCCGGACCCGTCCGTGGCCGTGACGTAGAAGTCGATGGCCTTGTTCTGGTGGAAGTCCGGCCCGATCTCGATCTTGTAATCACCGCCGTTCGCCGGTCGGAGGGGAACCTGCGTGAAGCGGCCCCCCTCGGGGCGCGCCCAGGCTTCGACCAACTCGACCCCCTGATCATCCGTGATGTGCAGGGAGATGGTGACGGTGGCGCCCTTCTCGTAGCTTGGCTCGGAGGGGCCGTTCATCGCGATCTCGGGCGGGTTCCGGTCGAGCTGGGCGAGCTGAGCCTGCAGGCGCTCGCGGGTTTGCTGGAACCGCTCGGCGTAACGCTCGTTCGGCCGGACCTGGTCGAGAGCCCGCAATCCTTCGAGCGGGCGCTCGGCCCGCTCCGCCTCGGTGGCGGCGGCCAGCGCCTGGTCCATCTGATCGTCGGAGCGCTTCTCGGCGCGGACCCGCTCCAGGCGCTCGTCGAGGCCCGGATGGTCTTTCCAGCCGGCCCGCAGGTGCTCCAGCGCGGCCAGGGCTTCATCGAACCGGAGCTTCTCGGCGAGGCTGTCGGCCTCGGCGAGCAGCGCGTTGGCGGCCTGGGTCCGCGCCTGGCTGGCGCGTGCGTTGTCCGGCAGCTCGGCCAGGAGGAGCCCGGCCTGTCGCAAGGTCTCCGGATGGTTCTTCGCCCGCTGCGCTTTCGCCAGCTTGCCGTCGAGATCGAGGATCTTGCGCGCGCGGGCGAGATCCTTTTTCTGCTCGGGCGTGAGCGTCGCCGCGTCGGGCGGAGCGGCCACGGTGGTGCGCAGGAGCTGCAGATCTCCGATGCTCAGGCCGCGCGTCAGGGTCTCGCCCCAGAGCAGGCCCTGCAACGGGAGGATCCCGGCTTGAACCACAGGCGCTTCCGGCGGCGGCGCCGCCGGCAGGGGCTGCGGGACGGGCGTAGGGGAGGGCGCCTGGACCTGCTTCTGCGTCTGCTTGTGCGTTTCCGGCTCGGCGGCCCGGCGGGACAGCCACGCCACCAGGCCAACCGCCACCAGCAGCAGAGCCACCGGCAACCCCACGAGGAGCGCGAGACGGGGGCCCTTGCCAGCCCGCCGTTGCGGCACCGCCACCGGCGGCGGAACCGCCGGAGGGGGCGTATTTCCAGATCGATCGGACCGATCCGTCGGCTCCGTCCGATCCGTCGGATCAATGAGCGGCGGAGGCGGCGCCAGCTCCTCGGGGCGGATCACGCGCGTGGTGAGATCCGGAACATCGAGAGGCTGCCGCGGTGGCTCCGCGGCGGGCGCCGGGGCCGCGCCGAGCCTCTCGACAGCCGTCATCGTGTCTCCGAGATCATCCGGCCAGAGGACCGGCGGAGGACCCTGACCCAGGCGGATTTCCTCCCAGACGGGCTTGCGGGGGATCTGGGCCGTGGCCGCGGCGAGGGGCACGGGAATCGGCGGCGGGATCGGCAGGGGCGTCGCCGAAGGGTGCCGGTCCGTCTCGCCGAAGAGAGCCGTGCGGAGGGCCCACCGGACCTCCGTCCAGTCGGGGAACTGCCCTCCGGGATCGCCGTGCAGGGTAGCGTCGAGCAGCTCGCGCAGCCTCTCTGGCTCCATCAGAGAAGTGGCGACGTGCAGCGGCAGAGAGATGGTCTCGTCCCTGCGATCCTGGACCGGCAGCTGGAGAGCCCCGACGGCGAGCTCCGCGAATGCGCGCAGATTGTCCTGGGCCCCGTCTGTCCCCCCGTCGCCCCAGTGGAAGGCCGCTCCCCCGATCCCCAGGATCTTCACCTGCTCCCCCTCCGGACCGGCAACGATCCGCAGGTTGTCGGGGCTCGGGCTCCGCACCGCCAGGCCGCGTGCGGCGAGCGCTTCGAGCCCCTCCGCCAGCTGCAGAAGGAGCACGAGGACGCGTGCGGCCGGAGCGTCTCCCAGCTGGCTCAGGTCCTCGCCGTCCAGGAATTCGGTGACCAGGAAGGCGCTGCCGTCCGGGGTGAACCCGAAGTCCAGGATGCGCGGCAGGGAGGGATGCTGGACGCTCTGGAGAGCGGCCAGGTGCGCTTCGAAGGAGGCGCGGTGCTCTGCGGACTCTCCGAGGTTGATCAGCTTGACCGCGACGATCCCGCCTGAAAGCGTATCGACCGCCCGGAACACGCTGCTCGAGTCCCTGGAGCTGATCCGCCTGTCGAGGCGGTATCGCTCTGTGATCCGGCGCGGCTCGTTCATGGCAGAAATCTACAATCTCTCCCGGGATTCTACCCTACCCGCCCAGCCTGCGCTGCTCTGGCTCAGGTAAGATCTTCCCGATGGAGATGCTGGAGCGGCTCAAACGTCAGGCATCGGCGTGGCCGGAGCTGAAGCTCGCCGTGCTCTTCGGCTCCCGGGCCCGCGGCGAAGCCGGCCCGGGCAGCGACGCGGATCTGGGGCTCCTCCTTGATCCCTACAGCCCCGAGCTGCGCTTCCGGGTCGAAGCCGAGCTCGGCCGCGCCGCGGGCCGGCCGGTGGACGTCATCCTTCTCGATGACGCGCCGCCCCTGCTCCGCTTCGAGATCGCCCGCGACGGAGTCCTCCTCTTCCAGCGCGAAGACCACCTGTGGACCGACTTCAAGGCCAAGGCGATGGTGGACTGGTGGGACTGGGCGCCGACGCATCGCATGATCGCCGCAGGAGTCGTCCGGCGCCTGCGGGAGAGGATTGGGAATGGTCAAGGTTGATGTCGTCTCCAGGAAGGTAGCCCGGGCGAGCGCCTGGGTGAACGATGCCGAGGAGATCCTCTCCCAGCCGGCCGAAGAGTTTCTGTCGGACGTGAAGAGCCGGGATCTCGCGACCTTCTATCTCTTCCTGGGCATCCAGGAGTGCATCGACCTTGCCGCGCATTGGGTCTCCGACGCCGGCTGGGACGTCCCGGATGATGCGGGAGCGACCTTCGACCTGCTGGCCACACACGGTGCCTTGGACCACAGCCTCGCGCTGGTCCTGCGCGGAGCCGTAGGGCTCCGGAACCGCATCGCCCACGGGTACGCCTCGGTGGACCATCCGAGAGTCCATGACGAGTACCGAGGTGGCGTCGAGGCACTCCGGCGTTTCTTGTCTCTGGTCAGCTCGGAAGCTGGGATGTAGAGTCTGGAGACCCACTGAAAGGGGGGAGCCCTCATGAAACGGTCCCAGGCAGTCCTCGTCTTCACCCTGTCTCTGCTCACCGTCTCGGCGCTCTGGGCAGCTCCGAAAGCCAAGAAGGCCAACGCCGAGGCGACCCAGGCCCTGCTGGCCGCCGCCGTGGAGGCCGATGATGACGCGATCCTCAAAGCCTTGGCCGATGGTGCGGACCCTCTGGTCAAGGACGAAAACGGCAACACCGTGCTGATGCTGGTCGCCATGGGGAATTACTTCGGCAACGAGCATGTCCCGATTTTCGACGCGCTCCTCAAGGCGAAGGTGCCGATCGATGCGAAGAACAAAGACGGGCAGACGGCGCTCATGCTCGCCGCGCGGGAAGGGCAGGACGACAACGTCGATTGGCTGATCGAGCATGGAGCCAAGGTGAACGAGCGCTCGGCCGTCGGCTGGACGCCGCTCATGCTGGCGGCCTACAACGGCCAGAACTTCGCGGTCAACTCCCTCCTGCGAGCCGACGCCGACGTCAAGGTGAAGGACGCCGACGGCTGGGACGCCCTGATGCTCGCATTGTCCGAAGGGCGCGGCGGCGTCGCCGGAAAACTGATCGAAGCCGGTGCCGTGATCCCCACCGGTCTGGTCAACGGGATCTCTCCTCTGATTCATACTGCCTTCGGCGGGGATCTCGCGAGCGTCCGCCTCGTCCTGGCCAAAAAACCCGATCTCACGGCGCGCGACCAGGACGGCTGGAGCGCCCTGGAGATCGCGGCGTACAACGGCAATGCGCAGATCGCCATGGAGCTTCTGCGCGCCGGCATCGATCCGGCGCTCAAGGACAAGGAAGGGAAGACGGCCCTCGACCGTGCGAAGGAACACGAAAACAGCGAGATCGCCGCGCTGCTCGGCGCTCCCTGGGACCGGCCGAAGACCGGCGGAACGAAGATCGTGCTCCCCTGTCCGGTGCTCGGCGGCGACGTCCAGGCCGCTTTCGAGGTCCGCGACGAGGCTCTGGTCGTGACGACCACGTTCCCCAAGCCGTTGACGTACTACCTCGGCGGCGGCCACACCAACCGGGCGGACAGCGCCGTGAAGTACACCTACGACGGCTCGGTGGCGCCGGCCTACCACTTCGACACGGACGGCAACCGCAAGACCGGCCGCAAGGCCGATCCTCTGGAGAAGGGTGTCGAGGGGAGTGAGTACTCGCTCGACTATATGGAGTACGGGACGAGCGTCATGTTGACCTACCGCAATTCCGACGACGAAGAGGTCTCGAAGCAGGTGTACGAGAACGTCCTCAGCGCGGACCTCACAAAGCTGGGTGAGCCCCTCGATGCGTCGGTCTCCGGCGATCTCAGCCTGGAGGCGGCGAACAACAACGGCGTCCTGGAGACGAAGATCCCGCTCTCCGTGCTCGGCCTCGCGAAGGGCGCCAAAGTGCGGCTCGTTGCCACGGTGGGAGCGTGCGGGCCGAAGGAGGCGACGGTCAAGATGTAGCGCGGAGAAAGGGGCGTCGCCTCGATTCCATAAAAAAAGGGCCGGCAGAGGTTCCCCGAAACGTTTCCGCCCACCCGGACACCGAAATTAGCCGTCCTCCGATTCTCTGCGATCGGGTCTTGCAAACGGATCGGGGCAGGCGTAGATTGGAAAAAGAGGGGGCTATGCCCTCTCGCCCGTTCCGGGCCCATCGGGCCCAAGGAGGCGATCGTCAAGCTGTAATCCCCTGCCCGGATCCCCTCTCTCTCCTCCCCCCCATCTCGAGAGAAGAGATCTGCCGGCCGACGGTCGCCCTGAACCGAGCTCTCTCCCCCACATCCGAAGGAACCCTATGTTCCACTCCAGGACGGTAGTCCATGCGCTCGTATCCCTGCTTTCTGTGCTTCCTCTCGCCGCGGCTCCGGCTCAGCCGGCCGCTCCGGCGGCGCCGCCCGGGCCTCGCGTCTCTCTGAGCGCGCAGGAGGTGCTCGCCGCGGGCCGGCAGGAGGCGATCCTGTCGGTGGACCGGTTCGGCCGGTATTCGGTGCGCGCGGAGAGCGCGCAGGGGACCTCGGTCGAGCTGATCGACCGGATGGCCGGCTCCCTTGGCACTTCGGGCGAGGCGGGGCGGCAGAACGGACGGCCTGGATCTGATCCTCGACCGCGGCACGTACAAGCTCGTCCTGCGGAGCCACGAGAAAGGGAAGGGGACGGCGAAGCTCAAGGCCGATGCGTTCCGCGACCGGCGTGGCGATCCCGGCGCGGCGGTGCCGCGCCTGCCGGAGACGCGGCTGGTGGCGGAGTCGCTGGGTGACCTGGAACAGCTCTCGTACTGGCTGGAGGTCTCCGAGCGCCGCGAGGTGCGCGCCGAGGCAGCCGGACGCCATCTGGCGGATTTGCGGATCTGGCGCGATGGGAGCTGGCTCGAAGGCGCGGTGCCGGAGTGCACGACGGTCCAGCCGGTGACCGGGCAGCCGCTGCTGCGCTGCCGGATCGCCGCGGTGCTCGATCCCGGCCTCTATCTGCTGGTCGCCTATGGCGGTCCGCCGCAGCCGTGGGCTCAAGGGTCCGACGAGCGTCCGCTCTGGCTGCGCTGGGGCGCTGCGGATCTCGGCGAGGCGGGGCGGCGGCGGATGGTGATGAGCCCGTTCGGCGAGGACTGGTTCCGCGTCGCTCCGAACGTCAACTTCGCGCGCCTGGAGCTGCCCGAGGCGCTCCCCGCGGTGGTCAAGCTCCGCTGGGTGCGCACGGGCGATCAGATCTCGCGCGGCATCTGGAACGAGACCGCGATCACCAAGGAGTCGGTCCCTCCCGCCGCCGAGGTGCGCGCGATGGACCTGCCGGGAGACGACGAGGAGGCGGTGCCGGAGGCGTACGACACGGAGGAGGACGAGGGCTCCGGGGACGAGGAGGCCGCGGAGGAGGAAGAGAGCTACGAGGAGGAGGGCTCCGGCGAAGAGGAGTACGCGGAGGAGGAGTCCGCGGAGAGCGAGGAGACCGAAGAGCCGGAAGAGAGGAGCGAGGAGGCTGCCGAGGCTCCGGTCGAGCTTCCAGTGTGGCAGCTCTGGGTTTCGGTCTCGGCCGCTCCGGGGCAGGCGTACGTTCTGCAGTACTTTGAGCAGAAAGACGTCCAGTCGCTGAACAACCTTTCGGGTCCGTACTGGGTGTCGAGCGTGCACGCCGGGGCCGCCGCGGATTCGATCGACGCCACGGCTCTGGTGACGGTTACGCCTCCCGTCGGGCGCGAGCGGCTTCTGGACTCGCGGGCGATCCCGATCGACGGAGTGACCCCCTGGGGGCGCCGCTTCAATCTGCTGGAGACGGCGACGCTCTTCCTGGAGGTCCGCGCGGCGGGGAAGTACCGGATCATCGCCACCGACAGCCCGGTGCGCGCCCGGGTCGAGCCGTTCCTGCTCAATCCGCCGCCCAACTATGAGCCGCCACCGTTCCAGGGGGCCAATTCCGGCTGGGATCTCGATCCCGGTTTCTATGTCCTGACGCTGGAGCCGGAGCGGCAGGGGATCGTCAACCTGCGCATCCGGCCCGCGGGCAAAGAGGGCATCGCGCAGGAGCCGGTGCAGCCGCAGCCGGCGCGCGCTGACGTTCGCTTCGCGCCGATCGAGCTCGACGTTTCCAACGCCTACCAGATGTACGTCAACACGCAGCCGGGGGTAGTTTCGGGCCTGGTGGTCCGCCGCTGGCCGGTCGACCTGTCGCACGCCCTGCCGGTGGCGCTGCGGCCCGGCGAGGAGCTGAAGATCGCCGTGACGGTCGGCGAGGCGGGCACCCTGCGCGTCGACGCCGAGGACGGCTCGCGCCTGCCGATCGCGCTCAATGGTGTGCCATCGATCGCGGAGGCTTCGGTCGCGCCGGGCGAGCATGAGGTCACGCTGCGCAACGATCGGCCGGAGACGGTCCTGCTGTCGCTCTCCGTGGAGCCGCTCGACCTCCAGAGCACGGCGCCGTTGCCGCCGCTGCCCGACGCGGCGTTGGCGGCGCTGCCGAAGCTCACGGCGCTACGGACCGGCGCGCCGCAGGTGCTCGACCTGGAGCGCGACACCGCCTCGACGTTCTTCCTGCAGGCGGACAAGCCGGCCCTCTATGAGATCCGCTCGACCGGTCTCCTCGCCACGTCCGGGACGCTGCGCACCCGCACAGTGCCGGAGCTGCGGCGGGAGGAGGCGAACGGCGTGGGGCGGAACTTCCTCCTCCAGCAATATCTACGCGAGGGGGACTACCAGGCGACGGTAGGGACGGTCGGCCAGAGCCGCGGCCATCTCGGAGTGGAGATCGTGGCCACGCCGGTGGACGAGGCCGGCGAGCTGCGGGCGGAGATCCCCGCGCGCTGGACGCTGCCGGCCGGCCATGCCGCGGTTTGGCGGTTCACCGTTCCGCGCGAGGGCGTCTACACGCTGCGCGCCGAGGGGCTGCGGGCGCTCTTCAACGGCCGGATCGAGGACGCCGACGGCTGGCCTGTCGAGCCGCCGAACCGGGAGATCAACCTCAACCGGACGTACGAGCCGGGGACGTACCGGCTCGTTCTTCTGCCGCAAGCGCTGGACACCCAGGCTCTGGTGCAGCTGACGCGCGCGCCGGAGCCGCTCCGCTTCACCGGGCACGGTCCGCACGGGTTGCCTCTGGAGACCGCGGTGGAGCACCAGTGGGTGGAACCGGAGGGGGAGGCGCCGCGCCAGCCCGACCTTTGGCGCTTCGTGGTGCCGGCGCGGTTGACCGCGACGGTGTCGTTGAGCTCCGAGATGGAGGGGGCGATTACGAGAGAGGGGGAGCCCGAAATCGGTCGCGTACCCCCGGGTCGGTCCTGGACCGGCGAGCTGGAGCCCGGCGTCTATCAGATCGCCGCCGTGTGCTCGCGCCGTAACAACCTGGTCTCCTACACGGTGACCGTGGGCTCGCGCGAGCTGGTGGCGGGCCTGAGCCGGAAGATCAAGGCGCCGGCTTCGATCCCGGTCTCTGTGGGGCCGGACGGGCTCGTCGAGCTGGCGTCCGTGGCTCCGTCCGACGTGCGTGCCCAGCTCGTGGATGGCGCGGGGCACCTGGTGGTGGATGGGGACGACCGGCCGGACGGCTGGGACTTCCTTCTGTTCCAGCGCCTCGCGCCGGGACCCTACACGCTGTTCGTGCAGCCGGTGGGCGCTTCCGAATCGGACGCGACGGTGACGATGCGGGCCGCCGCCGAGGTCGAGGAGGCGCCGCTCACCCTGCCGTTCCACGGCGAGGTGCGGCTCGGCGAGAGCGTGCTGCTCCGCCCGCTGCCGGTGGGGAGCCGGGCGGATCTCCTGCTCGTGGCCGCGCGGTCCAAGGACAGCCTGGGCCTGTCGGTCGAGGTCCGCGATCTGAGCGGCTGGCGGACGCTGGGCACGGCCACGTCCCGGGCGCCGCGCCTGGAGATCCCGCTGGAGCGGCGGGAGGTCCGGTCCGGTCCGCCTGCCTACCGTTTGCGCCTCTGGTCGCTGGACCGCCAGGGGACGCCGGTGCGTCTGCACGTGGCGGATCTGGCGGCGCCGCGGGTGAGCGAGGGCGATCTGCGGCGCGGCGCGGCGCTCCGCGAGGTGCCGGGCTTCGATCCGCCGTTGGGCGCCGGGGTCGTGGAGCTGGACCGCCCGGGGATCTTCCGGGTGGCCGAGGCCAGCCCCGCTCTGCGCGGTGGCGGAGCGCCGGGCCGGCCGCTGGCGCCTCTCGCGCCGGGGGAGGCGCAGGAAGGCGTCCTCTCCGCGCCGGGGGAGCGGGCCTGGGTGGTGCGCGAAGGGAAGACCCGGGTGGTCAAGGCCGAGCGGATCGAGGCGGCGCCGGGCCTGGAGGCTGGCCTGCGCTTCCCGCTGCCGGTGGAGGGGGCGGTGGTGGATCTGTCGGATCGGTCCGATGCAAACGGCCCGCTGGTCGCGCTTGCGGTGGCTCCCTCGGGGCAGCCGGGTGTGCGACTCGGCACCCGCGGCGAGCCCGGGGAGTCGAACGCCATCACGATGGCGGTCGGCACGGGCTCGGCCCTCGCGGTGGACCTGAAGCCGCGCCGCCCGGTGGCCCGCGTCTGGTCGGCGGCTGGCGAGAGTGAAGCCCGGGCCGAGGAGGTGCGCCTGGCCTGGCTTCGGCTGCCCGAGCCGGCCGCGGAGAGCGCCTCCTGGGGCGTCCGCGACGGCAACCTGGACGGGCTCGTCGCTCGGCGGCTCGCTCTGCCGGCGGGGCTGCGGACTGTGCGGCTCGCTTTGGGCGAGGGCACGGCGGCGGTCCTCTCGCGCGGAGACGAGGTCCTCGCCACGAGCTGGCACGGCGGCGCCCCGTTCCAGGAGCTCCTGGCGGACGACGGCGCGGCCACGCACCTGACGCTGCTCCATCTGCGCGAGGGCTCAGATCCGTTCTCGGTGGAGCTCCTTCAGGCCCAGGAGGATCTGGCGCTCCGCACCGGGCAACCGGTGGAGCGCCGCCTCGACCGCGCGGGCGTTCTGCGGCTGAGCATCCCGGTGGGCGCGGTTCGGCTGGAGGCGGCTCGCACGCTCCACGTGCGGGGCGCCGGGGCGGAAGCGGAGATCCTCGGCCGCGACGGCGGCGTAGCCCGCGGCGCGGACCTGCCGCTCCCCGATGCAGGCACGGTGCTCGTCCGCCACGGTACGGGCCTCCTCTTCGCCTGGGTGGAGCAGGACGGCAAGAAGGAGTCCGATCTCTGGCCGTATCAGATGGATGAGCTCTCCGCCATCGCGGAGCCGCCCTTCCAGAATTCGCTGTCCGGTCCGATCCAGCTCTGGGTCATCCGGTCGGCCGCGCCTCGCGTGCTGCACGTGAGGACCGCGACGCCGGTGGTCACCCTGGTGCGGCGCGGGGACGGCGAACCATCCGAGCTGGGGTTGCACCCCGAGGGCGCCCGGCTCGACGTCTTCCTGCCCGTCGGAGAGGTGCAGATCGGCCTGCGCGCCGTGGCCGGCGCGGAGCTTTCGGGAACGGCCGAGTTCACCACGACGCCAGTGACGGCGCTCGGAGAAGGGCTCGGCCCAGCCGTCCTCCTGCCGGCCGGCGCCACCCGCTGGTACTCGTTCCATCTCGATCAGAAGAGATCGATCGGCGCGGGCGTGCGCAGCACCGACGACCGGGTCGAGCTGGACCTCTACGACCGCGGGGGGCGGCGGCTCGGCGGCCGCGAAGGTGGGATCGTCCGAATGCCGGACCTGGAGCCGGGCGACTACCTGCTGGCCCTGCGCGCCCCGGCGGACGGTCCGCCGGTGACCGCGCGGCCGGCCCTCGCCGGTGTCGCGCCGCCGGACACCGGACCGCCGGAGGACGTCGTCCGCGAATACCTGCAAAAAGCCGCGGAGGAGGAGACCTCCGCGGACGGAGCCGAGACCGAGAACGAAACCGATTCCGAAGACACCGCGGCCCCTGAGAGCGGGTCCGGGAGGGAGTCATGAGCCGTCCGTCGATGCTGCGGCGTCGCGCTGTCCCAGCCGTCCTTGCCGTCCTTGCCGTCCTTGCCGGGCTTCCCCTCATTGGAGCGAAGCCCGCCGGCAAGCCCGGCCCCACCGTCGTCCCCGACCGCTTCCTGCGCCGTTGGGACCCGGTGACCGTCTTCTTCCCGCAACCGGTGGGACCCGCGAAAGGGGGACCGGAGGACAAGCCGGAGCGGCTCGTCCGCCTGACGCCCGCCCACCCGGGCGCCTGGACGTGGCTCGACGGCCGCACCTTGCAGTTCCGTCCGGCCGAGCCGTGGCCGCCGCTCCAGCGCTTCACCGTGGCGGCGGGCGGTGCCTCGACCAGCCTCGACACGCTCATGTCGCCGCCGCAGAAGACGCAGCCGTCCGAGGGTGAGGAGGTCGCGGCGCCGGTCCGCACGGTCACGCTCGAGCTGCCCGAGCCGCTCGATCCCCAGACTCTGGCGCGCATGCTGACGATCGAGGTCCGCCCGCTCCCCGGCCTGGCGCGCGGGGCCGGCGCGGCCGAGACGCCGGTGCGCACGCTGACCGCGCGCGACTTCACCGTCAAAGCGCTCGACCGCAAGAGCCGGCGCGATCCGGCGGCCTACGTGGTGACCCTGGCCTCGCCGGTGCCGCTCGGCTCGCGGGCCACCCTGCACTTCCGCCTGTCGCTCGCGGAGTCGGCGCCCGAGGCGTCGCTCGACCTCTCGTTCCGCACGGCCGAGCCGTTCCGCGTCACCGCCGTGGGCTGCCAGGGGCCGCGCCTGCCGGTCACGCCGGACGGCACGCGCTACGGCCGCGAAGAGCCGCTGCGCTGCCCGGCCGAGAACGCGCAGGTGACCGTCCACTTCTCGGGCGAGCCGGCGGCGCTTGGGGCCATCGAGGCACGCAACCTGGTCCGCTTCGAGCCGGCCGTCCCCGGCCTCACGTTCGAGGTCTCCGGCGCCGACCTGCAGATCTCCGGTCCGTTCGGGCGCGAGACCCTCTATAAGGTCACGCTGGCGCCGGGCGCGGCGTCCGCCATCGCCGACCAGCACGGCCGGAAGCTCGACCTGCGGGGCCCAAGCGAGGTCTACCTCGTCTTCCCGCAGCGCGAGAGCTACCTGCGCTGGGGCGCCAGCCAGGGGATCGTCGAGCGCTACGGGCCGCGCATGGCTCCCGTGGAAGGCCGCGGCGACGAGCGGGTCGACCTCCGGATCTACCGGATCGATCCAATGAACCGCTCGTTCTGGCCGTTCCCCGACAGCTCGGTCCAGGTCGACGAATCGCAACGTCCGCCGGGCCCGGGCGAGGAGCCGCGGCCGTGGAGCGATCCGGAGCGGCCGATCATCACCTCCGAGCTGGTCCGCCAGCTCCGCGCGCTGGGCTCGCCGCCGGTCTCGGCGATCCTCACCCTGCCGCTGCGCCGGGAGGGGAGCTCCGCCCGCTTCGGCCTCGACCTGGGGCCGCAATTCGACCGCCTGGGCGGACAGAAAGCCCCCGGCACCTACCTGGTCGGCCTGCGCCGCCTCGACCGCTCCAGCACGCGCGCCTGGATGCGCATCCAGGTGACCGATCTCTCGCTCACCGCGGCCGAGGAGCCGCAGCGGATCGTCTTCGGCGTCACCTCCCTCTCGACCGGCAAGCCGGTGGCGGGAGCCACGGTGCGCGTCGAGGGGAGCCAGACGATCGCGGGCACCGGCGACGGGCCGCGCTGGACCACTCTGTTCGAGGGGACCACGGACGTGGCCGGCCGGCTGGTGTGGAGCCCGCCGGGCAATCAGCCGAACCGGTCGGTCGAGGTGCGTCGGATCGTGGCCCGGAGCGGCGACAGTCTTCTCCAAGATACTCTGGTGCTCGATCCGGCGCGGACGCCGGACGGCTTCGCCGACGGCCAGTGGTCGCCGTCGTCGGAGACCTGGCTCGGCTGGGCGTTCAACGACCAGCTCGGCGCCCGCGGGCCGCAGGCCGAGACCCTCTGCCACATCTTCACCGAGCGGCCGGTCTACCGCCCGGAGGAGACGGTCCACATCAAGGGCTATCTCCGCCTGCGCGACCGCGGCCGGCTCACCCCGGAGCGTCCGAGCGGCAAGGTGGTCGTCCAGGGGCCGGGCGACCTGATCTGGCGCTATCCGGTGGAGGTCACCGCGGCGGGCTCGTTCTACCGCGCCTTCAGCGAGCAGAAGCTGCCGACAGGCATCTATTCGGCGTGGTTCGAGGACTCGAACGAGAACCGCTACGGCGAGGTGTCCTGGAAGATGGAGGCCTACCGCCTGCCGCGCTTCCAGGTCCTTCTCCATTCGTCCGACCGCGTGCCGCTGGACAAGGAGTTCGCGGTGGGGCTGACCGCCACCTACTACGCCGGTGGCCGGGTGGCCGGCCGGCCGGTGGCCTGGCGCGTCACCCAGTTCCCTTACGCCTGGACGCCGAAGCGCCGCTCGGGCTTCCTCTATTCGTCCGACGGCCGCTTCTCGCGCACCGAGAGCTTCGAGTCGTCGCCGCGCCTGGAGAAGCAGGACACGACCGACGCCGAAGGGGGCGCCCGCCTGGTGCTGAACCCGGCGATCGAGCCCACGGCCCAGCCGCGCACCTACGTGGTCGAGGCGACCGTCACCGGCGCGGACGACCAGACGGTCACCTCCGTCCGCCAGGTCGTGGCCCTGCCGCCGTTCGTCCTCGGCCTCAAGGTGCCGCGGTATCTGGAAAAGGCGGCGAATCTGAAGCCGGAGCTCCTGGTCGTGGGGCCGGACGACAAGCCGATCCCCGGGCTGGAAGTGAAAGTCCGCCTGCTGCAGCGGCAGTGGCACTCCCATCTGCGCGCCAGCGATTTCTCGGACGGCGTGGCCCGCTACATGACCGACGTGGTCGACGAGAAGGTGACCGAGACGAAGGTGAAGAGCGGCGACGGCCCGGTAGCCGTGCCTCTCTCCCTGCCGCGCTCGGGCGTCTACGTGGTCGAGCTGGAGGCGAGCGACCGCCTCGGCCGCACCCAGGTGGTGTCGGTGGACCTCTACGCGGGCGGCGACGAGCCGGTGACCTGGGCCAAGCAGCCGGCCGGGGTCTTCACCGTGTCGAGCGACAAGGCGGAGTACCGGCCGGGCGAGACCGCCAAGCTGGTGCTCCAGAGCCCCTTCCAGAAGGGCGCCGCCCTCGCCGTGGTCGAGGCGCCGGAGGGGAACCGCTACGAGTGGGTCGCCGTCGACGGCGGCGCCGCCACCTTCGAGCTGCCGATCCAGGGGACCTGGACGCCGCGCCTGCCGGTGCACTTCGTCCTCATGCGCGGCCGCGTGCCCGGCACCGCGCCGCAGCCGGGGAACGCCACCGACCTCGGCAAGCCCGCGACGCTCGCCACCACCGCCTGGCTCAAGGTCGAGCCGGTGGACAACCGGGTGGACGTCAAGCTCACCCACGTGGAGAAGGCGCGGCCGGGCGACAAGGTGCAGATCCAGATCGACCTGCGCGATCCGCAGGGGAAGCCGCGCCCGGGCGAGGTCACGCTCTGGCTGGTCGACCAGGCGGTCCTCGCGCTCGGCCGCGAGCAGCGGCTCGATCCGCTGCCCGACTTCATCACCAAGGTGATGACGCACTGGATCGTGCGCGACACGCGCAACCTGGTTTTCGGTTTCCTCCCCTTCGCCGAGAACCCCGGCGGCGACGGCGGCGCGGGCGAGCCCGGGAACCTGCTCGACCGCGCCACGGTCCGCCGCAACTTCAAGCCGGTGCCCTACTTCAACCCGGCGATCCAGGTGGGGCCGGACGGCACGGCACGGGTCACGGTCGAGCTGCCGGACGACCTGACCGTCTTCAAGATCCGGGCGAAGGCGGCGAGCGGGCCGGACCGCTTCGGTTTCGGCACGAGCCAGATCGCCGTCCGCCTGCCGGTCATCATCCAGCCCTCGCTGCCGCGGTTCGTGCGGCCGGGCGACCGCTTCCTGGCTGCCGGCATCGGCCGGATCGTCGAAGGCGAGGGGGGACCCGGCGCGGCCGAGGTGCGCGCCGAAGGGGCGAAGATCGAGGGCCCGGCGAAGCAGTCGTTCACCTGGAACGCCGCCGAGCCGCAGCGGGTGGAGGTGCCGGTGACGGTGCCGACGCCTCCTTATCAAGAGGACGGGACTCTGGCCTACGACCGGGTGACTTTCCGCTTCGGCGTACAGCGGACGTCCGACAATGCCTCCGATGCATTCGAGGTGCCGTTGCCGGTACGCGACGACCGCCGTCCGGTGCGCATCCGCCTGATGCAGGACCTGGCGGTCGGTGCCTCTCTGCCGTTGCCCGCGCTCCCCGAGCCGGCGCGTCCGGGCTCGGTGCGCCGCTCGATCCTGGTCTCGGACCAGGCGGCGCTGGTGCGCATGGCGGCCGGTCTCGACTTCCTCGACGAGTATCCGTACGGCTGCACCGAGCAACGGCTGAGCCGCGCCCGTGCCGAGGTTGCCTTGCGCAAGTTCCGCGACCTGCTCAAGCAGGAGGGGAACGACGAGCGGACCCGCCGGGCTGTGGACGACACGCTCCAGTGGATCCCGCAGACCGTGGACGCCAACGGGTTGGTCGGCTACTGGCCGGGCTCGCGCGGTTACGTCTCGCTCACCGCCTGGGTCGTGCAGTTCCTGGTCGAGGCGAAGACGGCGGGCTTCCGGGTGGACGATGCGCTGCTCGACCGGCTCACCCGGTCGCTCCAGCAGTCGCTCCGCTCGGATTACGGCCGCTTCATCGACGGCGAGGCCTACGCCGAGCGCGCCTGGGCTCTCGCGGCGCTCTCCGCCGCGGGCAAGGGCGATCCCGCCTACGCCGCCGAGCTGTCGCGCCGCGCCCAGTTCCTCGACGTCGAGGGGGTGGCGCAGGTGCTCCAATCGTTCGAGAAGGCCGGAGACGCCACGTCGCCCGCCACCGACGTGCTGGCCCGGCAGCTCTGGGAGGGGCTGGTCTTCCGCCTGTTCCAGGGGAAGGAGATCTATGGCGGCCTCCAGCAGAAGGTCTCGGCGCGCAACGCGCTGATCCTGCCGAGCGAGACGCGCACCCTGGCCGAGGTGACCCGCGCCCTTGCTCGCAAGGAGCCCGCGAACCCGCGCTTCCCGCGCCTCGTCGACGCCCTGGTCACCCTCGGCCGCGACGATGGCTGGGGCACGACGAACGCCAACGCCGCCGCCCTCCTCGCCCTCTCCGAGCTGCTGAAGCCGCCCTATGCCGGGAGCACGCCGCATGCGGTGGAGGTCCGCTTCGGGAACGGAGGTCCGCGGGCTCTCGCCCTCGGGCCGCAAGCCCCGGTCAACGCCGTGATCGTCACCGACGGCGGCGCCGGGAGCGTCGTGCATCGGAGCGGCGAGAAGGGACCCGTGCTGGTGCGGGTCGAGACCACCTACCTGCCGGCGGGCGACGGCGCGCAGGAAGCGGCGCGGGCGAACGGCTTCGTGGTGAGCCGCGAGATCCTGCGCGTCCGCGGCGAGGACGTGCCGCCGGAGCGCACGCCGATCGCCGAGCCCGCGAAGAAGTACGCGTTCCAGATCGGGGACGTGGTCGAGGATCACGTCCGCGTGGTCAATCCGAAGGACCGGACCTTCGTGGCCGTGGTGGTCCCGCTCGCCGCCGGCATGGAGCCGCTCAATCCGAGCCTCGCCACGGCGCCGCCCGAAGCGAAGCCCGAGGGGCGGATCACCCTGGAGCCGTCGTACGTGGCCTTCCTGGACGACCAGGTGGCCTTCTTCTACGACACGCTGCCCAAGGGGACCTACGACTTCTACTTCCGCACCCGCGCGCAGATCGAAGGGAGCTTCGTGCAGCCCGCGGCGCGGGCCGAGATGATGTACGACCTGACGGTCGAAGGGACGTCGCCGGGGGCGCGGATCGAGGTGGGGAAGAAGTGAAGAGCCCCTCCTGGCGGCTTCGCCTCCTCATCGGCGGAGCCGTCACCTTCTATCTCTGCGTTCTTTCGGTGGTGGTCCCCGCCCTCTGGCACGCCCGCCTGGAGGCGCCGCCGCCCACCTTCCTCCTCCTCGACCGCGAGGGTCGTTTCCTCGGCGAGGTCGGGGCGGAGGCGGAGGGTGGTCTCGGCTACTGGCCTGTGGACGAGCTGCCGCCGCGCGTGGTGGCGGCGACCCTCGCCCTGGAGGACCGGCGCTTCTGGTCCCATCCGGGCGTCGATCCGAAGGCGGTGGCGCGGGCCGTGTCCCAGAACTTTCACTCCGTCCGGCGGATCTCGGGGGCTTCGACGCTCGCCATGCAGGTTGCCCGCATGCAGACCCCCGGCGCGCGCGGCTACCGGCGCAAAGCCGTCGAGGCGCTGACTGCGATGCTCCTGACGGCCCGCTACGGGCGCGAGGAGGTGCTGCGCCACTACCTGCGGATCGTTCCGTACGGCAACCGTATCCACGGGATCTCCTATGCGGCCCGGCGTTACTTCGACAAGCCGGTGGAGGACCTGAGCTGGGCCGAGATCGCGTTCCTTTCCGCCCTGCCGCAGGCGCCGGGGACCATGAACCCGTTCTTCCCGCGGGGCCGGCACCGTGCCGCCGAGCGCGGCAAGCGGGTGCTCGACTGGCTGGCCGAGCGCGGCGTGCTCACCTCCGCCGAGCACGAGCTGGCCCGCCGCCAGATCGCGGAGCTCCGCTTGCCGGACAAGGGGCGGCGGCCCGATCAGGCCCTGCACGCGGTGCTCCGCCTCGAATCATTGCTGGCCCATTCGAGGAAGAATCCGGACCGGGAAAAGCTGCCACCCCTCGTCCAGACCACCCTGGACCTGGACCTCCAGAAAGAGGTCTCCTGGCTCACCTGGACCTCGCTGCGCGACTGGGAGAGCCGCGGCGCCGGCAATGCCGCGATGATCGTCCTCGACCTGAAGAGCCGCGAGGTGCGCGCCTGGGTGGGCTCGGGCGACTACTTCGCCGGCCATCAGGCGGGGGCCATCGACTACACCCGCGTGCGCCGCTCCGCCGGCAGCGCCCTCAAGCCCTTTCTCTGGGCCCATGCTCTGGAGCGCGGCGCGATCAGTCCGGCGACCGTGCTGGACGACCTCCAGCGCGGCCCGGGGGGCGTCACCAACGCGGACGACGTCTTCCTCGGTCCGCTCCTGCCGCGCGTCGCGTTGGCCAACTCGCGGAACGTCCCGGCGGTCGAGCTGCTGAGCCGGATCGGGCTCGACGAAGGCTATGGCCTGTTCCGCGACCTCGGCCTGACCGACGGCGCGCGGCCGGCCCGCTACTATGGGCTGGGGCTCGCCATCGGCGGACTGCCGGTGACCCTGGAAGAGCTGACCGCCGCCTATCTGGCGCTGGCCGGAGACGGCCGCCTCACCGGCTATCGCTGGCACAGTGGCCAGGAGCTGCCGCCGCCGCGGCGGATCTTCTCGGAGGAGACGGCGCGGCTCGTCACCCTCTTCCTCTCCGACCCGCAGGCGCGGCTCCCCACCTTTCCGCGGATGGGCACGGCCGAGTACCGCTTCCCGGTGGCGGTGAAGACCGGCACCTCGACCAACTTCCACGACGCCTGGGCCGTGGCCTGGTCGAGCCGCTACCTGGTCGGCGTCTGGGTCGGCCACCCCGATTTCCGCCCGATGAACCACCTGAGCGGCTATCTCTCGGCGGCCGAGCTGGTCCAGAAGGTCCTCCTCGTCCTCCACCGGGACCAGGCAGACGGCCTGGACGACCTCACCTTTCCGCCGCCGCGCGGCTGGCAGCCCGCCCGGGTCTGCGCCCTGACCGGCCACCGAGCGACCGACGCCTGCGACCAGGTCTTCCTCGAATGGTTCCGTCCAGGAGAGGAGCCGGTCGACGACTGCCGGGTCCACCAGCGCCGCGCAGTGGACCGCCGCACCGGCCTGCTGGCCACGGCCGACACGCCGCGCTCCGAGGTGGAGGTGCGAACCTTCACCGAGCTGCCGCCGCGCTACGCCGCCTGGCAGGCCTCGGTCGCCCTGCCGCGCCCACCCGAAGCGGTGAGCGCCTTCCGTCCGGGAATGATGGGACCGGGATCCGGCGTGGTCCACGCCGTGCTCGATCCTTCGAGACCCATCCGCCTGCGCATCACCTCGCCAGACAACGGCGTCCGCCTCCTGCGTGACCCTGAAACCCCGCCGGACCTCTCGACCCTGGCCCTGAGCGTCGTGGTCAATCCTCCCGTCCGCCAAGTCGTCTGGTACGTCGACGGCCGGCCATACGAGACCGTCGACTACCCGTACACGACGCGGTGGAAGCTCACGCCGGGGGAGCACACGTTTCAGGTGCGGTTGCCGTTTTCGGAGGGCGCATCGGGGGCGGTGCGGGTGGTGGTGCAGTGAGGAGGACGACTGCTTGATCGGGAGTATACTCCTCTGTCGACAAGGAGGTTGACGGATGGGGCAGGCCATGGTTCGTATCAACGTGCACACGCACCAGACCTTGCGTGAAATAGCGCAGGCCGAGCATCGGTCTATGCAGGCGGTCCTGGAAAAAGCTGTCGAGGAGTATCGCCGCCGGCGTCTCCTCGAGGAAGCAAACGCCGCCTACGCTGTACTGAGAAACGACCCGGAAGCCTGGCGGGAAGTCCAGGCTGAGCAGGCCGAGTGGGAGGGGCTCTCCGACGGATTGGAAGGCGAGACCTGGGCAGAGGAAGGAAAGCTCACCACGACCGGGAAGAGGACGGGTTGAGCGCGCCGGCACGAGGTGAGGTCTGGCTGGCCCAACTCGACCCGATCCGTGGCCATGAGCAGGCCGGAACCAGGCCGATCCTTATCGTCTCCGATGATCTCTTCAATCGGGGATCCGCAGGTTTGGTGATCGCTGTTCCGATCACCTCACGGCTCCGCCCGATTCCCTTTCACGTCCGCATGATGCCCCCTGAAGGCGGCTTGACTGTCGAGAGCGCCGCCCTTTGCGAAGCCGTCCGATCCATTTCGAAGGAGCGGCTACTGAAGCGTCTCGGCCTTGTGAGCGGGGAGACGCTGGAGCTGATTGAAGACCGGCTTCGTATTCTCCTCCGACTCTGATTGCCGCCGCTGGCGCCGTGGCCGCCTGCCGTTTCACGGGTGTCCGCCTCGGTAGGGGTAGGCTCGAGATCGAGGTGACAGAAGACAAATACGCCGTGCATATAGGGGGATCGAAGTCGTTCGTCGGCTGAGCGAGGTCAAACCATAGATCCTAGGCGCAGTCGAGCTTCTCCCGCGTCATCTCTTTGAGTACTTATCGAGCATTGCGCGATCCTCCTGCGGCAGCGAGACCCTGCTATAGTTGGCGCGTGTGCTGTAGAATCTCCAAAGTGAAATTACTGTCGGGCATAGCGTGCCGCTGAATAGAAAGCACTCATGATCGAAAATCTCTTCAGAACCGAAGAACTCAAGGCCTTGGCTCGCCGCAAGAGCCGTGATCAAGAGTTTCGCACAGTTCGCAACGTTGATATTCCGGAGCATCTGGCTCAGGGTTGGTTGGTTCAACGAAAGAACAAGGCGACTACGCGTTTGTTCAGGCCAAAGCCCCAGGATATCCTCTTGCAGGATCGAGTCTGGTCCCTATTGTACGCCATGGACTTCACTCACCTTTCTGGGGAGGGTAATGCGATCCTTCGCCAGGCCAGAACCAAGAATGAAGGGGAGATCAATCAGCTTGGCGTCGTTGGACTCGATCTCGATATCGCTATCGCAATCGGATGCAAATCGGCGCCAGCCCCCAGAAGAGATTCAAGCTTTGCCGAGTACTTGGCTGATCATAACCTCATAAGGGAACGTTTCGCCAACGCGGCGAACACGCAGTTTCCCCTCGATCACAAGCGCGTCCCCGTCTTGGCAATGTTTACATCGAACCTGATGCTATCAGAACGCGAAATCGAGAAGGCGCAAGAGCAAAAAGTGGCCTTGTTCAACGAGAATGATTTAGCGTACTACGAGCAGTTGATCTCTCACTTAGGCCCGGCAGCAAAATATCAATTCTTTGCGGATATGTTGCCCGGAAAGAAAATCCACGGTCTCCAAATTGCAGTTCCAGCACTCGAAGCCAAAATGGGAAAACACACATGCTTCACCTTCTCGATCACGCCCGAAGCCTTGCTCAAGATTGCCTATGTGTCTCACCGAGCAAAGGGAAAGGCGACTGATGTAGACACCTACCAGCGAATGATCAAGAAGAGCAGGCTGAAGAAAATTCGCCAGTACATCAACCAGAACGGAGTATTCCCGACCAATATCGTGCTTAGCCTCGAGGGTCGCAGGACTGTGCGCTTCGAGAAGAGCAGTCAGCAAGGGGGGCCGGAAGGCGCACGTTACGGCACCCTTCACCTTGCCCCAGCATATCGGTCCGCTTGGATTATCGACGGGCAACACCGGCTGTTTGCATACTCTGGGCTCCAGCGCGCCAAGACGGCCTACCTCAGCGTCCTTGCTTTCCAGAATCTTCCCGCGAGCCAGCAGGCGCAGCTTTTTATAGATATAAATCACGAGCAGAAGAGCGTAAAGAGAAATTTGCTTCAGGAATTGTATGCCGAGCTAAATTGGGACGCGGACGACGAGGATAAGCGAATTGGAGCTATCGTTTCTAAGGCGGTTCAGGCGCTGAATGAAGATAGGGAGTATCTGTTTACCGGGCTGGCGCCGGCAGCAGGTCTTTGCAGGAGGGTGGTCGGGGACTGCGGAGAATTGTACTGAAAAGAGCGATCGAGTTGAGCCCACGCTGCTGAGAGGTCCGCAGAAGGCTCATCAAGATGGATTGTGCGTCAGCCCCTT
>DATFPH010000149.1:0-32899 GCA_035264905.1 Thermoanaerobaculia bacterium
CGAGCGGCACGTAGGCGCCGCCGGCCCGGACGATGCCGAGGAGCCCGGCGATCAGGTCCGGAGTCCGGTCGGCCAGCAGCCCGACGCGCGCTTCCAGCCTGACTCCCCGGTCGAGCAGCCGCCGGGCGATGCGCGCCGAGCGGCGCTCCAGATCCTCCCAGGAGACGTTCTGAGCGTCCGAGACGATCGCCTGGTCCGCCGGATGGCGGGCCGCCTGCTCGGTGAAAAGGTCGCCGAGCGCGGCGTCGCGCGGGTAGGCGACGGCCGTCTGGTTGGGCGCGGCGAGCACCTGTTGCAGCTCTTCAGGTGAGAGCAGCGGCAGCTCGGCCACGCGCGTCGCGGGGTCCGCCGCGGCGCCCGCGAGGAGGCGGCCGAAGCCGCCGATCCAGCGCTCGACCGTCGCGCGGTCGAACAGGTCGCTGGCGTATTCGAGCCGCCCCACGACCCGCCCGCCATCTTCGAAGAGGGTCAGCGTCAGGTCGAACTTGGTCGTCTGCCCTTCGACCTCCAGCGGGGTCAGGGAGAGGCCCGCCAGATCGGCCCTGCCCCGCGGGACGTTCTGGAACGTCAGCATCACCTGGAAGACCGGCTGGCGGCTGCGGTCGCGGGCCGGCTGCAGCTCCTCGACCAGCTTCTCGAACGGCAGGTCGCGGTGCGAAAAGGCGTCGAGCACGCGGTGGCGGAGCCGGCCGGCGAGGTCGTCGAACGACGGCGCGCCCGTCAGGTCGACCCGCAGGGCCAGGGTGTTGACGAAGAAGCCGATCAGCCGCTCCACCTCGGGCCGGTCGCGGTTCGCCACGGCCGTGCCCACGACCAGGTCGCGCTGGTCCGCGAGGCGTCCCAGCAGGGCGCCCCAACCCGCGAGCAGGGCCATGTAGAGGGTGGCCCCCTCGCGCCGGGCCAGATCGGCCAGGGCGGCGCTCGTGCCACTCCCGCCGATATCGAGGTCGAACGGCACCACGCCGCCGCGCAGGCTCTGGACGGCCGGCCGCGGCCGGTCCGCCGGGAGGTCGAGCACCGGGGGCGCGCCCGCGAGCTGATCGCGCCAGAAGGCGAGCTGGCGGCCGATCTCCTCGTCGGTGAGGCGCTCGCGCTGCCAGACCGCGTAGTCGGCGTACTGGACCGGCAGCTCGGGGAGCGGCCGGCCGGCATAGAGGGCCGTCAGGTCGTCCACCAGGACGCCCATCGACCAGGCGTCCGACACGGCGTGGTGCATGGAGAGGAGGAGGACGTGCCGCTCCGGCCCCCCCTCCCGAGAAAGATTCAGCAGCGTGCCGCGCAGCAGCGGCCCGGACGCGAGGTCGAACGGGCGCAAGGCGTCGGCCGCGGCGAGCCGGCGGGCGTCCGCCTCCGGGTCGGCCGAGGCGGAGAGATCGATCTCCTGGAGCGCGAAGCCGCCACTCGGCGCGACCTCTTGCACGGGCCGCTCGTCGCGCTCGGGGAGCGCGGTGCGCAGCGCCTCCTGGCGCTCGACCAGGCGGTCGAAGGCGGCGGCCAGCGCATCCGGGTCGAGCGGCCCGTCGAGGCGCAGGGCCACGGAGAGGTTGTAGACCGGGCTCCCTGGCATCAGGCGGTCGAGGAACCAGAGGCGCTCCTGGGCGAAGGAGAGCGGCGCCCGCAGCGGCCAGCCGTCGCGCGGCAGCCGCGGGATCGGCGCGCTGGCGACGAGATTGCCGCCGTCCCGGAGCGAGGCGATCATCCGCGCCTGCGCCGCGATCGTCGGGGCCTGGAAGATGGCGCGCACCGGCAGGTCTGCCCCGAAGGCGTCGCGGATGAGGAGCGTCAGCCGGGTGGCGAGCAGCGAGTGGCCGCCCAGGGCGAAGAAGTCGTCGGCCGCGCCGGCCCGCTCGACGCCAAGCACCTGGCGCCAGAGGCTGGCGAGAAGCTCCTCGTCCTCTCCCTGCGGCTCCGGTCCGTCGCCCTGCGAGAGCTCGGGATCGAGGCGCTCCAGGGCCTTGCGGTCCACCTTGCCGCTGGGCGAGAGCGGCAGGGCGTCGAGCAGGGCGAAGGCCGCCGGGATCATGTACTCGGGCAGCGTTCCGCGCAGCGACTCGCGGAGCGCGGCCGGGTCCGGCGCCGCCTCCGGACTTTCTGGAACAATGGCGGCCAGCAGGCGCGTCCCCTCGCCTTTCCGTTGCAACACCACGGCGGCCGCGCGGACCGCCGGGTGGCGGCGCAGCGCGGCCTCGATCTCGCCCAGCTCGACGCGGAAGCCGCGCAGCTTGACCTGGTGGTCGGTGCGCCCCAGGTACTCCAGACGCCCGTCGGCCAGCCAGCGGGCGAGGTCGCCCGTCCGGTAGAGGCGGGCGCCGTAGAGGGGAGTGGTATCGGACCGATCTGTCCGATCCGACCGATCCGTCCGATGAAAAGGATCTGGCACGAACCGCTCCGCGGTCAGCTCCGGGCGCCCGAGATAGCCGCGCGCCACACCGGCGCCGCCCAGGCACAGCTCGCCGACTCCACCGAGCGGGGCCGGGCAGAGATCCCGCCCCAACAGGAAGACCGTGGTGTTGGCGATCGGCCGGCCGATCGGCAGGGCCGCCGCCGGCTCGTTCCGCTCCACCCGCTGGACGGTCGACCAGATGGTGGTCTCGGTGGGGCCGTACTCATTCCACAGCGCTCCACCAGGCAGGGCGAGCAGGCGGCCCGCCAGATCCCGGTCGAGCGCCTCGCCACCGCAGAGGCGCAGGAGCCCCGGTTTCCCGGTCCAATCAGAATCGGCGAGCTGGCGCCAGGTGGCCGGCGTGCCCTGGAGCACGGTCGCGCCCCGCGCGTCGACAGCCCGCGCCAGAGCCGCGCCGTCGCCCGCCGTCGCGCGGCTCGCCAGCAGCACGCGCCCGCCGGTGATCAACGGCAGGAACAGCTCCAGGCCGGCGATGTCGAAGGAGACGGTGGTCACCGCCAGGAGGGCGTCGGCCGGGCCGAGCCCGTAGAGGCCGGCCATCGAGCGGAGCAGGTTCGCCAGCGAGCGGTGGCTCACCTCGACGCCCTTGGGCCGGCCCGTGGACCCCGAGGTGAAGAGCACGTAGGCGGTCGCTTCGGGGGGCAAGGACTTCAAGGACTGCAAGGACTCCAAGGACGCGCCGGTTTCTTTGTCGTTGAAGTCCTTGCCGTCCTTGAAGTCCTTGATTTCGGTGATCACCGTGGCCACCCCGGCATCCTCCAGGATCACCCCCAACCGCTCCTCCGGGTGCGCGGGGTCGAGCGGCACATACGCCGCCCCCGCCCGCCAGACGCCGAGCAGCGCCGCGACCAGGTCCGGCGTGCGCTCCAGGCGCACGCCGACGCGGTCGCCGGCCCGCACTCCTTGGCCGCATAGCCAGGCGGCGATCCCCAGGGCCCGGCGCTCCAGCTCGGCGTAGGTGAGCACCGCGCCGTCCTCCCCCTCGACCGCCACGGCTTTCGGTGTCTCCTCGGCGCGCTGCGCGAGAAGCTGGGGTACGGCCGGCAGGTCCAGCGGCGCGGCCGTGTCGTTCCATTCGACCAGCGTCTGGTGGCGGGCGGCCGGCGAGAGCAGGGAAATCTCCGAGAGCCGGCGCTCCGGATCGGCCAGCATCTGGTCGAGGAGCTGGAGGAACCCCTCGACCAGGCGGGCGGCCGTGGTCTTGTCCCAGAGATCCGCGTTGTACTCGTACCAGCCATGGATCAGCTCGGGGTGGTCCCACATGGCGAACATCACGTCGTAGCGCGCGTTGCCGTCGTGGATGTCGACCGGCGCCAGCTCGAGGTCGGCGAGCTTGGGCGAGAGGACGGAGCCGTCGAGCAGCAGCAGGACGACCTGGATGATCGGCGCGCGCGACAGGTCGCGCTCCGGATGCAGGGCCTCGACCAGCTTGCCGAACGGGAGGTCCTGGTGCCCGTAGGCGGCGAGCGCCACGTCGCGCGTCCGGCGCAGCGCCTCGCGCAGCGTCGGGTCTCCCGAGAAGTCGGTGCAGAAGGGGAGCTGGGTCAGGAAGAAGCCGAAGATCTCCTGGATCTCGATCCGGTTGCGGTTGGCGTTCGGCGAGCCGACGATCACCTTGTCCTCTCCCGACCAGCGCGCGAGGAGAAGCTGGTAGGCGGCGAGCACGGTCATGAACGGAGTCAGCCCTTCGCGCCGCGCCATCGCCTTGAGCTCCGCCGCGCGCTCGAAGCGCACCTCCACCCGGTCGCCGTTGCTGGTGACGGCCGGCCGGCGCGGCCGGTCCGTGGGCACCTCCAGGGCCAGCGGCGCGTCGCGCAGGTGCTCGGTCCAGTAGCGCAGGAAAAACTCCTCCACCTCGCCGCGCATCCACTCGCGCTGCCAGGCCGTGTAGTCGGCGAACTGCACCACCGGAGGGGGCAGCGGAGAGGGGTCTCCCGCGATGAACGACTCGTAAAGGAGGCCGATCTCCCGCCAGAAGAGCTGGAAGGTCACCCAGTCGGTCACGATGTGATGGACGACCAGCGCGACGATGCAGTCCTCGTCCTCCAGGCGCAGCAGCACGGCCCGGACGAGCGGCCCCGTCTCCATCGAGAAGGGGGTGCGCGTGTTGTCGACCATCCTCCGGTGCGCCTCGGGCTCGCGCAGCTCCGGCGGCAGCGCCCGCAGGTCGACGATCGCGCTCGGCAGGCGCATCTCCGGCAGCACGGCCTGCACCGGCCGGCCGTCGACCGCGGGGAACGCCGTGCGCCAGATCTCGTGGCGCTTCGGGATCTCCTGGAAGGCCTGCTGCAGGGCCGCGAAGTCGAGCCGGCCGCGGATGCGCGAGGCCGTGTCGATGTTGTAGGCCGTGTCCCGCGGGTTCAGCGTGTAGAGGAACCACAGGCGCTCCTGGTCGAACGACAGCGGCCAGTATTCTCCCTGCCCCCGCCTCGCGATCGGCGGCGGCTGCGGCGCCCGGGCGGCCGCGGGCTTCTGCTGCTGCTTCTTCTGCTCGCGCAGTTTCTCGAACAGCGCCCGCTGCTCGGGCGTGAGCGCGGACAGGCGGTCGGTGATGGCCATTTACTGGAAGACCTCCTCCGGCGAGACGCCCATCTCTTCCATCTTCTTCAACGCCTCTTCCGGGGACAGGCCCTCGACCAGCGCGAGCAGGCGCTCCAGCTCGTCCGGGTCCTCGCCGCCGCCCTGCTCGCGGGCGATCGCCACGGCCAGCGCGCCCACCGTCGGCGCCTCGAACAGCACGGTCACCGGCAGGTCGACCCCGAACGCGCTGCGGAGCTGGGTCGCCATCTGGATCGCCAGGAGCGAGTGGCCGCCCAGCTCCAGGAAGTTGTCCTCGATGCCGATCGGCCGGATGCCGAACAGCTCCTCCCAAATCGCGGCCACCTGCCGCTCCAGGTCGCTCGTCGGCTCGACGTAGGGCGTCGGGATGCCCGTCCGCCCCCGCGCCTCCTGGTCGGAGTGGGCCTTCTGCATCTGCGCCATGAAGGCCTCGATGGTGAAGGCGTCGGTCTCGGAGATGAGCGCCCGCAGGTCGCGCGCCGTGACCACGACCCGCTGGAGCGGTGTCGCGAGCAGCCGGCGCAGCGCCTCCGCGCTCCGCTCCGGCCGGGTGCCGAACGACTCCAGCTCCTGCTCGAGCTGCCCCGGCTGCAGGCCGGAGATGGCCGCGGTGCCGGCGGCCAGCCAGCCGGCCCACTGGTAGGGGTCCCAGTGGGCGACCACGGTGTAGGGCCCCTCCTCCGCCATCCGGCGCTGCGCGAGCGCGTCCAGGTAGCAGCCGGCCGCCGCGATGTCGATCTGCCCCAGGCCGCCCGAGAACGCCAGGGTCGAGCCGGTGAGGAGGACGAAATCCGGTGTGATGCCGGTCTGGTCGAGTGCCGCGAACAGAGCTTCGGCGCCGCGCGCCACCGGCCGCAGGGCCGTGTCCAGGCTTTCGGGCGTCTTGAGCTGGATCAGGCCGCCGGTGAACGGCGCCGCGGCATGGAGCACGCCGTCGAGCCCGCCGAGGCGGCTCCGCGCCTCGGTCAGCGCGCCGGCCAGGGAGGCCGGATCGGCGAGGTCGGCGCGCAGCACGGCCAGGCCGCGCTCTAGGAGCGGCAGCAGGCGCCGCACGGCCGCGCCGGCCACGTCCAGGCCCGGCGGCGCCGCCGGCACGTCGCGGATCTCAATCCACTTCTCGTCTGGCGGGAAGTCCGGAGGCAGCAGCACCGCCACCCGCGCTCCGAGCCCGGCCAGCGCCTCGGCCATGCCGAGACCCACGGCGTGGACGCCGTCGGTGATCAGATAGGCGCCGTCCGGCCGCAGGCGCGAAGCGCCGGGCCCGATCTCCTCCGGCAGGCGCACGGTCTCGAACGTGCGGACCCAGCGCTGCCGGCCGCGGTAGGCTATCGCCGGCTCCAACTCGGCCTCGGGCACCTCCATCTCGGCGAGGAGCTGGCCGATCAGCCGCTCTTCGGAGGAGGACCCGGCGGCGGGCAGGGCCACGTCGAGGCTCGCGCAGGTGAGCTGCCGCGACTCCTGGTGGATCACCTTGCAGGCGCCGAGCACCGTGGCCCGCGCGGGGACCACCCGGTCGCCGTCGACCACCTCGCAGGCGCCGGAGGTGACGACGCCGATGCGGATGGCCGGCCCTTCGGTCCCCCCCGCCGCCTGGGTGAGCGCCTGCTCCAGGAACATCAGGCTGAGCAGGCCCGCGCGCTGCGCGTCGTCGTAGGACGGCTCCTCGGCCGTGGCTCCCCAGAGGTGGAGGACGTGCGTGGGGAGCCCCTCCTCCCGGCCCCCGAGCTGCTGGATCAGGCTGTCGTAGTGCGCCCGCTGCGCCGGGTCGACGGTGAATGCCCCGTCTCCGTCCTCCGTGAAGTCCGTCCCGGCGGCGACGGTCGCCACCTTCCGGCCCATCTGCCGCAGACGCGCGGCCACGCGCTCGCCTAGGCCGGCAGAGTCGACGAAGAGGAGCCAGCTTCCCGGCGCCGCCGCGGCGCCGAGAGGCGGTGTCGCCTGCCGCCAGGCCGGGACCCAGAACCATTCGCCGACGTCGTCGCGGTGGGTGGCATCCGACGCGCCGGGCTCGGCGGGCGGCAGCTCCGCGATCCGGTGCGCGGCTTCGGCTCTCGACGGCGGCTCGATCCAGCAGCGGGTCCGCTCGAAGGGATACCCCGGCAGCGGCACGCGCATGCGCCGTTCACCACCATGGAGCTCCGTCCAGTCCACCGAGGCGCCCGCGGTCCACAGGCGGCCGGCCGCCTCCAGGAGGACCTCCACGTCGTCGCGCTCCTCGCTCCCCCGCCGCAGCGTCGCGACGGTCACCGCGCCGGCCGGCGCGGCCTCGTGCTGCTTGACCAGCGTGCCCAGCGTGGCGCCCGGGCCGACCTCCAGATAGATCCGGTTGGGCGTGCCGAGGAGCTCGGACAGCCCTTCGGCGAAGCGCACCGTGCCGCGCATGTGGCGAGCCCAGTAGGCCGGGTCCGCCAGGTCCTCCTCGGTGATCCAGGTGCCGGTGACGTTCGACAGGTAGGGGATCTCGGGCGTGCCCATCCGCACGCCGCGCAGCACCTCGCCGAAGCGGCCCATGGCCGGCTCCATCATCAACGAGTGGAAGGCGTGGGTCGTCTGCAGGAAGATGCAGCTCGCGCCGCGCTCGGCCAGCCGCCCGCTCAGCTCCTCCAGCGCCTCGCGCGGCCCGCCGACCACGCAGAAATGCGGACCGTTGGTGGCCGCGACCGAGATCCGCTCCTCCAGGCTGCCGAGGAGGGGGCGCACCTCGCTCTCGCCGAGCGGCACGGCGAGCATGGCGCCCTCCGGCAGCTCCTGGATGAGCTTCGCCCGCCGCGCCACCACCTGGAGCGCGTCCTCCAGGCTCAGCACCCCGGAGAGGCAGGCGGCGACGTACTCGCCGATACTGTAGCCGATCATCGCCTCGGGGCGGATGCCCCAGGACATGAGCAGGCGGGCCAGGGCGTATTCGACGACGAAGACCGCCGGATGGGCCACCGCCGTCTCGGCGAGCCGGGCGGCGGCGGGATCGTCGGCCTCGCCGTTGCGGCGCAGCAGAGCCCGCAGGTCCGGTCCCTGCGATCCCGCCGTCCGGGCTGGGCCATCTTCCGAAAACAACACCTCGCGCAGATCGAGCCCGAGCTCGGGACGCAGGCGCTCGGCGCACGCGTCGACGATCTCGCGGAACAGCGGCTCGGCCGCGTAGAGGCCGCGCGCCATGTCCGGATACTGGTCGCCCAGGCCGGGGAACAGAAAGACGACCGGGTGTTCCCCTTCTCCGCCATCGCGCCGGCCGCCGGTTGCGCCGGTCACCGCGCGCTTGGGATCGGCCAGCGTCGCGGCGGCCTCGGCCGGGGTGCGGGCCACGGCGATGCGCCGGTGCTCGAAGAGGCGGCGCCCCGTCTGGAGAGTCCAGGCGATGTCGGCGAGACCCGCCGCGTCGTCCGCGGGCAGCCCCTGGAGGTGCTCCGCAAGGTTGGCCGTGGCCGTGTCAAGCGCCGTGGGTGTGCGGGCCGAAAGGACGAGGAGCTGGGCGGCGCGGGAGGGCGGCGCCGAAGCTTCGCACGGCGGCGCCTCCTCCAGCACCACGTGGGCGTTGGTGCCGCCCAGGCCGAAGGAGCTGACGCCGGCCCTCTTCGGAGCCTCGAGATCCGGCCAGGAAGACAGCCGGGTGTTGACGAAGAACGGGCTCGCCGCGAAGTCGATCTGCGGGTTCGGCCGCTCGAACCCGAGGCTCGGCGGGATCTCCCCGTGCTGGAGCGAGAGCACGGTCTTGAACAGCCCGGCCACGCCGGCCGCGGCGTTGCAGTGCCCCAGGTTGGTCTTCACCGAGCCGAGCGCGCAGAAGCCCGCGCGCTCGGTGGCGCCGCGGAAGGCCTGGGTCAGCGCCGCGACCTCGATCGGGTCTCCCAGCTGCGTGCCGCTGCCGTGCGCCTCGATATAGCCGATCGTCTCGGGCTCGACGCCCGCCATCAGCAGGGCCTCGGCGACCGCCTCGGACTGCCCCTCGACGCTGGGCGCGGTGAAGCCGACCTTGGCCGAGCCGTCGTTGTTGACCGCCGAGCCGAGGATCACGGCATGGACCGTGTCGCCGTCGGCAAGGGCGTCGGCGAGGCGCTTGAGCACCACGACGCCCACGCCCGAGCCGTTGACCGTCCCTTCCGCCCGCTCGTCGAAGGCGCGGCAGTGCCCGTCCGGGGACATGACGCCCGACTCCTGGAAGAAATAGCCCGCGGTCTGCGGCGTGTCGACCGAGACGCCGCCGGCGAGCGCCAGGTCGCTCTCGCCCGAGAGCAGGCTCTGGCAGGCCAGGTGGATCGCCACCAGCGAGGTCGAGCAGGCGGTCTGCACCAGCACGCTCGGCCCCTTCAAGTTCAGCTTGTAGGAGACCCGGGTGGTCAGGAAGTCTCCCTCGTTCATCAGCATCGCCTGGAGGACGCCCACCTTCTCCAGCAGCTCGCGGTTCGGCAGCAGGTTGTGCAGCAGGTACGTGCCGGACCCCGAGCCGCCGAAAACCGCCGCCCGGCCGGAGAAGCGGTCGGGGTCGCACCCCGCGTTCTCCAGGGCCAACCAGGCGGTCTCCAGGAACAGGCGGTGCTGCGGATCGAGCAGCTCGGCCTCGCGCGGCGTGAAGCCGAAGAAGCCGGGATCGAACAGCTCGACTCCGGCGAGCGTGCCGCGCGCGCGGACGTAGCGCGGGTCGGCCAGCTCGGCGGGGGACACCCCGGCGCCGAGCAGCTCCGCCTCGGTGAAGACCGTGATGCACTCCCTCCCCTCGCGCAGGTTCTGCCAGAAGCTCTCCAGGGTGGGAGAGCCGGGGAAGCGTCCGGCCAGGCCGACGATGGCGATTCCGTGCGGGGTCTCGGGCTCAGGATGGCTCATGACGGGCTCCTTCAGCGTCCTCTCCGGCGTTGCTCCCGGAGCTGTTGCAGCTGCCGCATCGACTCACGGCGGGTGTCGGTCCGAGCGCGCGCCTTTTCGAGCGAGGGTTGGGCGGGAGCTTCGGCGCCCAGGCTCGCGGCGAGCGCGGCAATGGTCGGGTGCTTGAACATCTCGACGAGCGGGAAATTCCTTTCGAGGGCCTTCTGCAGGCGGCTGTGCAGCTTCACCAGGAGGAGCGAGTTGCCGCCCGAGTCGAAGAAGTTGTCGTGGATGCCGATCGCCTCGGCGCCCTCCTGCCCCTCCAGGCCGAAGACCTCGCGCCAGACCTGCGCGATCGCCGCTTCCAGCACGTTGCGCGGCGGCGCGAAGTCGGCCCGCTCCCGGGTCCGCGGCGCCAGGCGCTCCAGGGCGCGGCGGTCCACCTTGCCCTGCGCGTTGACCGGCATCGCTGGGAGGACCTGGATGACCACCGGGACCATGTAGGCGGGGAGGCGCTCCTCCAGCCAGGCGCGCAGCTCGGCGGGCGTCGGCGCCACCTCTCCCTTGACCGCGCCGTAGGCCGCGAGCTGCACGTCCCCCGAGGGCTCCGCGCGCGTGAGGACCACGACCTCCCCGAGGGCCGGATGCGCGGCGAGCGCCGCCTCGATCTCTCCCAGCTCGATCCGGTAGCCGCGGATCTTCACCTGGTGGTCCGTGCGGCCGACGAACTCGATGAGGCCGTCGGGCAGCAGGCGGACCAGGTCGCCGGTGCGGTACAGGCGCTCCCCCGGCTCTCCCCAGAGATGGGAGAAGGGATTGGGGATGAAGCGCTCCGCGGTCAGGCCCGGCCGGTCCAGGTAGCCGCGGGAAAGATTGGGACCGGAGATCAGGATCTCGCCCACCACGCCGATCGGCACCGGCCGCAGGCTCGGGTCGAGCACATGGGCGCGGGCATAGGGCAGCGCGCGGCCGATCGGCACCTCGCGCAGGCCGTTGTGGACCTCGACCGCCGGCGGGATCGGGCAGAGGGCCGTCGCGACCGTGGTCTCCGTGGGACCGTAGGCGTTGATCAGCTGGAACCCGGGGGGCACCAGCTTCGACCAGGCCACCAGCCGCTGCGCGAGCATCTTCTCGCCGCCGACGAACAGCAGGCGGATCCTCTCGGGGAGGGTGAGCGACTCGGCCTCCATGGCGGTCACCAGCTGGTGCCAGTACGCGGTCGGAAGCTGCAGCAGCGTGATGCCCTGCGCGCGGCACTGTTCGAGGAACTCGGAAACCCCCTCCTGCACGTCGCCGCGCACCACCAGCGTGGCCCCGCGGGTCAAGGCGCTGTAGATCTCCTCGACGCTCGCGTCGAAGCTGATCGAGGAAAACTGGAGGTTGCGGTCCCCCGGCCCACTGCCGTAGACCGCCGAGCAGACCTGGCTGTACGCCGCCACGGCCTCGTGCGGCACGAGGACCCCCTTGGGCGTGCCGGTCGACCCCGAGGTGTAGATGACGTAAGCCAGGTTGAGCGGCGAGACGAGATTCTCCGGGCGGCTCTCCGGCCGGCGGGCGATCTCGGCCCAGTCGCGGTCGAGGCAGAGGACGCGCACCCCGGTCTCCGGGAGGTGGCCGAGGAGGCTCTCCTGGGTGAGCAGGACCCGCGCGCCGCTGTCGCGCAGCATGAAGGCGAGGCGCTCCTGGGGATGGGCGGGGTCGAGGGGCACGTAGGCGGCCCCGGCCTTGAGCACGCCGATCATGGCGATGATCATGTCGGCGCCGCGCCCGACGCAGAGCGCCACCCGCGTATCCGGCTCGACGCCGAGCTCGCGCAGGGTCCACGCCAGCTGGTTGGCCCGGCTCTCCAGCTCCCGGTAGGTGAAGCGGACGTCCAGGTACTCCAGGGCCGGAGCGTGTGGCCGCAGATCGACCTGCCGCTCGATGACCTGGTGGAGGAGGAGCCCTCTCGGCTCCGGCCGGGCGTCCGCCCATTCGATCGTGAGCTGATGCCGCTCGCCCGCGGTGAGGAGGGGTAGGTCCAGGACCCGGCGATTGGGATGCGCGGCGATCTCTTCCAGGAGGACGCCCCAGTGCGCCACCAGACGGGCCGCCGTCGCCGTGTCGAACAGATCGGTGTTGTATTCGAGCGAGCCGCCCAGGACCCCGCCCAGCTCCATCAGGTTGAGCGTCAGGTCGAACTTGGCGATGGTCGCCCCCAGCTCGGTGGGCTCCAGGGTCAGCCCGGGCAGCTCCAGAGCGCCGAGCGGGGCGTTCTGCAACGCGAACATGACCTGGAAGAGCGGTTGATGGCTCATGTCGCGCTCGGGCCGGAGCTCGTCGACCAGCTTTTCGAACGGCAGGTCCTGGTGGTCGTAGGCGGCGAGCGCCGTGCGGCGCACCTGCGCCACCAGCTCCGGGAAGAGCGGGGCACCGCCCCCCTCTCCAGTAAATTCTTGCCGCAGCACCAGGGTGTTGACGAAGAAGCCGACCAGGCGCTCGGTCTCCGAGCGGTTGCGGCCGGCGATCGGCGTGCCCACGTTCAGGTCCGCCTGCCGGCTGAAGCGGTGGAGCAGCGTGCCCCAGGCGGCGAGGAGGACCATGAACAGCGTGGCTCCCTGCTCGCGCCCGAGCGCCGCGAGACGGGCGGTGAGCCCGGCGGCCAGGCTCACCCGCCGGCGCGCGCCGTTCGTGGTGCCCAGGAGCGGGCGCGGCCGGTCGGTCGGCAGGTCGAGCACGGCCGGCGCGCCCGCGAGCTGCCGCCGCCAGTAGGCCATCTGCCGCTCGAGCTCCTGGCCGCGCAGCCAGTCCTTCTGCCAGACCGCGAAGTCGGCGTACTGCACCGGCAGCTCCGGCAGACTCTCGGGCGCGCCGCCATAGAACGCCGCCAGCTCGCTCAGGAGCACGCCGAGCGACCAGCCGTCCGACACGATGTGGTGCATGTTGAGGAGCAGCACGTGGTCGCCGGCTCCATCAGTGCCGAGCCGCAGCAGCAGGGTGCGGAGCAGCGGGCCGGTGGCCAGGTCGAACGGCCGCAGCGCCTCGTCCTCGGCGATTCGCTCGGCGAGCCTGACCGCGAGGGTCTCAGCCCCCGCGAGAGCGGACAGGTCGACGGCCGGCAGCGGCCAGGCCTCCGGCGGGCCAGCCGGCAGGATGCGCTGCGCCGGCTCGCCGTCGCGTTCGGTGAAGACGGTGCGCAGCGCCTCCTGGCGGGCCACGATCGATCCGAAGGCCCTGCCGAGCCGTCCGGCGTCGAGCGTGCCGCGCAGGCGCAGGGCGAGCGGTACGCTGTACGCCGACCCCGGCTGGATGCGGTCGAGGAACCAGAGGCGCTCCTGGGCGAAGGAGAGGGGGAGGTCCCCCGTGCGCGGCACCGGCAGGATCGGCGCCGACCGCACCACGCCGCCGCGGGCCTCGTCGAGGAGGCGCGCCACCTCGGCCACGGTCGGTGCCTCGAACAGGCGGGCCAGCGGAAGGTCGCGGCCGAACGTGGCCCGCACCCGGGAGACGAGCCGCGTGGCGAGCAGCGAGTGCCCGCCCAGCTCGAAGAAGCTGTCGTGGACCCCCACCCGGTCGCGCCCCAGGACCTCGCACCAGAGCGCCGCCAGCAGCTCCTCGGTCGTCGTTCGCGGTGCCACCGCTCCTTGCGCAGCCGTCCGGGAACCCGCGTCGAAGCGCAGGCGGCTGAGGGTGCGGCGGTCGACCTTGCCATTGGGCGTCAAGGGCAGGGCCGGCAGCTCGACGAACGCGCCGGGCACCATGTGCTCCGGCAGGGTCCGGCGCAGGAGTTGCCGCAGCGCGGTCGGCCGCAGGTCGGCGCTCTCCATCCCCTCGCGGCGGACCAGGAAGGCGACGAGGACTTTGCCGCGGGACTCGTCGTCGCGCGCCAGCACCACCGCCTCCGCCACTGCCGGATAGCGCGCCAGGGCGGCCTCGATCTCTCCCAGCTCGATGCGGAATCCCCGCACCTTGACCTGGTGGTCGATCCGCCCCAGGTACTCGATCCGCCCGCCCGGCCGCCACCGCGCCAGGTCGCCCGTGCGGTAGCGGCGGGAACCGGAAGTGCCGAAGGGGTCGGGGACGAACCGCTCCGCCGTGAGGTCCGGCCGGCCGAGATAGCCGCGCGCCAGCCCCTCTCCGGCGAGGAACAGCTCCCCCGGCACCCCTTCGGGAACCAGCTCGCCCGCCCTGTCCAGCAGGTAGACCCGCGTGTTGGCGATCGGCCGGCCGATCAGCGGCTCGCCGTGTCTCTCTGGAGCCGGCGGGACGGTCTCCCACGTCGAGTAGGTCGTGTCCTCCGACGGGCCATAGAGGTTCGCCACCCGGCGGACTCCCGGCAGCGCGTAGGCCGCGTCGACGAGCGCCCCCTTGAGCGGCTCGCCCGCCAGGTTGACCGTACGCACCGACGCCGGGAGCTCCTCGCCTTGTGCCAGCTCGGTCATCGCCGAGGGCACCATGTTGACCAGCGTCACCTCCCCGGCGAACGGCAGCGCCGGCAGCTCCAGGGCGTTGGCGGCGACGATCACCTTGCCGCCCACCGCGAGAGGGACGAAGAGCTCGAAGACCGACAGGTCGAAGCAGACCGAGGTGGCGAAGAGCACGCCCGAGAGCTCCTCGGCCGAGAACTCGCCGAGGGCCCACCGCACCATCGCTACCGCGCTGCGGTGCTCGATCGCCACCGCCTTGGGCACGCCCGTCGACCCCGAGGTGTAGATGAGGTAGGCCAGGTTCCCGGGCAGCGCGGAGCTCACGACACCGGACCGATCCGTCCGATCGGTCCGATCCACCAGCACCGTGACCCCAGCGAACGGCCCGCACCGCCCCTCCAGGTCGCTCTGGGTGATCAGCACGCCCGCGCCCGAGTCGCGCAGCATGAATTCCAGCCGCTCCCGCGGATAGGCCGGATCGAGCGGCACGTAGGCGCCGCCCGCGCGGAGCACCGCGAGGAGCGCCACCGGCAGGTCGACGGTGCGGTCGAGGCAGACGCCCACCCGCGCCTCGGGGCCGACTCCCAGCTCCACCAGACGGCCGGCCAGGCGGTCCGCCCGGGCGAGCAGGTCGGCGTAGGTCAGCCGCTCCTCCCCGCTCAGCCGCCGGCCGACCACGGCCTGGGCGTGCGGCGTGCGGGCCGCCTGGGCCGCCACCAAGTCGGGGAGCCGCAGATCGCCCTCCTCGGGGAAGACCGCGGCCGTATCGTTCCACTCTTCAAGGATCTGCCGGCGCTCTCCCGCGGTGAGGAGCGGCAGGGCCGAGAGCGGCCGGCCGGGATCGGCGGCGGCGCCGCGCAGGAGCTCGGCGAGGTGCCCCATCATTCGTGCCACAGTCGCGGTCTCGAACAGGTCGGAGCTGTGCTCCAGCGTGCCGGCGATCCCTCCCTCCTCCTCCGCCAGGGCCAGCGTGAGGTCGAACTTCGCCGTGCCGGTCGGCAGCTCGCGCCGCTCCAGCACCAGCCCGCTCATCTGGAGCGGCGGCAGCGGCGCGTTCTGCAACACGAGCATCACCTGGAAGAGCGGCGAGTGGGCCCGGTCGCGCTCAGGGGTCAGCTCCTCGACGAGCCGCTCGAAGGGGGCGCCCTGGTGGTCGTAGGCGCCGAGCGTCACCTCGCGCACCCGCGCCAGCAGCTCGCGGAAGCCGGGGTCGCCGGCCAGGCGCACGCGCAGGGTCAGGGTGTTCACGAAGCAGCCGATGAGCGGCTCGATCTCCTGGCGGTCACGGTTGGCGATCGGCGAGCCCACCGTGAGGTCGTCCTGCCCGCTGACGCGGCCGAGCAGCGTGGCGAAAGCGGCGAGCAGGACCATGTAGAGGGTGGCCCCCTCGGCGCGCGCCAGGGCATGCAGCCCGTGCGTCAGGTCCGCAGGGAGGCCCACCGGCAGGTTGGCGCCGCGGCCCGAGGGGACCGGCGGCCGTGGGTAGTCGCCCGGCAGATCGAGGACCGGCGGGACCGCGAGCTGCTCGCGCCACCAGCCGAGGTGGCGCTCCAGGAAACGGCCACGCAGGGTGCGCCGCTGCCACTCGGCGAAGTCGGAGTACTGCACCGGCAGCTCCGGCAGGGGGGACGGCGCGCCCGCGGCGAACGCGGCATAGAGCGCCGCCAGCTCGCCGATCATCACGCCGAGCGACCAGCCGTCCGAGGCCACGTGGTGCATGACCACGACGAGCAGGTGCTCCTCCTCGGCCAGACGCAGGAGCCGCGCCCGCAGGACCGGTCCGGTGGCCAGGTCGAACAGCCGGCGGGCCTCGGCGAGGCCGAGTTGCTCCGCTTCGGCGGCGGGGTCGGACGCGCCGCGCAGGTCGAGGATCGGAAGGAAGAACGGCTCCGCCGGCAGGATGCGCTGCACCGGCCCGGCCTCGGTGTCCAGGAACACGGTGCGCAGCGCCTCGTGGCGCCGGACGATCTCGCCGAGGGCGCACTCCAGCACGTCGGGGCGGAGCGGGCCGGCCAGGCGCAAGGCGCCGGAGACGTGATAGGCCGGGCTGTCCGGCTCGAGCTGGTGGAGGAACCAGAGGCGCTGCTGCGCGAACGACAGCGGCGCAACGGCGCCCGGATGCGGACGGCGGACCAGCGGCGGCGCCGCGGTCCCACCCGCCGAGCGGGCCGCCTCGATGCGCTCCGCCATCCCCGCCAGCGTCGGCGCCTCGAACAGCTCCGACAGCGGCAGCTCGATGCCGAACACCGCGCGCACCCGCGCCGCGAGCTGGGTGGCGAGCAGCGAGTGGCCGCCCAGATGGAAAAAGTCGTCGTGCGCGCCCACCCGCTCGGCGCCCAGCACCTGGCCCCAGACCGCGGCGAGGGCCTCCTCGACCGCGTTGCGCGGCGCGGTCCACCCCTCCTCGACCGGGGTGGTGGACGGCCGCGGCAGCGCCCGCCGGTCGACCTTGCCCTGGGGAGTCAGCGGCAGCGCGAGGAGGAGCGTGTAGGACGCGGGAATCATCCAGCCCGGCAGCCGCGCGGCGAGGAAGGCGCGCAGCTCGGATTTTGGACTTTGGATTGGGGATTGGGGATTGGGGACGATCCAGGCGGCGAGCGCCTCTCCCTGAGCAAGGACGACCGCCTCCCGCACCGCCGGATGCTCGCGCAGCGCGGCCTCGATCTCGCCGAGCTCGATACGGAACCCGCGGATCTTGACCTGCTGATCGCCCCGGCCGTGGTATTGAATCCGCCCGTCCGGCCGCCAGCTCCCCAGGTCGCCGGTGCGATAGAGGCGGGCCCCGGCCTCCGCCGCGAACGGATCGGGGCGGAAACGATCGGCTGTCAGGTCGGGCTGCCACCAATAGCCCCGCGCGAGCCCCGGGCCGCCGATCCAGATCTCGCCACGCACCCCCACCGGCACGGGATGCAGAGCCGCATCGAGGAGCAGGACCCGGTACCCGGCCAGCGGGCGCCCGAGGTGCGGGAGCTCCCCGTCCACCGGGGTAGCGGTCGCATCGATCGTGGCCTCGGTGGGGCCGTAGACGTTGTAGAACCGGACGTGCGGATGCGCCGCGAGCCGGTCCCAAAGCGGCCGCACGATCGCCTCTCCCCCGACCAGGACGAAGCGAGGCGGCCGTCCGGAGCTCTCGGCGGCGGCGAGCAGCAGCTCGAGCTGGCTCGGCGTGCAATCGATCCCGTCGAGCTCCCCCTCACGGAACAGGTCGGCCAGGAGGCCGGTGTCCCGGCGGGCCTCCTCCGGGACCAGCCAGAGCCCGTGCCCATACAGCAGATGGACGAGCTGCTGGACCGAGGCGTCGAAGACCAGGGACGCGTTGAGGCCCAGCCGCAGCCTCCGCTCCTCCCGCAGCTCCGGAACCGCGCGGCGGATCGCCTCGCCGAACCAGACCATGGCGCGGTGGGAGACCGCGACCCCCTTCGGCGCGCCGGTCGAGCCCGAGGTGTAGATCAGATAGGCGAGCCCCTCGGGCACCACCGCGATCGCCGGATCGGTGGGCGGCTGCGCCGCGATGGCCGCCGCCTCGGCATCGAGCCACTCGCGGGTGACCAGCAGCGGCGCGCCGGCATCGGCGAGCATGCGGGAGAGCCGTTCGGCCGGCTGCGCCGGGTCGAGCGGCAGGTAGGCCGCGCCGGTCTTCAGGATCGCGAGGAGCACGGTCACCGCCTCGACCGAGCGCTCGAGCAGGAAGGCGACGACGTTCTCCGGTGCCGCGCCGCGAGCGCGCAGGTGGTGCGCCAGCCGGTTGGCCCGCGCGTCAAGCTCGCCGAACGAGACCGCCGATCCGCCCAAGACCAGGGCCGGAGAGTCCGGATCGCGCCGCGCCCGCGCGGCGAAAAGCTCATGGAAGGCGCCGGCCGGGGACTCAGCCGGGGCGGTCTGGCTCCAGGCGAGCACCTGAGCCTGCTCGTCTCCGGTCAGGAGCGGCAGCTCCGCGAGGCGCGCCGCCGGGTCGGCCAGGGCCCCGGCGAGAAGGAGGCGGAGCCACTCCGCCATGCGCCCGAGCGTCGCCTCCTCGAAGAGGTCGCCACGCCCCTCCAGGGTTCCGGAGAGGGCGCCCTCGCACTCGTGCACGGTGAAGGTGAGATCGAATTTGGCTTCGGCCCCCGGCAGGTCGACCGGCTCCTGCGCCAGCCCGGGGAGGTCGGTCCGCCCCACCGGCGCGCTCAGGTAGGCGAGCACCACGTCGAACAGGGGATTGCGCCCCGCCACGCGCTCCGGCTGGAGCTCCTCGACGAGCCGCTCGAACGGCACATCGCCATGAGCGTGCGCTTCGAGGACCACCGCCCGCACCCGCGCGACCAGCTCGTCGAACGTCGGGTCGCCTCCGAGATCGGCCCGCAGCGGCAAGGTATTGGCGAAGAAGCCGATCAGCCCTTCGATCTCCACCCGGTGGCGCGCCGCGACCGGCGCTCCCACGGTCAGGTCGCGCTGGCCCGTCAGGCGGGCGAGCAGCGCGTAGACGCCCGCCAGCAAAATCATGAAGGGGGTCGCCCCGGCCTCGCGAGCGTACGCGGACACTCCCGCCGCCAGAGTCTCCGGAAGGCCGAGCGGACAGCTGCGTGCCGGCGCCGTGGCCGCGAGGGTACGCGGACCGTCGGCCGGCAGCTCGATCGGCTCCAGCCCGGCCAGGCGCCAGCGCCAGAAGGCGAGCGGGCGGACGAGGGCCTGGTCCGCGAGCACCTGGCGCTGCCAGACGGCATAGTCGGCGTACTGCACCGACGGCGCGGGAAGCTCCGGCTTCCGCCCCGCGACCCGCGCGCCGTACAGCTCGGCCAACTCGCGCAGGAAGACCTGGAGCGACCAGCCGTCCGCCGCGATGTGGTGGAAGGTGGCGGAGAGCAGGTGTTTCCTGATCTCAAGCGGCGGCCCGAGCGCCGTTAGGACGAAGCGGACCACCGGCCCGGTCGTGAGATCGAACGGCCCGGCCGCGTCGCGCCCCGCCTCCTGCCGGGCTGCGTCCAGGCCCGGCAGCTCGCGGCGCCCGAGAACCGGCGCCTCCCAAGGCTGGACGATCTGCACCGGCCGCTCCTCGATCTCGGCGAAGACAGTGCGCAGCGCCTCGTGCCGCCGGACGATCTCGCCCAGGCTGCGCTCCAGCGCCTTCACGTCGAGGTCCCCCTGGAGGAGCACGGCGACCGCGATATTGTAGGCCGAGCCGCCCGGTGCGAGGCGGTCGAGGAACCAGAGCCGCTGCTGCGCGAAGGACAGCGGCAGGGGCTCGTCGCGCGGCACTGGAACGAGCGGCGGCGCGTCCGGCCGCCCCCCCGCGCCAAACAGCCGCTCGGCCAGTCCCGCCACGGTGGGCGCTTCGAAGAAGGTCGACAGCGGCAGGTCCACGTGGAGCGTGTCCACGATGCGCGACACCACCCGCGTGGCGAGCAGCGAGTGCCCGCCGAGGTTGAAGAAGTCATCGTGGACGCCCACCCGCCCGACGCCGAGCACCTCGGCCCAGATCCCGGCGATGAGCTCCTCGACCTGCGTGCGAGGCGCATCGAGAGCCTCACGCTCCGGAGTCCCCGGGGCGGGCTCGGCCATCCGCTCCAGGGCTTGGCGGTCCACCTTACCGTTGGCAGTCAGCGGCAGCTCGGGCAGTGGAATGAGGCCCGGGATCAGATACGTCGGCAGCCGCTCGGCCAGCCAGCCGCGCAGCTCGGACGCAGGCAGCTCTCCAGCACCCGCCGGCACCACATAGGCCACCAGCCGCCGGTCCCCCGAAGCCACCTCGCGCACCAGGACCACCGTCTGCGCCACGGCCGGATGACGCGTCAAAGCCGCCTCGATCTCTCCCGGCTCCACGCGGAAGCCGCGAATCTTCACCTGGCGGTCGATCCGCCCCAGGAACTCGATCGCGCCGCCAGGAAGCCGCCGCACCAGGTCGCCCGTGCGGTAGAGGCGGCGCCCACCTTCCACAAACGGGCTCGGCACGAAACGCTCCGCCGTGAGGTCCGGCCGGCCCAGGTAGCCTCGGGCCAGTCCCTCCCCGCCCGCGAGCAGCTCGCCCGGCACGAGCGCCGGCACCGGCCGCAGGGTGCGATCGACCACATAGACCTGCGTCCCCGAGATGGCCGTGCCGATCGGCACCGTCCGCCCCGGCGGGATCGGCGCCTCCACCATGTAGCAGCAGGTGAACGTGGTGTTCTCGGTCGGCCCATAGCCGTTGATCAGCCGCGTGCCCGGAAGCTCCGCGAGCACCCGGTTGACCGCAGTGGGCGACAGCACGTCGCCTCCCGCCAGAAGCTGCCGCACCTCGCGCAGGATGCCGATCCGGCTCTCCACCACCTGATGGAAAAGGCCGGCGGTGAGCCACAACGTGGTGACGCCGTGCCGCGCCAGGACCTCCCCAAGCTCATCGAGCGACGGAGGAGCCGGCGGATAGAGCACGAGCCGGGCGCCGTGGAGCAGCGCTCCCCAGACCTCCAGCGTCGCCGCGTCGAACGCGGGCGCCGCGAGTTGCAGAAGGACCTGGTCCGGACCGAAGTCCGCGAAGTCCGTGTCGCGCACCAGGCGGACGATCGACCGGTGCTCGACCCCCACCGTCTTCGGCCGCCCGGTCGAGCCCGAGGTGAACATCGCATAGGCGAGGCAGCCAGCGTCGAGACCTGGGAGGTTCTCGGCGGAGAACGTGGAGAGACCCTCCCGGTTGAAGCTCTCCCCGGTGAGGACGAGCCCGATCCCGGCCTCGTCGATCAGCTCGGAGAGACGCTCACGCGGCCAGGTCGGGTCCAGAGGGACATAGGCACCTCCGGCCTTGAGGATGGCCAGGAACGCCTCGATCATCTCGAAGGAGCGCTCGACGAGGACGCCGACGAGCGTCTCGGGCCCCATGCCCGCGGTGCCTAGGTGCCGGGCCAGCCGGTTCGCCCGCGCGTTCAGCTCGGCGTACGTCAGCTCCAGGTCCCCTTGCACCAGGGCGATCCGCTCCGGCCCCCGCGCGGCCTGCTCCTCGAACAGGCGGTGGACCGGCGCGCCGAGCGGAGCCTTGGTGGGAGCCGGGTTGTGCTCCATGAGGAGCTGCCGCAGCTCCGCCTCGGCGAGCAGCGGCAGCTCGGAGAGGCGCCGCTCCGGGGCCTCCACCACACCAGCCAGCAGGCGACCGAACCAGCCGGCGAGGCGCTCGACCGTGGACGCCTCGAACAGATCCCGGCTCAGCTCCCAGGCCGCCGCGAGGCCGTCCTCCTGCTCGGTCAGCTCCAGCGTCAGGTCAAACTTCGCCGTTCCGCTCGCCACCGTCAGGTGGCGCACCGCCAGGCCGAGGAGCTCCAAACCCACCGGCGCGCTCTGCAGGACGAAGACGACCTGGAACAGCGGAGTGAGCCCCAGCTCGCGGCCGGGCTGCAGCTCCTCGACGAGCCGCTCCACCGGCAGGTCCTGGTGGGCCCAGGCGCCGGTCGTGCGCTGCCGCGCCTGCTCCAGCGCATCCAGGAAGCTCGGATCGCCCGCCAGCGCGCCGCGCAGCACGAGGGTGTTGGCGAAAAAGCCGATCAGCCCCTCGACCTCCGGGCGCGTGCGGCCGGCCACGGCCGAGCCCACCAGCAGATCCTCTTGGCCGGTGACCCGCACGAGGAGGGTCTGGAACGCCGCGAGGAGCGCCATGAACGGCGTGGCGCCGCGACGCCGCGCCAGCGCCCGCACGCCCTCGGCCAGCGCCGCCGGGAGCGCCGCGCGCACCACGCCGCCGCGCTCTGTGCGCACTGCCGGCCGCGGCCGGTCGGCCGGCAGCTCCAGCAGCGTCGGCGCCCCGGCGAGCTGCTCCGTCCACCAGGCGAGCTGGCGATCCAGAGCCTCGCCTGCCAGCCAGTGCCGCTGCCAAACCACGAAGTCGGCGTACTGCACCGGCGGCTCGGCGAGCGGGGAAGGCCGGCCCGCCGCGAACGCGCCATAGAGCGCCGCCACCTCGTCGAGCAGGACGCCCAGGGACCAGCCGTCGGCCACCATGTGATGAAGGGTCAGAAGGAGGCGGTGCCGCTCCGGCGCGAGCCGCAGCAACTTGGCGCGGAGCAGAGACCCGCGGCTCAGATCGAACGGCCGCGCCGCCTCGGCGTCCATCCACGCGGCCGCTTCCCCGTCCGCGTCGGCCAAACCAGAAAGATCGACGATCTTCAGGACGACAGGAGCCGGCGGATCGACCACCTGGACCGGATGGCCGCCGTGCACCACGAAGCGCGTGCGCAGCGCCTCGTGTCGGCGGACGACCTCCGACAGGGCCGCGGCCAGGGCCTCCACGTCGAGCGGCCCCACCAGCTCCGCCGCGCCCGGCATGTTGTACGCCGCGCCGCCCGGCTGGAGCCGGTCGAGGAACCAGAGCCGCTGCTGCGCGAAGGAAAGCGGCAGATCCTCCCGCCCTTCGTGCGGCCGGAGCGCCGGCACGACCGGCGGCGCCACCACGGCCGCGCCCGCCAGAGCCGCGATCCGTTCCGCCAGGGCCGCCACCGTCGGAGCCTGGAACAGGGCGCTCACCGGCAGGTCCACCCCGAACAGGCGCGACGCGCGCGAGGCCACCCGCGCGGCGAGCAGCGAGTGTCCGCCCAAGGCGAAGAAGTCGTCGTAGAGGCCGACGCCCGCCACGCCGAGAGCCTCGGCCACTAGGGCGGCCAGCTCGCGCTCGACCGGCGTCCGCGGCTCCGCGCCCGCACCGGCGGCCTCCGTCTCCGGCGTCAACCGGGCGAGCGCCTTGCGATCGACCTTGCCGTTCGGCGAGAGCGGCAGCCCCTCCAGCACCTTCCACCCCGTGGGCACGAAGGCGTCCGGCAGGCGCTCTTTCAGGAAGGAGCGGAGAGCCGCGGGCTCGGCCGCCGTACCCTCCCGCGCTACAACATAAGCTGCCAGCCGCCGGCCGCCGCCCGGTTCGGGGAGCGCCAGAACCATGGCCTCGCGCACCGCCGGATGCGCCGCCAAAGCCGCCTCGATCTCGCCCAGCTCCACCCGGAAGCCACGAATCTTGACTTGATGGTCGATCCGCCCCAGGAAGTCGAGGTCGCCATCGGGCCGCCGCCGCACCAGATCGCCCGTGCGGTAGAGGCGCTCCCCCTCTCCCCACGGGTCGGGCACAAACCGCTCGGCCGTCAGCTCGGGCCGGCCCAGATAGCCGCGCGCCAGCCCGCCGCCGCCCAACAGCAGCTCGCCTGGTACGCCCACCGGCAACAGCTCGCCATGCGCGTCAAGCACGTACGCCCGCGTGCCATCGACCGGCCGGCCGATCGTCACGTCGGTCCCTGGAGCAATCAGGGTCCACGTCGAGTACGTGGTGTCTTCCGAAGGGCCGTAGAGGTTGTAGAGCCGCACGCCCCTCGGCAGCGCGTGGACCGCATCCGCCAAAGAGGGGGGGATCGGTTCCCCCGCGAGGTTGACCGTGCGAACCGACGGCGGTAACCCGTCACCGCGCAGCAGCTCGGCCAAGGCTGACGGAACTGTATTGACCAGCGAGACCTCGCCCGCCACTGGCAGGCAAGGCAGCTCCAGCGCGTTCTCCGCCAGGATCACGCGCCCGCCCAACGCCAGCGGGACGAAGATCTCAAAGACCGACAGATCGAACGCCACCGACGTCGACGCCAACACTCCTGTCAGCTCCTCGGGCCTGAATACGCCCCGAGCCCATTGCACCAGCGACGCCGCGCTCCGGTGCTCGATCGCCACCGCCTTCGGCCGCCCTGTCGACCCCGAGGTGTAAATGAGGTAGGCCAGGTTCCCGGGCAAAGCGCGGCCTGGTTGATCCGACCGATCGGTCCGATCCGACGGATCCGTCCGATTCCCCTCAACCCCCTCCGGCGTCACGAGCACCCGAGCCCCCGAGTCCGCGAGCATCAGCGCCAGCCGCTCCTCGGGGTATTTGGGGTCCAGCGGCACGTACGCGCCGCCGGCCTTGAGCACACCGAGCAGCGAAACCACCAGGTCCGCCGACCGCCCCATGCGCACCCCCACCCGCGTCTCCGGCCCGACGCCCAGCTTGCGTAGCCGCTGCGCGAGCTCGTTCGCGCGGTCGTTGAGCTCCGCGTAGGTCAGCCGCTCGTCGGTCGCGACGATCGCCTCGGCCTCCGGCATGCGCGCCGCCTGCTCCTCGAACAGCCCGTGGAGCAGCGCATCGCTGCGATGCTCCGGGGGCACCGGAGCCCACGCCAGCGCCTGCGCGCGCTCCGCCGGGGTCAGCAGCGGCAACCGCGCGACCGGCTCGTCCGGGCGCTCGACGGCGCCCACGAGGAGCGTGCGGAAGTGGCCGAGCATCCGCTCGGCCGTGGCGGCGTCGAACAGGTCCGCGTTGAATTCGAGGGAGGCCCGCACCCGTCCGCCCGCCTCCTCGGCCGCGCGGAGCGTCAGATCGAGCTGTGCCCGCCGCTCCTCCAGCCGCAGTGATTCCAGCTCGATCCCACCGAGGTCGAGCCGTCCGCCCGCCTCGCCGAGCGCGAACGTGGCGATCCCCGGCGCGTCCCCCGGCCGCGTCCTCTGCAGCAGAAACATCACCTGGAACAGCGGCGTGCGCGCCGGATCGCGCGACGGCCGCAGCCGCTCAGTCAGCAGGGCGAACGGGAAGTCCCCGCCATCGAGACCGGCGAGCACCGTCCGCTGCGTGCGGTCGAGCAGCGCAATGAAGCCAGGTTCGCCCGCCAGGTCCGCCCGCAGCGCCACCGGATTGACGAAGTAGCCGACCGCGCCGGCCAGCTCCGGAGTCCGCCCGGCCGCCGGGGAGCCAACCGCGAAGTCCTCCTGCCCGCTATACCGCCCAAGCTGCGCCTGGAGAACCGCCAGCAACCCCATGAAGAGCGTCGCTCCCCGCCCTGCCACGAGCACCCGCAGGCCCTCCGCCAGATCCGGCGGAAGCTCCAGCGTCCGCGCTCCGCCGCGGTACGTCTGCACCGGAGGACGCGGCCGGTCCGTCGGCAGGTCGAGGTCCGGCAGCCCGGCCAGCGCCTCGCGCCACCGCTCCCACAGCCGCGCCCCGCGAGGCCCCCCCAGCATCTCCTCCTGCCACCGCACGAAGTCCGAATACCCAAACGGCAACGGCTCCAGCGTCTCCTCCCGGTAGAGCGCCGCGAGGTCGCGCGCCACCACGGCGAGCGACGCGAAATCCACCGCGATGTGATGGACCGTCAGGAGGAGAGCGTGCTCGCCCTCCTCACGGTCGAAGGCCCGCACGCGCACCACCGGACCGCGCCCCAGGTCGAACGGCCTGTACGCCTCGTCCGCCAGCCGCTCGGCGAGCCGCGCCTCGCTCCAGCCAACCGCCTCCTCCACCGCGAAGTCGATCTCGGGATGATCCAGCACCCCCCGCACCGGCTCGTCGCCGACCACGGGGAAGACCGACCGCAGCGCCGGGTGCCGCAGGGCGAGCGCCGTCAGCGCCCGGCGCAGCGCCGCCGGATCGAGCCCGCGAGCGCGCGCCGCCACAGCCACGTTATAGGCGCCCCCCGCGGGCGCCAGCCGCTCGATGAACCAGAGCGCCTTTTGCCCGAAAGACAGAGGTTGCGGCCCCAGCTCCGCGCCCCCGGCCCGCAGGACCGGCCCTTCGGCGGAGGGCTCCCCTTCGAGAGCGGGCAGCAGCGCCGCGGCCAGCTCCGCCGTCCCAGCACCCTCCAGGAGGTCGGCCAGCGACAGCGGCACGCCGAGCGCGCTTTCGACGGCGGCCTTGAGCTCGATGGCCGACAGCGAATCGAGACCCAGCCCGGTCAGCGGCTTCTCCGGATCGACGGCGTCCGGCGCCACGCCGACCGCCGCCGCGGCCCGCTCGCGCAGGAACCGCTCGACCGCCGCGCGGCGCTCCGCCGGCTCCAGAGCAGCCAGAGAGGCGCGCGACGGCAGGGTGAGGGCTTCCGGCGTTGCGGGCGCCTCGGCGGCCACCGCGCTCCGGCCGATCACCTCCAGCTCGCCCGCCAGGTAGAGGGACCGGCTGGCGCGGCGCTGGATCTTGCCGCTCGACGTCTTCGGCACGGTGCCCACGCGCACCAAGACCACGTCGTGCACCTGCACCTCGTGCTCCTCGGCCACCGCCCGACGCACCGCCTCCGCGACCTCCTCGAATCCTTCACGCCGCCGCCGCTCCACCTCCTGCACGAGGACCAGCCGCTCCTCGCCTCCGACCTCCACGGAGAAAGCGGCGCCGCAGCCGGGCCGGAGGTCCGGGTGGCTGCGCTCGGCGGTCAGCTCGATGTCCTGCGGGTAGTGGTTGCGCCCGCGGATGATCACCAGGTCCTTGATGCGCCCGGTGACGTACAGCTCGCCGTCGCGCACGAATCCCAGATCCCCGGTGCGCAGGAACGGCCCCTCACCGGTATCCAGGCGGGCGTGGAACTCGCGCTCCGTGGCCTCGGGATTGCGCCAGTAGCCGCGGGCCACGCTCGGTCCCGCGATCCAGATCTCGCCGACCCGGCCGGCCAGCAGCTCCTCCCTCGACTCCGGGTCGACCACTGCGATCCGCTGCTCCGACCAGACCGGGCCGCAGCTCACCAGGCGCCGCTCCTCCGCCTCTCCCACTGCGGGCCGCGCCTCGTTGCGCTCCAACGCCGCGGCGTCGACCCGCGCGACGCGCGGCACCGCGCCCGCCACGCCGCCGGAGACGAACAGCGTCGCCTCGGCTAGGCCGTAGCAGGGAAAGAACGCCTCGGGCCGGAAGCCGCACGGCGCGAACGCCTCGGCGAAGCGCTCCAGCGTCTCGGCCCGCACCGGCTCGGCGCCGTTGTAGGCCAGGTGCCAGCTCGACAGATCGAGCCCCGCCTTTTGTGGGTCACCAATCTTCCGGAGACACAGCTCGTAAGCGAAGTTCGGGCCGCCGCTCGTCGTGCCGCGCCAGCGGTCGATCGCCTGCAGCCAGCGCAGCGGCTTCTGGAGGAACGCGACCGGCGCCATCAGCACGCAGGAGCCCCCGGCGTGCAGCGGCTGCAGCACGTTCCCGATCAGCCCCATGTCGTGGTAGAGCGGGAGCCATCCCACCACCACCGAGCTCTCGTCCTGGCGGAACGCCTCGCCGATCATCCGCTCGTTGTGGAGCAGGTTGGCGTGCGTGACCATGACCCCCTTGGGCGTCGAGGTCGAGCCCGAGGTGTACTGGAGGAAGGCAACCGACGCGGGATCGGGATCGGGGATCTCGGCGGCCGATCCTTCCAGAGCGTCCGTGGCGATCCACCGCACCGCCGCCAGCTCCGGCACGCGCGCCAGGAACCCGCTCTCCCCCCCGGCTGTCGCCGCGTGAAGGATCGCTCCGGTGGTCAGCGCCGCCCGCGGCTCGGCGTCGCGGGCGATGGCGCGCAGCCGCCCCTGGGAGCGGTCGTTGAGCCGCGGCGGATACGCCGGAACCGCGATCACGCCCGCGTACAGGCAGCCGAAGAACGCGGCGATGAATTCCAGCCCCGGCGGATAGAGCAGCAGGACGCGGTCGCCGGGCGCGAGGCTCTCGCGCAGCGCGGACGCGATGGCCCGGGCGCGGCCGTCGAGCTCGGCATAGGTCAGACGCCCCCCCTCAGCCTCGCCATCGGCCAGGAACACGAAGGCGGTCCTCCCCCCCAGCTCCGCCGCACGGGAGCGAAGAAGAGAAGCCAGGGTAGCTGGCCGTACCTCAGACCAGACAGAGGGAATCGACATCAGTTCCTTTTCCTGGAAACGCCGGGGAGATGAACGGCAGCTACCTCTGCAAGCAACACCGGGTGCCTCAGCCGCCCTGGGTGGAGCACGTCGCTCTCCTCAATAACGGTGCGGCCCGCCTCTTGATTCGAGACACCGATTCGAGACAACGGACTCGGGCGGGTCGTCCCCTCACCGCCCGGACTTTCAACGCATCAAGGAGAGGCCGCAGCGGCCTCGCGGACGAAGGCCCGTTCGTCGAGCCAACGCAGGATCACCCGCAGGGCGTCCTTGTGGATTTCATGCCCCATGTCGAATTCCCGGTACATCAAGGCGACCCCGTAGGAGCGCAGCGCTTCCCGGGCCTCTCGGGCGCGCTCGACCGGAATCGAGGGGTCTCGCGTCCCGTGGACCACGAGAACCGGGAAACCCTCGTGCTCGGGAACCTTCGGCAGCAGATTGGCGAGCGGCTCGGGGAACCAGGCCGACAGAGCGGCGAGGCCGGAGAACCGGCCCGGCTCGCGCAGCGCCAGCTCATACGCCATGATCCCCCCCTGACTGAATCCTGCCAGGGCAACCCGGGCGGGATCGATGGGAAATCGCTCCAGCGCCGCATCGATGAACCCGCGCAACGCGTCCGCGGCCGCCTTGAAAGCCTCCACGTCCGGCGGCTGCCCCGGGGTGAAGGGGAACCAGCCATAGCCCGCCATCCCGCCCCCGATCCCCATCCGCACCGGCCCCTGAGGGCACAACACGACCGCCTTGCCGTCGTGGATCATCGGCGCCAGACCGAACAGGTCGTGCGCGTTCGCACCCCATCCATGCAGCGCGATCAGCGCCGGGAAAGGACCCTCTCCGGGAGGAACGTGAGCAGCGTAGGAAAGCTTCTCCACCACCATAGGCGGGCAAGGATACACGAGTTGGGATAGAGACTTCACTATTTTGGATTTCGGTACGGGCTGCTCCGCAGCTTGTAACGAAATCAGGAGAAGCTGAGCTCTAGAGTCAGAGCACTGGCGAATCGAGCAACAGCACCGACGGGACCCGGTCCGGTGCGATCAACCGCAGGAGGCCATAGCCGATCCCGGCGAGGCCATCCATCAGCCCCGGCGTCTCGATATGCCCGGGAATCCCGCACAGGAATCCGTGCTCCTCGAAACTCGCGAGAAGGAGGCCGGTCTGCCGTCTGATCTCTTCATTCAGGGCCGGATCACCGAAAGCTCTCCTCGCTTCGAGGAGGAGCTCGAGAGCTCCCAGATCTCCGTGGCAGGGTGGGTGGCACCAGCCCCATCCCTTCCTGAGGGTTGTCTCGATCGCGACGCGGGCGTCCTGGAGGAGGCGTGGATCGTCGACATGGCGCATCATCCGGAGGCGGCTGAGGCCGATCCCGCAGGAGCCGTGACACCAGGCAGCCATGAATCCTCTCCTCTCCCGGGTCTTCTCGATCGGTACGCCCCGCAGGTCCGGCCAGTTGCCCTCCTCGGGAGCGAAGAGGGAGTGCTCGAATTCGAGGGCACCCCGGGCCGCCTCTCGGTATTTCTCGTCGCCCGTAGCGCCGAAGAGCTCGAGGAGTGCCCAGGCAATCCCTGAGGTTCCGTGGGAAAAGCCTGTCAAGGGATTCAAGGGGCTGGCGCTGATCAGCCACCCCAAGCCGCCTTCATAGGGGCGGGCTTCCGCCAGGAGCCGGTCCCCCATTCTTCGCGCGACGGCGAGAGGAGCCTCGGAGCCAGTCAGCCGCGCCAGGTTGAGGAGTGGGACGATCCCGCCGGCAGAGCCACGGAGCACGTCCAGGTGTGGGTCGGAGTCGACGAGATCCACCATGCGGGGGACCATGGCGAGAGCCTCTGACAGCAGGTCCTCCCGCCCCCAGAGAGAAGCGAGGTGAGTCCATGTGTGGATGACGCCTCCCCAGCCGTCGAAGCCACCGAGGAAGCGGACCCTCTTTCGCAGATCGATGCGCTTGCGGAGCGTAGGCAGGGTCTCCTCGGCCAGCCTCGTCGAGTGCTCCTCGCCCAAGACCTTGCCGTGGTAGGCCAGGAAAAGAGCGACGCCCGGGAGGCCGCCATAGAGATCGGCATCGAGCGCCCGCAACCACCAGCCGCGTCCCGTGATCTCCGCCATGCCGATCCAGGAGGCCTTTCCATCGAGCCGCAGGGCCAACTTTCCGATCCGCCCGGCCACCGTCCCTGTCCAGTCCAAGAGACGTTCCCGGTCCGGCGAGGCCAATTCGCGAACCGGCGCGTAGCGCTTCATCCCGATCCCGGCCTCCATGGCCGAAGCCATGAGGGAGTTACGGACAAAAAGGAGTTGCTTGCGCAGGTCCTCCTCACCGAGTTGGCCGAAGCGGGTGTGGACCATCTCCAAGCCGGACCGGGCGACGAGGTCCGGCAGGCACTGGCCGAGTCCCGACCGGATGTCACGAGAATCCACACGGGCATAGAAGCTAGGGATGTCGCCCCGCCACAGGTCCTCACGCTCGATACGGATCAGACGCTGCGCAAGCTCCACGAAGTGACTGCGCTCCATGCCGAACCAAAGGCGATCAAAATGGCGGTCGCGGTCGAGCGCGTCGCGTAAGAGGTCGGGATGATAGCTCTCGCGCAGGATAAAGGCATAGAACTGAGTCGGCCGAAAGATCACGCGCACCTCTTCCTTGCCGAGCTCCGCGAGCGGTGAGCCCTCCGGCAGGAGCTCGGCGCGGTGGGTGAGCAGGAGGCGGTACATCGAGACGAATCCTTCCTCAATCTCGCTCTTGAAGTCGAGCGGGTTCACCACCTTGCCCAGAAAGACCGGGCGGTTGGCCGCCGCCTGCGTCGAGAGACGCTGGCGTACGAGGCGCATTTCGTCGGTCCCGGCCGCCTGCCAGACGAGGGACTCGTGTGCCGCGGCCTGATTCTCGCCTCCTCCAAGACCGCTCAAGTCGACGACACCTCCCTCCTTGTTCTCATGGAAGAAGGGGAGGAGCATGACCCGCATGACCGAGTCGTTGAGCTCAAACTGAGCGAGAGAGTCAAAGGTGGAGGGGTCTGAGCGCCCGTAGTCGGGGGAGCAGAGCGACTCGAGGTCAATCGGAACGGGATGCTCTCCCGCAGCGATCAGGTTCTCGCGGTGGAAGTCATTGGCGTTGAGAACGTAAAGCAGTGCGAGGAAGGAGCCTTGGCGCAGATAGAACCGCTGCAGCTCCTCCCGAGTCTGGCAAGGCGTGGTCGGGACGAACTCCATCCATCCGTAGACGCCGCGGTCGAGAACTTCGGCGGTCCTCAGATCCGGGGCACCCCTCTCGTTCAGCCAGTCGAGCAGGGCGCGGAACCGCATGTCGATCCCCATCGGCCGCGGCTTGTAGACCAGCCGCTGTCCTCCCTCAAAATGCAGGACGCGGACCGAACGTCCACCAGCATGGGTGTCTCCGACCCCCGCGGTAACGCTAAGCAGGCGTCCCGGCTCCTCGCCGGGCCAGAAGAACCGGCGAATCTGATCCCAGTCGGCGCAGAGGCGCTCCAAGATCTCGATGCTGACCTCCACCCAGCGGTCGAGGGCCTCGATCAGCAGCCGGGCCAGCACAGGGTACTCCTGGAGGAAGGCGCGCCACCGTTCAGACTCACCCAGGGAAGACACGAGATTCCGGAACCGTTCGGTCGGAGTCGCGCCTGGGAACGTGCCGGTCAAGCGGGTGACCTGCATTTCTAGAACGACCGTACGGCCCAGCATTCCATCCAGGAACTGCGGCAGGCCATCCGAGAGGAGGAGGCCAACAGTCTGCGGATCAAAGAGTTCGATGCGGTGGTGCCGGACGAGTTGCTCGGCCCTCCCTCGCACCTGCTCGAGGGCCCGATCCAAGGCACCCTGGAGAAGAGGCGTGAAGAATCCGACCGGAAGGCGCAAGCTTGCAGAGACAGAGGCAGGAGCCTGTTGGAGGTATTCCTCGACAGCGCCCGACCAGTCCGGGGGGTGCGGCGACCGGGAGCTGAGAGAGTCGTCTGATTCACCCAGCAGGCGGAGAAACGATGGTTGGTCGAGGCCATCGAACCGCAGGCGTACCGAGAACCATTCGTCCTCAATAAATGGAGACATCGACCGCCATTCCTCAAGGCGACTCAAGGCGAGTTCCCGGTTCGCGGGTTCCTCTGAGTGCCCCAGGAGAGGGTCAGTACTCGCTAGGCGCTCAGCCAAATGAAGCGCACGATACCAGGCTAGATCTGTCGGAGGTTGGGAAGGCACAACGTCGTAAATCAATCCCTCTCCTTGTGGATCTCGGGTGCACAGCCGAGGGAGAACCGCTTCGGGTTCCTGGGTAAAAAGGAGATTCTCACCCAGGAACCCGGCACTAGCGGCTTCATCTTTGTAAGCTGTTAACAACCGGTGCCGCTGGCGCTGCAAATACAGCCGCTCGTCTGTTCTCCACCAGGCTCAACCCAGCCCGAGCAGGAGCAAGTGCCCTCGCTTGTAGTCGTAGTCGCCTCAGTTCCCTCACCGCCACCCAAGCCACCACTAACGGTGTCGAGATCGGCATCGCTCAGGTTGGGCTCGCCGGCCGGGTTCGCTTGACGGACCTTCGCCTTCTGCTCATCGGTGAGGCTGTTGAAGTAGTTCTTGTCCTTGAGGGCACGGGCGATGTCGATGTTGGTCATGTCAGGCTCTCTTTCTGTCGAACGTTCGCGATAGCCTACCGAAGAGCTGTCGCTTTCGGCTCCGGCGGAGACCACCCCCGCCGCAAGGTTAAAGGAGCTTTATTTCATATAGGTTACACAGGGCAGTCGGCCCACCGTGATGAGACGAAGTAGGGTGTAACCGAGTCCCGCGAGACCCGGGAAAAACCGCACATCCCTGACGATTTCTCCTCTCAGACGCAACGAATAAAATCCGTTCGGCCATAGCCTCTCAAGGAGAGAGGCAGTAAGGCGGTGCGCAGCGCTTAACAGAGTCGGATCACCCAACTTGCGGTGAGCCTCGATCAGAACGTCAATCCGGCCTGCATTACCACAGCAAAGGTTCTCAATCTCGGAGAACGGCGAGCTCGCGGTTGTTTCAAGAGCGATAGAGAGTTCCTCGTATCTGTTTACCGGGCTGGCGCCGGCAGCAGGTCTTTGCAGGAGGGTGGTCGGGGACTGCGGAGAATTGTACTGAAAAGAGCGATCGAGTTGAGCCCACGCTGCTGAGAGGTCCGCAGAAGGCTCATCAAGATGGATTG
>DATFPH010000150.1:0-12560 GCA_035264905.1 Thermoanaerobaculia bacterium
AGCACTGGAACATGCCTCTCCTCCTCAGGTTGCCGGACGCGGTGGACCCGCTGCGTCTCGAACGGGCGGTGGCAGCTCTGGTGGAGTGCCATGCCGCGCTGCGCGCCCGCTTTCCGCGGGACGGGCGGGATGGAGAGATCCGGCGGCAGGAGATCGCGCCGGCCGGCGGTCCGGTCCCCTTTGCCGTGATCGACTTGGCGGCGCTGCCGGAGGCGCGGCGCGCCGCCGCGATCACCGCGGGATGTACGGCTCTCCAGGCAGGGCTCGATCTGAGTGATCTGGAAAGGGGGCCGCTCTTCCGGGCTGTCCTGTTCGCCGGCCCCGCGGGAGAGCCGCCGCGGCTGTTCCTGCTCGCCCATCACCTGATCATGGACGGCGTCTCGTGGCGCGTGCTCTTGGCCGATCTGACGGCGGCGGATACCCGGCTCCGGCGCGGCGAGCCGGCCCGGCTGCCGGCGCCGCCGGTGTCGTGGCGGCGCTGGGCCGAGCGGCTCGCGGCCGCGGCGGCGGGGGAGGATCTGAGGTCCGAGCTGCCGCTCTGGGAGGAAGTGGTTCACGCCGTGGCTCCTCCTCTGCCGATCGATCTCCCGGGCCGTCCCGAGCAGAACACCGCCGGCACGGCGGAGCAGGTGGCGGTGGAGCTCGACGGGGAGACCACCCGCGCCCTGCTCCAGCGGGTGCCGGAGGTCCATCATGCGGGGATCGAGGAAGCCCTGCTCTCCGCCCTGGTCCGCGCCCTGGCGCCCTGGATCGGCGCGCCCGTGCTGTTCCTGGACCTCGAAGGGCACGGCCGGCAGGGGGAGGCGGTGGCCGCCGCGGGCGAGGAGCCGCTCGATCTGTCGCGGACCGTGGGCTGGTTCACGGCGGTCTCTCCGGTGCGGCTCGACCTGCGGGGGGCGGAGACGCCGGGCGCCGCGCTGCGGGCGGTGAAGGAGACGCTCCGCGGGCTCCTGCAAAGAGGGCCGAGCAAGGGGCTCGGGTACGGTCTCCTGCGCTGGCTGGGGAGCGCGGAGACCGCGGCGCGCCTGACACCCGCCGTGCCGCCCGGCCTCCTGTTCAACTACCTGGGACAGCTCGACGCCGCCCTTGGAGCCGGAGGGATCGGCCTGGCGCCGGAGCCAGCGGGGCCGGACCATGCGCCGGGCGGGCAACGGAGCCATCTCTTGGAGATCAACGCGTACGTGCTGGGAGGACGGCTCGGGATCACCTGGGCGTTCAGCCCGGCGTTCCACCGCCGCGCCACGATCGAGCGGTTGGCCGAGGCTTTCCAGGAGGCCCTGCGGGACCTCGCGGCCGCCCGCGAGGAGGCGGTCGCGACGCCGGCCGACTTCCCCGAAGCCGAGCTCGACCAGGAGAGCCTGGCCGGTCTCCTGGCCCATCTGGAATCGTCGTGAGCCGTCCGGAGCTCATTGGCCGGCTGACGCCAGCGCAGGAAGGAATCTTCCTGGACAGCCTGATGTCGACGGCGCCGGGCGTCTATCTCCTCCAAACGTGGTGCGAGATCCACGGCCCGCTCGACGCCGCGGCGCTGCGGCGGGCGTGGGGACGCCTGGCGGCGCGCCACCAGGTCCTCCGCACGTCGTTCCACCATGAGGGGCTGCCGCATCCGGTCCAGGTGGTCCACCGCAGCGTGGAGATCCCCTGGGAGGAGGAGGACTGGCGCGGCCGGCCCGAGGCGGCGGCGCGGCAGGCCCTGGAGGACCGGCGGGAAGCGGACGTGCGGCGCCCGCTCCATCTGGGGAAAGCTCCTCTCCTGCGCGTCCTCCTCGTCCGCCTGGAGGAGGACCGCTGGTGGCTGCTCTCGACCCAGCACCACCTGATCCTCGACGGTTGGTCGCAGTCGGTGGTGCTGCGCGAGCTCTTCGCCCTCTACAGCGAGGAGAGGGGCGGGCCGCCCGCGGCGCTCCCGCCGCCGCGCTCATTCGCCGAGTGCGTCGCCTGGCTGCGGGGGCGGGACCCGGGCGCTGCGGAAGCGTTCTGGCGGCAAGTGCTGGCCGGTTTCCGGGCTCCCACTCCTCTGGACGGCGCGGTGCGCGGAGGACCGCCGGGGGCGAGCGGCGAAACGGCCGCCTGGCTGGACGCCGCGGCCACGGCGCGTCTCGGCGAGCTGGCGCGGGGGCTCCGGGCCACCCCGGGCGCGCTGGTCCATGCGGCGTGGCTGCTCCTGCTCGCCCGCCGCTCCGGGGAGGAGGACGTCTGCTGCGGCGCGGTCATCGCCACCCGGCCGCCGCACCTCGCGGTCGAGCCGTCCCTGGTGGGCATGCTGGTCAACACCCTGCCGTTGCGGGTGCGCGCCGCGCTCGACCGGCCGCTCGGGGCCTGGCTCGCGGAGGTGCACGCCGCGCTCCTGGACGTGCGGGAGCACGCGGCGGCGCCGCCCTCCGCGGTGCGCGCCTGGAGCGAGGTGCCGCCGGGATCGCCGCTCTTCGAGAGCGTCGTGGCGTTCGAGAGCTACCCCGTAGGTTCCGGCGGGAGCGGCGGGAACGGGCTCGCCGGCCTGGAGATCACAGAGGTCCGCGCCCGGGAGAGCGCGCCGTTCCCACTGACTCTCGCCGCCACCCCCGGCGCCCGGCTGCGGCTCGACCTGCTGTACGACCGCAACCGCTTCGACCCGGCCGAAGCCGGCCGCATCGTCGCCGGCCTGGAGATCCTGCTGCGCGCGCTCCCGGGAGACCCGGAGAGGCGGTTGGCCGATCTCTCCCTCCTGGACGAGGCCGGGAGACACCAGGTCCTGACCGAATGGAACGACACGGCCGAGGTGGTGCCCGTGGCCTCGGTCCTCGACCTCTTCGCGGCCTGGGTGGAGCGCTCACCGGACGCTCCGGCGCTGGCGTGGGAGGGTGGGGAGATGAGCTACGCCGAGCTGGAGCGCCAGTCCACGGAGGAAGCCGCGCGTCTGCGGGCGGAAGGCATCGGTCCGGAGGTGCCGGTGCCGGTGACCGGCGACCGCTCGCCGGAGTGGATCGTCAGCTATCTCGCGGTGGCAAAAGCGGGAGGCGTGTACGTGCCGGTCGATGCGGATCTGCCGGAGGAGCGGCGGCGGGCGATGCTGGGGGACCTCACCCCCTGTCCCCCTCTCCCATCGCCCCCCCTTCCCCCGGGAGAGGGGGCACCCCCTCCCTACCTTTTTTATACCTCGGGCTCCACGGGTCGTCCCAAAGGTGTCTGGGTCGACGGCCGGGGGCTCGCCAGCTTCGCGCTCGACCAGGCGCGGCGGTTTGGCGTGCGGCCGGGGGACCGGGTGCTGCAGCTGTCGGCTCCCGGATTCGACGGCACGCTGTGGGAAATCTGGACGGCGCTCGGCTGCGGCGCGGCGCTCTGCCTGGCCGGGCGCGACGAGACCCTCCCGGGGCCGGGGCTGGCCGATCTGCTGCGCGCGCGGAAGATCACCCACCTCTTTCTGCCGCCGTCGTCGCTCGCCGCCGTGCCTCCGACGGAGCTGCCGGAGCTGCGGGCGCTCGCCGTGGGAGGCGAGGCGCTGCCGGCCGATCTGGCCCGGCGGTGGGCGCGCGGACGATTCCTGGCGAACGTCTACGGCCCGACGGAAGCCACCGTGTGGGTGATGGCGGGGGCGGTGGATGCGGGGGAGACGGGCCCACCGCCGCTCGGCCGGCCGCTGCCGAACGTCCGGGCGTACGTCCTCGATCCCTGGCTGGCGCCGCTGCCGGTCGATGCGCCGGGGGAGATCTGTCTGGGCGGACCCGGCCTGGCGCGCGGCTATCTCGGCCAGCCGGACCTCACGGCGGAGCGCTTCGTGCCCGATCCCTTCGCGGAGGAGCCGGGAGGGCGCCTGTACCGGACGGGAGACCGCGCCCGGCTCCTGCCCGACGGCCGCCTCCGGTTCCTGGGCCGGCTGGACGCACAGGTCAAGGTGCGGGGGGTGCGGATCGAGCCCGCGGAGGTGGAGGCGGCGCTGCGCAGGGTGGCCGGAGTGCAGGAGGCTACGGTCGTCGCGCGGGACGGGCGCCTGGTGGCGTACGTGACGCCGCGCGAGGGCCCTCCCGGAGCCGTCCTGCGCGCCGCGCTGGCCGAGCGGCTGCCGGCTCCCTTCGTGCCATCCGCCTACGTCCGCCTTGCCGAGCTGCCGCGCACGGCCACGGGCAAGCTCGACCGCCGTGCGCTGGCCGGCCTCGCGGAGGAGACCGAGGAGACGAACCGGGCGAGCCCGCCGCGGACGCTGATGGAGGGAGCGCTGGCGCGGATCTGGGGGGAGGTCCTGGGGATCGAGGGGATCGGCCGCGAGGACGATTTCTGGGCGCTCGGCGGCCATTCGCTCCTGGCGGTCCGGGTGGCCGCGCGGGTGCGGGCGGAGCTGGGGGCGGAGCTGCCCATCCGGACCCTGTTCGAGGCCCGCACGCTGGCCTCTCTGGCCGTTCACGTCGAGGAGGCGCTCGCCGGGCCGGGGGATGACCTGCCGCCGCTCGTCGCGGTGCCGCGGGATGCGCCGCTCCCCTTGTCCCTGGCCCAGGAGCGCCTCTGGCTCCACGAGCGCCTGGAGCCGGGCACCTATACCATCCCCGCCGCCGTGCGCCTGGAGGGGCGGCTCGACCTGCCGGCTCTGATTCATGCTCTGGCCGGTCTGGCGGTGCGCCACGAGGCATTGCGCACGCGGTTTCCCGCGCGGGACGGCGGAGTGGTCCAGGAGGTCCTGCCGCCCGGAGAGCTGCCGCTGTTCGTGGCCGACCTGGCCGTCCTGGGATCGGAGCGTGCCGAGCCGGAGCTCCGGGATCTGTTGCAGCGCGAAGCGGCGCGGCTCTTCGATCTGGAACGGGGGCCGCTGTGGCGGGCGATCCTGGCGCGGGGTGCGGGGGGAGGCACTCTCCTCCTGTCCTTCCACCACATCATCACGGACGGCTGGTCGCTGGCCCTGTTCATCCGCGAGCTCACCGAGCTGTACGCCGCCGCGCTCGCCGGCCGGCCGGCCGTGCTGCCGGCGCTGCCGGTCCAGCCGGCCGACGTGGCGGCGTGGCAACGCCGGTGGCTGACGGGCGAGGCCCTGGAGCGGCGGCTCGCCTTCTGGCGCGACGCACTGGCAGGCTTTTCCACGGCGCTCGATCTGCCCATCGACCATCCGCGCGCGCCCGTGTACCGGCCCCGCGGTGCGCGCGTCCCTCTGGCCCTCTCCTCGGACCTGGCCGCGGCGCTGCGGCACGCCGCCGGGCGCATGGGGGCGACGCCGTTCCTCCTTCTGCTCGCCGGGTTCGCGGCCCTGCTCTCCCGCCACACCGGCCAGGAGCGGATCGTGATCGGCGCGCCCGTGGCCGGCCGGCGGCGCGCCGAGCTCGAGGGATTGTTCGGATTCTTCGTCGACACCCTGCCGCTGCCCGTGGACCTGACCGGCGAGCCGTCCCTGGCGGACCTGCTGGCGCGGGTGCGGGAGTTGGCGCTGGCCTCCTGGGCGCACCAGGATCTGCCCCTGGAGCGCCTGATCGCCGCCCTGCAGGTGGACCGCGACCCCTCCCGCCCGCCTCTGGTCCAGGCCATGCTCGCGTTCGACAACACACCGTTGCGCTCGCTCGGCGCGCTCGATCTCCCCGGTCTGACGGTGACGCCGGTGGAGATCGAGACGGGGGCTGCCCCGTTCGAGCTGTCCCTGGATCTTGCGGACGGGACCGACGGCATCTCCGGAGCGTTGGACTACGCCGCCGATCTCTTCGACCAGGTCACGGCCGACCGCCTCGCCGGCCGTTTCTTCGTTCTCCTGGACGGCGCGCTGGCCGATCCCGGACGGCCGCTCGCCGAGATCCCGGCCTGGAGCGCGGCCGAGCGGCATCAGGTTCTGGTCGAGTGGAACGATGGACGGGCGGGCGCCCCCGGCCTGGCGGACCTCCTGGCCATGCCCGCCGCACGGGCTCCGGAGGCCGTGGCCCTGGACGACGGCGAGCGCCAGTGGACCTACCGCGAGCTTTCCGAGCGCGCCGCCGGCCTCGCCCGGCATCTGCGCCGCCGCGGTGTGGGACCGGATGTCCTCGTGGCGCTGGTGGCCGAGAGCTCGCCGGAGCTGGTCGTGGGCATGCTCGGCGCTCTCCAGGCGGGCGCCGCGTTCCTGCCGCTCGATCCCGCCTACCCGGAGGAGCGCATCGCCCTCCTTCTGGGGGATGCCCGGCCGGCAGTGGTCCTCACCCGCGAGGAGATCTCCCGGCTTTCTCCCTCTCCTGGGGGTGAGAGCTCCGGCGCCGTGCCGGACGGCTGCCTGGCCTATGTCCTCTATACCTCGGGGTCGACCGGCCGCCCGAAGGGGGCGCTGCTCTCGCGCGGCGGGCTGGCGAGCGTGATCGCGGCCCAGGTGCGCGCCTTTGCAGTGACGCCCGGCAGCCGCGTGTCCCAGCTGGCCTCGCCGGGCTTCGATGTCGCGGTCTCGGAGATCTTCGTCGCTCTCGCCGGCGGCGCCGAGCTCCACCTGGTGCCCCGCGCGGCCCGGCTCCCCGGCCCGGACCTGGTCCGGCTGCTGCGCGCGCGGCGGATCACGCATCTGGCGATCACGCCGTCGGCTCTCACCGTGGTGCCGGAGGTGGATCTGCCCGACCTCGCCGTGCTCATCGTCGGCGGAGAGGCCTGCCCTCCCGCCCTCGCGCGCCGCTGGACGGCCGGCCGCCGGCTGATCAATGCCTACGGTCCCACCGAGGGGACGATCGACGCCGCCGTGGGGACTGTCGAGGACGTGGGCGGCGAGCGCGTCGCGGTGGGGCGCCCGATCGCGAACGCCGGGATCTGGCTGCTGGGGCGGGATCTCCGTCCGGTACCGGCCGGGGTGCCCGGAGAGCTCTGCCTGGGCGGGGCCGGCCTCGCCCGCGGCTACCTGCGCCGACCCGGCCTGACGGCGGAGCGCTTCCTGCCCAGCCCGTTCACTCCTGGCGAGCGCCTGTACCGCACCGGCGACCTGGCGCGCCACCGGCCGGACGGGACGCTGGAGATCCTCGGCCGGATCGACGATCAGCTCAAGGTGCGGGGCGTGCGCGTCGAGCCCGGGGAGGTGGAGGCGGCGCTGACGGAGCATCCGGCCGTCCGCGAGACCGCGGTGGCGCCCGGCACGGACGGCCGGCTCGTGGCCTTTGTGGTCGCCACGGAGGAGCCTTTCGATGCCGGCGGTCTGCGCGCCTTCCTGCGGGCTCGGCTCCCGGAGGCGATGATCCCCTCCGGCTTCGTCCCGCTGGAATCCCTGCCCCTCACTCCGAACGGCAAGGTGGACCGCCGCGCCCTGGCGGCGCTGCGCCCCGAGGCGGACGCGGCCGGCGGAGCGTTCGCCGATCCGGTGACCGAGATCCTGGCGGGGATCTGGGGGGAGCTCCTGGGAGCCGGGCGCCTCGGGCCGGAGGCCGACTTCTTCGATCTGGGCGGGCATTCCCTGGCGGCCGCGCGGGTGGTGGCCCGGGTGCGCGAGGTGCTCGGCGTCGAGCTGCCCCTGCGCGCGCTGTTCGAGGCGCCGACCCTGGCCGGGCTGGCGGAGCGGGTGCGCTCCGCGCAGGCGGCCGAGGCCGCCCCCCTGCTCGTTCCCGCACCCCGGGACGGCGATCTGCCGCTCTCCTTCGCTCAGCAGCGGCTCTGGTTCCTCGACCAGCTCCGGCCCGGGGACCCGGCCTACAACCTGCCGCACGCGCTGGCTCTGGAAGGGGATCTCGACGTGCCGGCGCTGGCCGCGACGCTCGGCGAGCTGGTCCGGCGCCACGAGGCTCTGCGCACGAGACTCGCAGGGATCGACCAGATCGATCTCACCGCTCTCCCCGCCGCAGCCCACCGCGCCGAAGCCCGCCGTCTGGCCGGAGAAGAGGCGCTGCGGCCGTTCGACCTGGCGCGGGGGCCCCTGCTGCGGGCGGCGCTGCTGCGCCTGGGTGACCGGGAGTGGCATCTCCTGCTCACGATTCATCACATCGCGGCGGATGGGTGGTCCATCGGCCTCCTCATCCGGGAGCTGGGCGCGCTGTACACCGCCTTCTCCCAAGGCCGGCCCTCTCCCCTCTCCGAGCCAAGGCTCCAGTACGGCGACTACGCGGTCTGGCAACGGCGGTGGCTCGCGGGCGAGATCCTGGAGCGGCAGATCTCCTGGTGGAAGACCGCACTGGCCGGAGCGCCGACCGTGCTGGAGCTGCCGTCCGACCGGCCGCGGCGGCCGGTCCGCGGCGGCAGGGGTGGCAGCCGGACCATGAACCTTCCGGAGACCACGGCCGCGGCGCTGCGGGCTCTGGTCCGCCGGGAGGGTGCGACCCTCTTCATGGGGCTGTTCGCCGCGTGGGGGTCGCTGCTGGCCCGCCACGCCGGCCAGGGGGAGGTCGTCCTCGGCACGCCGGTGGCCAACCGGCCGCGGCCCGAGCTGGAGGAGATCGTCGGGTTTTTCGTGAACACCCTGGCCCTGCGCCTCGACCTGCGAGGTGCGCCGAGCTTCCGGGATCTCCTGGCCCAGGCCCGGACGACCACCCTGGACGCGTGGGCGCACCAGGACCTCCCGTTCGAGCGGCTGGTGGACGAGCTGGGCCTCGAACGCGATCTGGCGCGCACGCCGCTCTTCCAGCACGTGCTCGCCCTCCAGAACGCCCCGGTCTCCGCCCTGGAGCTGCCGGGACTGACCCTCCGCCCGGTGGACGTGGACGAAACAGCGGCCAAGTACGACCTCCTGTTGAGCCTGGCCGAGACCCCCGGGAGCGGCCTCGCCGGCGTCTTCGAGTATGACGCCGGCCTCTTCGATCCCCCGACGATCGACCGTCTGGCCGGCCGCTTCGCCGTCCTCCTCGCCGCCGCCCTCGCCGCACCGGACGACCCCGTCCAGGACCTCCCGCTGTGGACCGACCCCGAGCGGCACCAGATCGTCCACGAGTGGAACGGGCTCGTCTCCGCAGCAGCCGTCCCCACGCTCCACGATCTCTTCGAGCACCAGGCCGCCCGGCGACCGGGCGCCATCGCCGTCACCTGCGGTTCCGAGCGCCTGACCTATGGCGACCTGAACGCCCGCGCCGATCGCCTGGCGGAACGGCTCCGCGCGGCCGGCGTCGGACCGGGCACCCTCGTCGGCCTCGCCGTCGAGCGCTCCCTCGATCTCGTCGCCGGCATCCTAGGCATCCTGAAGGCGGGCGGCGCCTACCTCCCCCTTGATCCCGACTACCCCGAGGAACGCCTCGCCTTCCTGCGGGAGGACTCGGGGGCGCGGCTGGTGGTGGAGAACAAGGACATCAAGGTCTTCAAGGACTTCAAGGGCGAGGACTTCTTGCCGTCCTTGGGGTCCTTGGCGGACAGCGCCGCCTACGTGATCTACACCTCCGGTTCCACCGGCCGGCCGAAGGGCGTGCCCGTCACCCATGCCAACGTCGCCCACCTCCTCGCCGCGTCCGCGGACCTCTTCGCCTTCGGCCCGGACGACGTCTGGACCCTCTTCCACTCCTTCGCGTTCGACTTCTCGGTCTGGGAGATCTGGGGCGCCCTGGCCTTCGGGGGCCGGCTTGTCGTCGTTCCGTATTGGGTGAGCCGTTCGCCCGACCTCTTCTGGGAGCTCCTCGTCGCGGAAGGCGTAACGGTGCTCAACCAGACCCCCTCGGCGTTCCGCCAGCTCATCCCGGTAGCCGGGACCGCCGCTTCCGTCCCGCCGCTGCGCTGGATCGTCTTCGGCGGCGAAGCCCTGGACCCGGCTTCCCTCCGCCCCTGGTTCCATCGCTTCGGCGATGCCGCACCGCGCCTCGTGAACATGTATGGGATCACCGAGACTACGGTCCACGTGACCTTCCGCCCTCTGACCGCCGCGGACGCCGGCCAGCCCTCCAGCCGCATCGGCCGAGCGCTGCCGCACCTGCGGACCGTCCTCCTCGACGCCTCCCTCCAGCCGCTCCCGATCGGAGTCCCGGGAGAGCTGTGCGTGGGCGGCGCCGGAGTGGCGCGCGGCTACCTGGGCCGGCCGGAGCTGACGGCCGAGCGGTTTCTCCCCGATCCCTTCGGCGGCCCGGGCGAGCGGCTCTACCGCTCGGGCGACCTGGCCCGCTGGCGGCCCGGCGGCGATCTCGAATACCTCGGGCGGATCGACGCGCAGGTGAAACTTCGCGGCTTCCGGATCGAGCCCGGCGAGGTCGAGGCGGCTCTCGCCGAGCACCCGGAGGTGCGAGAGGCCGCGGTGGTCCTGCGCGAAGGGCCGGGCGGCAGCCGCCAGCTCGCGGCCTTCGTGGCGTCCCCGGGAGCGGGGGAGGAGCTGACCGAGCGCCTCCGCGGCTTCCTTCGGGAGCGTCTGCCGGAGCCGTTCGTGCCCGCGCTGTTCGTCCTCCTTCCCACGCTGCCCTTGACCCCGCAGGGCAAGGTGGACCGTCCGGCGCTGTCCGGCCTTCCCCTCACGCCGGAGGCTTCGGCGCCGGCTCCCGCATCCGGCGCCCCGTGGACGCCGGCCGAGGAGATCCTGACGGCCGTGTGGGCCGAGGTGCTGGGCACCCGGCCCGGCTTGGACGACAGCTTCTTCGCGCTGGGGGGCGACTCGATCCTGAGCCTCCAGGTGCGGGCACGGGCGGCCGAGCGCGGCCTCGCCTTCTCGCTCCAGGACCTCTTCGAGCACCAGACCGTGCGCTCCCTGGCCCGGGCGCTCGAAGGGGGCGCGCCCGAGATCATTCCGGCCACGGCGCCCTTCTCCCTGGTCGCCGCTGCGGACCGGGAGCGGCTCCCCGCGGACCTGGAGGACGCGTTCCCGCTGTCGAGCCTCCAGAGCGGTTTCGTCTTCCACAGCGGCCTGGGACGCGACTGGCTCGTCTATCTGAACAGCCTCCACCTGCGGGCGTCCTTCGATGCCGGGTCGTTGCGCGAGGCGGTGGCGGGCCTGCTCCGGCGCCATCCCATGCTCCGCACCTCGTTCGCCCTCGCGGGCTTCTCCGAGCCGCTGCAGCTCGTGCATCGCAGAGCACCCGTGCCGTTGGAGATCGAAGACCTGCGGGATCTCCCCGGGGAGGAGCGGGAGGCGCGGATCACCGCCTGGACCGACGCCGAGCTGGCGCGTCCGTTCGATTGGGCGCGGGCTCCCCTGATCCGCTTCTACGTCCACCGGCGGACGGACGACACCTTCCAGCTCACCATGTCCGAGCCCTTCCTGGACGGCTGGAGCGTGGCCACCTGTCTGACCGAGCTGCTCGAAACCTACCTCGAACGCGTGGAGCCGGCGCGGCCCTCCGTCAGCTACCGCGACTTCGTGGCGCTGGAGCGTGCCGCTCTGGCCTCTCCCGAAGCCCGCGCCTGGTGGGAGCGGACCCTCGCCGGAGCCACGGCTACGGCCCTCGCTCCCGGAGCGGCGGGCAGCAGCAACGTGAGGGCGCACGCTGTGCCGTTGCCGCGGGACGTCGGCGAGCGGCTCGCGCGCCTGGCCGCGGCCGAGGCCCTGCCGCTCAAGAGCGTCCTCCTCACCGCCCATCTGCGCGCGCTCGGGGCCGCGACCGGACAGACGGACGTGGTGACCGGCCTCCTGGTCAACGGCCGGCCCGAGGTGCCGGACGGCGAGCGCGTGCTCGGCGTCTTCCTCAACAGCCTGCCGTTCCGGCTCCGCTTCGACGCCGGAAGCTGGACCGGCCTGGCGCGCCGGGCCTTCGCCGTCGAGCGGGAGATGCTGCCCTACCGCCGCTTCCCGCTGGCCGAGCTGCAACGCGCCCACGGGGCCTTGTTCGACACGCTGTTCAACTTCACCCACTTCCATGTGGCGCGGCGGCTCGCCGGAGTCCCGGGTCTGGAGGTCCTGGGCGTGCGCAGCTCCGAGCAGACGTACTTCACCCTGACCGCCCACTTCGACCTCGACCCGGGCACCGGATCGCTCGCCCTGGCGCTGATCTACGACGCCGGACGACTGAGCGCCATCGAGATCGAGCGGCTCGCCGGCCTCTACGCAAGGGTGCTGGCGGCTCTGGCCACGGACCCCGCGGCGTCCTGGGATGCCTCCTCTCTGCTCGCGGAGGAAGAGCGGCATCAGCTCCTCGTCGAGGCGAACGACACCGGGGCGGACCGGGAGGACGGGCGCCGGCTCCACGACCTGGTCCGCGCCCAGGTGGAGCGCACGCCGGAGGCCGTGGCGTTGATCTGGGAGGAGGAGCGCCTGAGCTACGACGATCTCTGGGCACGCGCCGAGGCCGTCGCGGCGCGCCTGCGCGACCACGGAACGGAGACGGGCGCGCGCGTCGTGGTCTGCCTGGAGCGCAGCCCGGAGCTGATCGCGACTCTGCTGGGCGTGCTCCTGAGGGGGGCCGCCTACGTGCCGGTCGACCCGGCCTGGCCGAGGGAGCGCCGCGAGCTGATCATCGAGGATTCCTCGTCCTTGCCGTCCTTTGGGTCCTTGGACCTCGCCTACGTCCTCTACACCTCCGGCTCCACCGGCCGTCCCAAGGGAGTGGCCGTCACCCACGGGAGCGCCGTCGCCCTGCTGGACTGGGCCGCCGGGGTCTTCGGGCCGGACGAGCTGGCTGGAGTCCTGGCGGCGACGTCGATCTCGTTCGACCTGTCGGTCTTCGAGATCTTCCTGCCGCTCTCCCGCGGCGGCACCGTGATCCTGGCGCGCGACGTCCTGGCGCTGCCCGGTCTGCCGGCCGCCGAGGAGGTCACTCTGATCAATACGGTGCCCTCGG
>DATFPH010000151.1:0-13190 GCA_035264905.1 Thermoanaerobaculia bacterium
GCGCCGCGGCGACCAGCGACTCGTCGAACAGGGCGAGGTGGCCGGAGACCTCGCCGGTACCCGACTCGTTCGCATAGCCCGCGGCTTCGGCTTCCTTCCGCAGGCGGAACGCCGCGTCCCGCCCGGTGCCGGGCAGCACGGTGGCAAAGAGCAGCGCCACCGCGCGGTCGCGAAAGACCCCATAGGGCGCAAACTGCCGCGCGTGCCCTTCGCCCAGGCGGAACAGGCCCCACCCGGCGCCGGGAATCGGCTCGACCACCCACGGGCCAGCCACGTCCGCTTCGGCCGCCGTCAGCGGCTCGTCTCGTGCATTGATGCTTTGCAGGAACTCGGGAGTGAATGCGTTGCGGGAAGACGGACTGATAGACTCATCGAAGTCTCGCATGAGGGTTCGCTCGTTGTGCGGGATCAGGCCCGGGCGTGAGCTCGCTACTCACGGTCGGGCCGCTTTGTTGTTCAGGAGCCTCACCGGATTGAAAGGCTCCGCGGCACCACGTCTCTTCTCTCGCACCTCCCTTCCCCCGAAGCACTACGGGATCGCAGCAAAGAACAACGTCTGTACGCAGTCTAGGCAACCCCAAGGCGCAAGTCAAGCGGCAAAATCCTTCACGCGCGGGTCCTATCTACATCCGCCTGGTCTCACCGCCGCAGGTCCAAGATCGGGCACTCCCATCGTAGAGACGCCCGTGGGGCGTCTCCCGCGGCGGCACAAACCCTTCCCAACTCCTCAAGGAACCCCGGGCACCCCCGAAACAAACGTCCCCCAGGGCGCCTCGACAGTGGGGGAAACCTCTCCGCGTGCACAGCGACCACCCCCCTGGGAGCGCCGGCGTCCCGCCGGCCCTAGTTGAATCCTGGAACTTAATCCTGGGAGAGGCCGTACTGGCGGATTTTTGCTCTCAGTGTCATCCGCGATAGCCCCAAACGGCGGCTGGCCTCGCTCAGAGCTCGCGGAGCTGACCCAGGAAATGGCCGAGATCTAAAGACCGCCCGTTCCAGAGACGTCCCTCTCGAGCCGTTCCACCCGGCTCTCCGTTGCGTACTGGCGGCCTTCGACGCGGCGAATCGCTGCCGCCAGTGACTTGATCAGCTCCTCGTCCGAAGGCCCTTCCTCTCTCTGCGCGGCAGGCCTGCCACCCAAAGCTACTGCCAGGTCCGAGACCGTGGCCCCGTAGCCCGCCAGCACGCGGGTCAGGTTTTCAAGGGTCGGGCGCGGGTTTTCGTTCTCCCACCGGGAGAGCTGGGTCTTGTCGATCTTCAGAGCCTCGGAAGCCTCCGTCTGGGTCGAGAAACCGGCCTGCTTGCGGAGGTGGGCGAGAGCTTTCCCCAAGCCTTCGAATGGATCTGTGGCGCTCATGCCGCCCATCATAGATGTTGCAGAACGCAAAATCAAGAGGAGAAAGTGAATCGCGCACCAAAGTTCCTCTTGACAGCTGGTCGCCACCCGCAGACAATGTTGCTCATGACGACCGAATCGACGCAAACGCCATTCGGAGACTCGCTTCGCCGCTGGCGGCAAAACCAAAGACTCAGCCAAGCCGGCTTTGGCGAGCTTCTCGCTCCCAAGGTACGGCACTCGACGGTCAGTTGTTGGGAGAAGGGCCTCCGGCGACCTTCCTGGAGGTTCCTGGCCCAGATCCTTGCCATCACCGGAATTTCCCCCAACGTCGCTCTCGGCACAGCGAGAGCCAGCGAGGAGGACGCATGAACGAATCAACCCTGGGCTGCCCGCAGAGAGCGGGTGCTGCCCAACTTTAGAAAGGAGAGTTGTCTATGCGATTGCACAGAACCATCACCGCCCTGGCGGGCCTCGCCCTCGTGGCGGTCCTCGGGCAAGGCTGCAATGCCAGCCCGACGGAGCCGAAGGAGGACGAAAACGCACAGGCCTCGGTCTGTGAGGCGGGGCCGTACCGCATCCACCTGAGCGGCCAGTGCCGTGTGGCGGGCAGTCACCGGATCGTCTGTGAGGACGAGTCGACGACGACCCCCGGCGAGAAGGTGCTCGACGTGGTCTTCCAACTCCGGAATGCCGTCACCGGCACGCCGATGGAGACCAAGTCCCTTCAGCCCGGGCCGATCCCTCGCGAGGTGTCGTTCTCGGGGATCGCGAGCGGCGAGTACGAGGTGCGCCACACCGTGCAGGCGCGGGATTGCAGCGCGGTGTTCACCTCCTACGCGGGGCTGGACGTCTTCTAGGAGAAGAAGTCAGAGATCAACTTTCCGGTGCCATTCCGGTGCCGGAGCTAACGAAAGGAGAAGCAGATGAACGTGAATCAGAACGATGTGCAGGAGCTGAAGTCGAGCTGGGTGCAGGAGCCGCTGGCGGCGCGTGAGTTGACGAGTGAGGCGCCAGTGGTGATCGAGCTCACGATAGAGCGGGGGCCCGCGCCCGGGGAGGTCGCCGAGGTAGGCGAGGCGGCTACGCCCGCGGTCGTCCGGTTCGCCATGAACAAGATGAAGCGAGTGGTCATCGACGTCTGGTGGATGGGGCTCGCGATCACCATCGATGAGCGGGCGAGCGGGGCTGCGCAGTCGGGCAGCCGTCCGGCTCAGGCGGCGTGAGGAGGTTGCTATGTCGAGCATCAATTCACATGCCGATCTCGTCACGGACTTGCGAGAGCTTGTCGAGGCTTCCGACCGCAGCCCTGAAGTGAAGGAAGAGGTCGCGAAGGAACGGCAGGAAGTGGTGGACTCGCTCACAGTGATCGAAACGCTGAAGGCTCGGCAGTTGGAGCTGTCGGCGTTGCGGCAGGAGACCACGCAACAGCTCAAGTTTGCCGTGGTCCGAGGCAAGGAGGCGGCGATGCAGTTCCGCGCCACGCTGAAAGCGAAGTTCGGCTTGAGAAACGAGCGGCTGGTCCACTTCAAGGTGGCGCCGATCCGCCCGCGCCCGCGCCGGAAGCTCGGCGAGAGGAAGCCGGCGGACGGAGAGGTGGCTGTTCCCCAGCCGACCCCCCCGTCCTCCAAGCCTGTTGCCTAAACCGACCCTACAACCCGGGAGGGCGTGTCGCGAGCACGCTCTCCCTCTTTACGACAAGGAGAGATTAACATGCCCAAGAGCTCACAAGACAACCAACTCGGCGACGGCTCGCGGCTTTTGAAAGCTGTGCGGGAGAGCGAGCACGAGCTTCCCGGAATCGGCCGCTACGCGGCCAGTCTCGGCCAGATGCAGTCGCGGGTGATGAAGTCCCGGCGGCAGAGGGACTCCCTCGTCGCCTCTGCCCGGTCAGCGACGCTCCGGATGAACGCGGACTTCAAGGCATACCGTGAAGCCGTAAGCGCGATGCGCAACTTCATCAAGAGCGTGCTGGGTCAGCACAGCGAAAAGCTGATCCGGTACGGGATCCGGCCTGTTCCCAAGGGGGGCGGGGTCCGAGGAGGCCTGCCGAACTGATTCGATCCTGATCCCAAGATCACGGCCCGTCCCTCTCCGGCGAGGGGCGGGCCTTTTAGGCCACTGCCGAAGGTTCGAGCCACGATGGCGGACCTGGCCAAGGCGAAACTTTTTTGCCGTTCCTCGGTATAACAGACGATGCGCACCTCGATCCGCACCCTGAGCGTCTCCCTTGGATTCATGCTCGCCCTGTTCTGTGCCCCCCAGATGATCTCCGCTCAGGTACCGCCCGTCGGCCCGCCGCTCCCGGTGGCGCGGGCGGCCGGCAAGATCGTTCTCGATGGCAAGCTCGACGACGCCGCCTGGCAGCAGGCGGCCGTGCTCGATACCTTCGTCGAGACCTACCCGGGCGACAACACCGAGCCGGCGGCGAAGACGGTGGTCTACCTGACCTACGACGAGCACTCCTTCTACGTCGGCATCCATGCGTTCGACCCCGAGCCAGGGAAGATCCGTGCGCCCTTCGTCGAGCGCGACAACGTCGTCGGCACCGACGACAACGTCGCCGTGTTCCTCGACACCCGGAACGACCGTCGCTCGGCGGTCGAGCTGCGCGTCAACCCGCGCGGCAACCAGAGCGACGCGGTCTACAACGACAACTCCGCCAACGAGGATTTTTCGCCCGACTTCTTCTATGACACGGCGGCGCAGATCACCGATGACGGCTGGACCGCCGAGATGCGGATCCCCTTGTCCTCGCTGCGCTACCCGAAGCAGGAGGAGAACCGCTGGGGCATCCTGGTGTGGCGCAACTACCCGCGCGACCAGCGCTACGCCTTCCACAGCAGCCCGATTGCCCGCGGCAGCAACTGCTGGATCTGCCAGTCGCGCGAGCTCACCGGCCTGACCGGGCTGTCCGGCGGCGGCCACTTCGTGGTGGCGCCCTACGTCACCGGCCAGCGCCTCGGCGAGCCGAGGAACGGGCTCGGCTCGCCGATCGAGGACCAGGATCCCGAGGCCGACGCCGGGCTCGACGTCAAGTGGACGCCGAGCCCGAACAACGCGCTCGACGCCACCATCAACCCCGACTTCTCACAGGTGGAGTCCGACGTCGGCCAGATCGCGGTCAATAATCAGTTCGCCATCTTCTTTCCCGAGAAGCGGCCTTTCTTTCTCGAGAGCCTGGACCTCTTCGACACCCCGATCTCGGCGGTCTACACCCGCACGATCACCGACCCCAAGTGGGGCGTCCGGGACACCGGCAAGCTGGGCGCCACCAGCTATACGTTGCTGCTCACCGAGGACCAGGGAGGCGGCAGTGTGATCATTCCGGGCCCCACCGGCAACGACTTCGCGCCGCAGGAGTTTTCCTCCCGCGTGCTGGTCGGCAGCCTGCGGCGGGATTTCGGCGCCTCCTATCTCGGCCTGCTCGTCACCGACCGCGAGAACGACGGCAGCGGCCACAACCGGGTCGGCGGCCCCGACTTCCTCTGGCGGCGGAGCGAGACCGACCAGTTGACCGGGCAACTGCTGGTGAGCGACACCGAAACCCCCGACCGAACCGACCTGTATCCCACCTGGGATGGCCGCCAGCTCGCCTCCCATGCCGGCCATCTGGAGTGGCTTCACACCGGCCGCGACTGGACCTGGCGGGCCACGGTGCAGGACTTCGGCGAGGACTTCCGCGCCGACGAGGGATTCGTGCCGCAGGTCGGATTCCGTTCCGGCCGCTATGCTCTCTTCCGCAACTTCTATCCGCAGCACGGCCTGTTCCGGCGCGTCGCGCCGTATACCGTCGTGCGCTATGTCGAGAGCCCCGACGGCGACCTGATCCAGCGCCAGACCACTCCGGGCATCCAGGTTCAGGGGCAGCGCAACATGTCGGCCGGCCTCGACATCGCGGTACGCGAGCAGCTCCGGGTCGGCAGCCAGGTCCTCGAGCGCAGCAACGTCAACTACTACATGCAGTTTGATCCGGGCCGCCGCTTCTCCCGCATCGGCGTGAACGGAACCCTGGGCGACTCGATCGATTTCGCCAACGGCCGGGTGGGCCAGGGAGGCCATCTCGGCCTGTTCGGCATCGTCAAGCCCACCGATCACCTGGCGCTCGACTTCAACGCCGACCACCAGTGGCTCGACGTCAATGCCGGCGGGGGGCGGGAAGGGCGTCTCTTCACCGCCCAGATCGAGCGCCTGAAAGCCACCTACAACTTCACCGCTCGCGCCTTCCTGCGGGTCATCGGCGAATACCTGGACATCGAACGTGCCCCGCGGCTCTACACCTTTCCCGTGCGCGCCGACAGCGGCTCGTTCGCGAGCTCGGCCCTGTTCGCCTACCAGATCAACTGGCAGACGGTGCTCTTCGTGGGCTACGCCGACGACCGGCTCCAGGACCGCCTCGGCGACTTGCAGCGAGCGGACCGCCTGGTGTTCGTGAAGATTTCCTACGCCTTCCAGAAGTGACTGTGCTGGCGCGCTGCGGTCCCACCGAGCCGCCGCTGCCGGCCTTTGCCTGGAGGCGGTGAGAGTATCCGCAGTGTCCCCAAACGTGGTACCTTATCAGGTGCCACGGAGGGGCCATGAGACTCAAAGAAGACATCAAGCCGGTTACATATATGAAGACCCGGCCGGCGGAGCTCCTGAAGAAAGTCAGCGAATCCCGGCGGCCCACGATCATCACGCAGAACGGTGAGGCCAAGGCCGTGGTCCTCGATGTAGAAAGCTACGAGGACCTGCGCAACGCAGCAGTACTGCTGCAGTTGGCCGGACAGGGGGAGAAGGATCTGGAAGAGGGCCGCGTCCTTCCGCAGGAGCAGGCGCTCGAGCGGGTCCGCTCGCGAATCAAGACGAAATGAGCCCGCGCCGTTTCGAGGTCCTCTGGACAGAGACGGCGATCCGTGATCTCGAGCAGATCGTGGATTACGTGGAGCAGGATGCTCCCATGGCCGCCCAAAGAATTTTCGATCGAATCGCAGAGAGCTCGCGAACCTTGGATACCACGCCCCTTCGGGGGCGGATCGTGCCCGAGTTGGCGCGCTTCGAGATCGCAATCTACCGCGAGTTGGTTATTCCCCCGTACCGCATGATCTATCGCGTGAGTGCCGACAGAGTTCTTGTCGTCGGTGTCTTCGACAGCAGGCGGAATCTCGAGGACATTCTCCTTGCGCGGTTCCTGCGGGAATGACTTGCCGCGGGTTAACCAAGCAAGGCGTTTCGAGCGCGATACCTACAGGCCGGTAGATCAACCACCGGCGGCGATCCTCATCGCCAAGCGTGCCATCGTCTCCGTCATGAACGGAGTGTACGCAGAGGGCGGCCTCGCTGTCACGGACCTGCACCAGCTGCGCAGATCGGCCGCTGAGGGGTGGCAGCCGGGTTGCTTACCCTCCAGGTGACGGCCGGCTCCCTTCTGGAGGCGGCCTCTTGCCCGAAGGAGGCTCGCCCATGGCATTGACCGATCAGCTCTTGCAGCAGCTCAGCGGCTCTCACGTCACCCAGCTCAGCCAGCAACTCGGCATCGACGAGCAGCAGACCCGGGAGGCGCTTCCGGCGGCTCTCGCCCTGCTGACCGGCGCCGTGGCCCAGAACGCCCAGCATCCCGAGGGCGCCCAGCAGCTCGCCGGGGCTCTCGCGCGCGATCACGACGGCAGCATCCTCGATGGGCTCGGTGGGTTCCTGGGGAGCGGCAACACCAGCCTGGGCACGTCCATCCTCGGCCACATCCTCGGCGGCCGCCGCCCCAAGGTCGAGTCGAACCTCGGACGCGCCACCGGTCTCGATCCGGCCACAGTCGCCCGGTTGCTCGCCCTGCTCGCTCCGATCGTGCTCGGCATGCTCGGCCGCCAGCAGCGGCAGCGGGGGCTCGATCCCGGCGGGCTCACGGACCTCCTCGGCGGGGAACGGCGGCGGCTGGAGCAGGATCATCCGCAGGCCCCGCAGGCGCGCAAGGGGCTGGGAGCGCTGCTCGACGCCGACGGGGACGGTCAGATCGTCGATGACCTGGCGGGCATGGTCGGCGGTTTCATGGGACGCGATAAAGGTCGATGAGCGCGAGGAGGAACCGGAGGTTGTTCACCGCCGTCAGCACGGCCAGCAGGACGAGGACCGTGGTGACGGCGGAGGCCCCCTTCGCGTCGGAGCGGGCGACTCCCAGGAGCCCGCAGGCAAGGATTCCCAGGACGAGCACGACCCAACTGCACGAGTAGAGGAAGAGGTCGTCTCCATAGAAGAAGTGGAGCAGAACCAGAAAGGCCGTCGCCAGGACGAGGCCTTGCAGGATCGGCTCGCGCCAGAGACGCTGGCGGACGATCCCGTACGCGGCCAATCCATAGGCCGCAAGGAGCAGGGCCAGAGCGGCGCAGCCGGTCCCGTCGTACGCCGCGAGGCCTGATCCCTGAAACGTCACCCAGGGGACTTCCGAGCCCTGGGGCGTCCAGACCCGGGGCTGGGGCGCGACGAGCGCGAACAGCCCGACGTGCCCCAGCAAGGACGCCGCGCGCTCCCAGGCCTGCGGCGCGGAGTGCGGGATGAACGTATAGCCCACGTCCTCTTGAAACGCCTCCGGCACGAAGAACAGGTTGGCGGACGGATACAGGGACTTCTGCACGAAGCTGAGCCCGGCCGCGGCGAGGAGCACCAGGAGCAGGAGGGTTGCGGACTTGCGGAACCCTCCGATCCAGCCGGACACGCCCCGGGCCGAGGCGGCGAACAGGAGGCCCGCAGGCCCTACGTTCGTGATGGTGATCCCGAGCGAGAAGAGCACGGCCGGCACGAACGCCGGCAGGGAGCCCGGGTACCCGACCGCGAGCCAGCAGCAGAGCGCGAGGCTCAGGGCGGTGAAGATGAAGGTATCGGGGAGCGACGCGAAGACGAGATGGCTCGCCGAAACGCCGAGCAGGACGGAAAGCGCGAGCGCCGCCACCGGACGATGGCCGAGGGCCGTGAAGAAAACGTGAGCGATCACGACGCACAGCGCGCCGGCCGCCGCGATCAGGATCGACGTTGCGAGGAGATGCGCGCCGGTGGTCTTGAGCAGCCCGTTCCCGACGAAATTGAAGAAGAGGACGAAGAGCGGGTGGAGCGCGAGCCGCGCCACCCGGGTGGACATGGGTGGGTATCTTAGCGGCTCGCGCCGGGGGTGAGGGCCCTATGGAGCTGTCGGCTCCTCTTCGCCCGGGAACTCGTAGAGGAGTGTCGAGAGGTAGCGCTCGCCATGGCTGGGGAGGACCGCCACAATCAGCTTGCCGGCGTTCTCCGGACGCTTGGCGATCTCGTAGGCGACGTGGGCGATGCCGCCGGAGGAGATCCCCACCATGATGCCGTCCTCGCGGCAGAGGCGGCGACCCATCTCCATGGACTCGTCGTTCGATACGGTGGCGATCTCGTCGATCAGATCGAGGTCCAGGATCTCCGGGATGAAGCCGGCGCCGATCCCCTGGATCTTGTGCGGACCGGGCACCAGGTCCTGGCCGGCCCGCTTCTGCGTCATCACCGGCGAATGGATCGGCTCGATCGCGACCGTTTTCACCGACGGCTTCTTCTTCTTGAGCACCTGGCTGCAGCCGGTGACCGTGCCGCCGGTGCCCACGCCGACCACCAGGATGTCGATCTTGCCGTCGGTGTCGTCCCAGATCTCGACCGCGGTGGTCTCGCGGTGGATCTTCGGGTTCGCCGGGTTGGAGAACTGGCCGATGATGATCGCGTTGGGGGTCGCCTTCTGGATCTCCTCGGCTTTCGCGATCGCTCCCTTCATCCCCTTCGGCCCTTCGGTGAGCACCAGCTTTGCGCCGAGCGCCTTCAAGATCTTCCGCCGCTCGACCGACATGGTCTCGGGCATGGTCAGGACGAGCGGAATGCGCTTCGCCGCGCAGACGAAGGCGAGGCCGATGCCGGTGTTGCCCGAGGTGGGCTCGATCACCGTCGTCCCCTCTTTGATCACACCCTTGTCGAGCGCGTCGAGGACCATGGAATAACCGATCCGGTCCTTGACGCTGGACATCGGGTTGAACGATTCAAGCTTGAACACCACGTCGGCCTGCACTCCGAGCGATTTGGTGACGTTGGGCGCGCGCACCAGCGGCGTCCGCCCGATCGTGTCGATGATGCTGTCGTAAATCCGGCCCATCGCCGTATCCTCCCCTTGATCGATGAGATTTCTTCTCTAGATTCCTTCCCCGAACCCGTAGGCGCGTTCGAGGATCATGCGCTGTTTCGCGCGGCTCGTCCGCGTATAAAGAACCCGTTCGCCCGGCGGCACCGATTCGACGACCCAGGTATTGCCGCCGATGATCGCGCCCTCTCCGATCATGGTGCCGCCGCCCAGGATGGTCGCGCCCGCGTAGACCACCACGTTGTCGCAGAGCGTCGGATGGCGCTTGGTTCCGCGCACCAGGCGTCCGTGCGCGTCTCTCTGGAAGGAGAGCGCTCCGAGCGTCACGCCCTGATAGATCTTCACGTTCTTGCCGATCACCGCCGTCTCGCCGATCACCACGCCGGTGCCGTGATCGATGAAGAACGACTCGCCGATCCGGGCGCCGGGATGGATGTCGATCCCGGTTTTCGAATGGGCGTGCTCGGTCATGATGCGGGGGAGCAGCGGCACCTGGAGGTCCCACAGCTCGTGCGCGATCCGCTGCACCGTGATCGCCTGAAACCCGGGGTACGAGAAGATGATCTCGGCGAAGCTCCGCGCCGCGGGATCGCCGTTCATCGCCGCCTCGACGTCGAGCAGGAGCAGCCGCCGCAGCACGGGCAGCCGGTCGAGAAAGCGCTCGACCGCGGTCTCGGCCAGCCGGCCGCGGCGCGCGATCTCCGCGCCGTTGCCCGAGACCGTCTCCTCCCCGTCCGGCCCTTCGAAGCCGGCGGCGAGGACGACCTGCTCGTAGAGATCCGCCGCGATGTCGTCGAGCAGCGCGCCGACGTGGTACTCGACGTTGTCCGGAGTGAGGTGCTGGACCCCGTAGAACCCGGGGTAGAGCACGGCCGAAAGGTTCTCGAGGACGCGCACCACGGCCTCGCGCGAGGGGAGCCGGCGGTCCGGATCGATGTGCGAGCCCGGATCGCGAAACCCCCCGTAGGTCGCGACGACCTCCTGCGTGATCCCCCGCAGCCGATCGTAGAAGGGGTGCCGTTTCATCCCGGCAGGAATCCTAACTCAACTCGGCGGAAAAGTGACCAGGTGAATCACGAATAGCCCAGGGAGGGGGCGCACGGTCTCCCGGACTGTGAGACCGGCCTCCGCGAGAGCCCCGGCCGCCCCCTGCTTGGCGAAGCCGGCGAGGTAGGGCGTCTCGAACAGGCTCAAGCCACCGAGGACGGCGCGCCGCCACGGCCCGCGGCGCGGCACGTCGTAATCCAGCACCACCAGCCTCTCTCGCGCCACGCGCGCCGCCTCGCGCAGCACCTGCGTCCGCACTTTGCGCGGCATGTCGTGCAGGGCGAACGACAGGAGGACGGCATCGAACGACTGGTCGGGGAAGGCGAGCTGGCGCGCGTCCATGCCGGCGAACCGTACGGGGAGCCCGCGCGCCTTGCGCTCGGCGCGGGTGAACATGGAGGGCGTGAGGTCCACCGCGGTCACCCGTGCGCCGCGGCGGGCGCAGCGCAGCGCGATCTCGCCTGTGCCGGTGCAGAGATCGAGCAGGCTGCGCCCCGGCGCCGCGCCGGCCCGCCGCACCGCCGCGCTGTAGGCGAAGCCGACCGGCTTGGCGAACAGGTCGTAGAGCGGGCTCCAGCGGGCGAAGAAGCGCCGCGTGAAGGCGACGTAGGGATCGGCCGAGATCAGGGCGCTCAACGCGCGGCGACTCCCAGGCGCGGTCCGGCGAGGTGGAGGAGAGGCGGCAGCACGAAGAGCGAGGAGATCAGCGCGAAGGTGATGCCGAACGTGAGCGTCAGGGCGAACGACGCGAGACCGCGGTGGCTGGTGAACGCCAGCGTCGCGAACCCGACGATCGTGGTCAGCGCGCAGAGCAGCACCGCGCGCCCCGTCCCCGCCATCGTCCGGAACAGATCCCCCTTCTCCTGAAGGTACCGGTGCACCATGTGCACGCCGTTGTCCTCCGCCGTGCCGAGGATCACCGGCAGAGCCATCACGTTGAGCGGGTTGAACGGGATGTCGAACAGCCGCATCGCGCCGAGCATGCCGGCGACTCCCAGGACCGTGGGCAGCAGCGCCAGCGCCGACCACACCGGATGGCGGAGGTCGACCGCGACGAGCAGGATCACTACGATCGCGCTGAGAGCGGCCGTGATCCACAGCGCGCGCTTCGACAGGTCGATCATGAAGCGGCCGAGCACCGGCATGCCGGTGACGTCCGGATCGATCGCCTTCATCTGGGAGAGGAACCACGACTCGAACGCCGGGTCCCATACGTTGCCGGCCGGATAGGCGTAGACCGCCAGCCGCCCGTCGCTCCCTTCGAACGCGGCGCGGAACGCCTCGCGCTCCGCCGGGATCGGCCGGGCGAAGGCGTCGAGCAGCGCGAGGTCCGCGGAGGAGCGCACCGCGCCGACCGTGTCCAGGCCGCGCAGCTTCCCGGAGACGGCTTTGGCCGCCGCGGGCGTGTCCACCAGGAAGACCGCGAACTGCGGCGAGTAGATCGAGCGCCGCACCATATCGCGCTCCAGGCGTACGGCCTCGGAGTCCCGGGGCTGGAGGTTCAGGTAATCCCCATCGAAGGGAGGCAGCCCCGCGGCGAGGCCACCGAGGATCACGAGAGCGATCCCCGCGGCCAGAGCCGGGTGCTGGACGGAAGCCAGGAGACGCCCGATCCGCCGTTCCGTGAGACGCCGCTCCCGGCGCCTTCGCCCGCCGCCGAACAGCATCAGGAGGGCCGGAAGCAGCGAGGTCATGAGGAGCAGCGCCACGAGCAGGCCCGTGCCGCCGATGATCCCCAGCTCCTCGAACCCCCGGAAGCCCGAGAAGACCATGGCGTAGAACGCGGCCGCCGAGGTGACGGTCCCGGTCAGCAGCCCCGGTCCGAGCTCGCGCACCGAGCGGACGATCGCGTCGCGCCGCGGCAGCCCGTCGGCCAGAAACTCCTCGAAGCGGTCCGCCACGTAGATCCCATAGTCGATCCCCAGCCCGAAGAGCGAGGAGAAGAACGTCGCCGAGACGAGAGTCAGGTGGCCGGGCACGATCGCGGCGAAGCCCAGGATCAGCGCCGCGGTCACCGCGAGCGCCGCCGAGGCGAGGAGCGGCCGGATGATCTCGGCGAAGCCGGCGGCGAACAGGGCGAGGACGAGGAGGAACGAGAGCGCGGAGAGGCGCGAGGTATCGCGCTGGATGATGTCCCGGTCGTCCAGCGCGTACTGCGGCAATCCGGTGAGCCCGGCGTGCACGCTGTCGGCTTCGAGGTGGGCCGCAGCTACCTGCTCCCGCACCGCCTGGACGAACGGCGCGATCGTCGCGGCGCTCGAATCGGGGTCGGACGGCTGGACGAAGAGGAAGCCCATCGTGCCGTCTTTCGATGTGAAGTACGGATCGGCGCCGAACGGCAGGGACGCGAGCTCGTAGGGGAGGCGCGCGAACACGGCGCGCACCCCGTCGGCGCCGCGGATACGCTCCGCCGCGCGGTCCGCCGCCGCCCGCAGCTTGCGGGGTTCCCCCTGGAGGACGACGACCAGCATGTTTGGCGTCCCGAAGCTCCGCGCGAAGTCGCGGAAGCGGGCCACCACCGGCAGATCCGGATCGACGAGATCGAGGTTGGAGGTCTTGAGCTCCAGCCGGACCGCGGCGAGCGCCAGAGAGGCGACCGTCAGGAGGAGCGCTCCGGCGACGAACCACCACGGCCGGGTGGTGGCGGCCTCGGCCAGCCAACCGAAGGCGCGTTCCGGCAGGCGGAGGGACGGCTGGTCG
>DATFPH010000152.1:0-2034 GCA_035264905.1 Thermoanaerobaculia bacterium
GCGTCCGCAGCCGGTTGAGCGCCTGGCGGGTGACGATCCTGACCAGGTAGGCCCGCGGGTCGCGCACCTCGGCGCCCTCGACGTCGGCCCACCGCAGCCAGGTCTCCTGGACCACGTCCTCGGCGTCCGCCGCGGAGCCGAGCATCTCGTAGGCGACGGTGAACAGCAGGCTGCGGTGGGTGACGAACGGGTCGTCTCTCATGCTGTCGACGCTACGGCGAGCGGCTTCATCTCACAGGCCACTGAGAACTCCTGCGACTCGATGCCTAACGCGGTGTTGGTGCGGGTGTACAGGTTCGCCAACCCGATGAACGCGGTGAGCTCGACCAGCGCGGACGCGCCGAGCGCCTCGAGCAGCCGCGCGGACATCTCGTCGGTGACCGTGGGCGGGGTCTGGCTCATCGCCTCGGCGTACTCCATCACGTCGCGCTCCAGCGGCGTGAAGACATCCGACTCACGCCACCGGGGCACCTCACGCGCCTTGGTCACCTCGAGCCCCTCGTTGTGGGCCTGGAAGTAGCCGAGGTCCAGGCAGAAGCTGCAGCCGACCAGGCTGGCCACCGCCATGTGGGCAAACGACTTCAGGTTTTCGTCACACTGGTCCCACTTCTGTGCCTTGCGACCGAGGCTGAAGGAGAAGTTCAGCACCTTCCGGTTGTGCCACGCCACCTCGACCGGCTCGGGCACCTCGCCGAACATCTTGCGGGACATCCGCTTGACCATCGCGCCGTAGATGCCGGTCAGCTCGGCCTTCGGGATCCGCGTTTTGCTAGCCATGTCGCCTCCAGGGTTTCTCTTGGTTTCGACATAAAGACACCGGCCGGGCATCGGTTGTGACAGCTTCGGCTGATTTTCTTGATCGTCGTGGTTGAAGCAGAGTTCAGGTACCTTGACCTCACCCCGACCGGTGCGGATGACACGCCGTAGCGCTTCGAACTCGTCGCCCAAGGTGCGCAGGACCCGGCGGTGGTGGGCGAGCGCGCCGTCGAAATCCCAGATCAGGCACTTCACGATGCCACCGTCACAGGGCTTCGAGGTAAGGGAACAGGACCTCCTGCAAATGCAGGGGTCCGGACAGGCGACGCGTACCCCCGAGCGGGAGCAAGCGCTCCCGGTCGTCGGTCGGCTCGATTCTCCGGCGTTTGCCGCGGCCCATCTTCCTCCCTCGCCGCGCGTCCGTGGGACGGGAAGGATGCCACAACGTCGCGCTCGCGGCCAGTTTGGACCGAGTTCCGGCGAACGCGGAGACCGCCGCGGACTACCGCCAACCTCGTGGCACTCCGGTGTAGCGGCGTTTATGTCCTAGTCTGCTACGGACCAGGGTGGTTCGTTCCCCTGGCAAAAAGGCGCTGGGAGAAGGTCACTGCCTCGCAGCCCGAGGAAGCATTCGCGTCATCCGCGCGGGGCGGCCCTAACACGGCCGCTCCGCTCTTCCCTCTTGCCCCGCGCGCCGGCGACACCGAGGAGCACCGAGCGCGCTCCTCGCGGCCGAACAGACCAGTGAGTGTCCCTGAACGTCCTCGGTCCCGCGACCGGAACCACGGACGCACGGACGCAAGCGCACGCGTTAGTAAAGACTACTATCAGATGGACAGATAATCGTGCTAGACTGCGTTGTGTCTCTCCAGAAAGGACGGCGTTCGTGGAGCAGAAAGGCGGGCGTATGGAAGACAGGGGTTACACGTGGTTCGGTGAGGTCCTCTACCGGATACTCAAGGAACGTGGCGCAAGCCAGTCGGCGCTCGCCAGGCAGGCGCGCCAGCGTGGCCTGGACTACCGGCAGAACTCCGTCTCCAATTGGATGCGCGGCGTACACGCTGCGCCGCGAGAGCTGCCTACGCTGGTGGAGGAGCTCTACGACCTGAGCAGCCAGGAGTGGATAGAGCTGGGGCTGGCATTCGCCTACGGCCAGAGCGTCAAGAGGAGGGATCTTCAGGACCTCCACGATTTCAGAACGCGATACAAACATTTCTTCATCGAAGTAGAAGGGCAGTTCTTCGCGGCGAAGACAATCGAGGATTGACCTCGCGGCGA
>DATFPH010000153.1:0-2256 GCA_035264905.1 Thermoanaerobaculia bacterium
GCACGGCAACGTCACCCGCCTGTTTGCGGCGACCGCGCCCTGGTTCGGCTTTTCATCCGAAGACGTCTGGACCCTCTTCCACTCCTATGCCTTCGACTTCTCGGTCTGGGAGATCTGGGGAGCGCTGCTCCACGGCGGCCGCCTGGTGGTCGTGCCGTCCCTGGAGACCCGCTCGCCCGCGGATTTCCTGCGGCTGCTGGAGGCGGAGGGGGTGACAGTGCTCAACCAGACGCCGTCGGCGTTCCGGCAGCTCGTCCCCTCACTCCCGGCCCCTCTCCGTCTCATCATCTTCGGCGGCGAAGCTCTCGACCCCGCCCAGCTCGCCCCCTGGTTCGTTCAGCATGGCGACGCCTGCCCGCGCCTCGTCAACATGTACGGGATCACCGAGACCACGGTCCACGTGACGTTCCGGCCGCTCACGCAGGCCGACGCCGCCTCCTCGGCGAGCCTGGTGGGGGAGCCCATCCCGGACCTGACGGTGCACGTGCTCGACCGGCACCTCGGGCTCGTGCCGGTTGGCGTTCCAGGCGAGATCTGCGTGGGCGGCGCGGGGCTCGCGCACGGCTACCTCGGCCGGCCGGACCTCACAGCGGAGCGTTTCGTCCCCGATCCTTTTTGTCATCGGACCGATCCCCGCCCCGGTGCCCGCCTCTACCGCTCGGGCGACCTGGCGCGGCGGCGGCCCGATGGCGACCTCGAAATCCTCGGGCGGATCGACCAACAGGTGAAGATCCGCGGCTTTCGCATCGAGCCCGGCGAGGTGGAGGCGGCGCTCGCGCGGCATCCCGCCGTGCGCCAGGCTGTGGTGCTGCCGCGCGATGGCCGCGACGGCAACTCCGGCAAGGTCCTGGCGGCCTGCGTGGCGCTCGCCGAGCCCGTCCCCGCGGCCGAGCTGCAGCTCTTCCTGCGCGAGCGGCTGCCCGAGGTCATGGTGCCGGCGGTCTGGAGCTTCCTGGAGGAGCTGCCGCTCACGGCCAACGGCAAGGTGGACCGCCGGACCCTCGCCGCTCTGGAAGGCGAGACGGCCCGGCCGGCGGCCGGTTATGTGGCGCCGCGCACTCCTCTGGAGACGCGGCTGGTCGAGGTGGTGGCCGGCGTCCTGGGCCTTGCGCCGGAGCGGGTCGGCGTCTACGACAACTTCTTCGACCTGGGCGGCCACTCGCTGCTCGCCACCCAGGTGGTGGCACAGATCCGGCTGCGGCACAGGATCGAGGTGCCGCTCGATCTGCTGTTCGACAGCGCTCATCTGGCCGACCTCGCCGACCGGGTCACCGAACGCGAGCTCGAAACGCTCGACGACGCTCTCCTGGAAGAGATGCTCGCGGAGCTGGAGGGATCGTCATGAGCGAGATCGGCGAGCGGCTTGCGCATCTCTCGGACGAAGAACGGGCGCTCCTCTTCGAGAAGCTGCGCCGGCGCAAGGAGCAGGAGGGGCGCTCGCTGCCGGACGGCGACCGCCAGCCGATCCCCCGCCGCCCCGAGGCGCTCCGCGGGCAACCCGCGCCGCTCTCCTTCGCGCAGCAACGCCTCTGGTTCCTCGACCGGCTGAGCCGGGGCGATCCCAGCTACAACATCGCGGTCACCGTCGTCATCGACGGTCCGCTGGCTGCCGTGGCGCTGCACCGCGCCTTGCAGGCGGTCGTCGACCGGCACGAGCCGCTGCGCACGACGTTCGGGGTCGCCGCTGGCGCGCCGGTGCAGATCGTCGCGGCGCGGCTCCAGATCCCGCTTTCCCTCCTCGACCTCGAGCTGGCCGGCGATCCCGGTCATCCCGCGGTGCTGCGCGCCTGCTACCAGCTCGTCGAGCTGCCGTTCGATCTGGCCGCCGGTCCGCTCGTGCGTGTCGGCCTGCTGCGTCTGGGGCCGGAGGTGCACGTCCTGGCGCTGGTGATCCACCACATCGTGAGCGATGGCTGGTCGATGAACCTCCTGGTGGACGACCTGGTGGCGTTTTCCCGGTCGCTCGCGCCCCCGCCTCTGCCGATCCAGTACGCGGACTACGCCGCCTGGCAGGTCGACCGGCTGCGCGGCGCGCGGCTGGAGGCGCTGATGACGGTCTGGCGCAGGCTTCTGGGGGACCTGCCCGCGGCGATCTCGCTCCCGACCGACCGGCCTCGCCCGCCGGTCAAAAGCGCGGCCGGCACCGAGATCTACTTCCATTTGCCGCCGGAGACCGACAGCCGGTTGCACGCGGTGGCGCGGGAGGAGGGGGTCACGGCATTCATGCTCCTGCTCGCCGTCCACCAGCTCCTCCTG
>DATFPH010000154.1:0-8585 GCA_035264905.1 Thermoanaerobaculia bacterium
CAGCAAGGACTCAAAGGACGGAATTCCGCCTTGCAGTCCTTGGTGACCTTGTCGTCCTTGGGTGGGCGGGGGGAAGAATGGCTCCTCGGGAGGGACTTGAACCCCCGACCAATCGGTTAACAGCCGATCGCTCTACCACTGAGCTACCGAGGAGTGTGGTGTGAAGAACCCTCCGGGAAGGTGGCCTCCCCGGAGGGCGGGATCTTAGGCCCACGGGCCGAAAGTGTCAAGCGGCATCTAGACGACGCAGGCCTACGCGGAGTCGAGGAACGGCTTCAGCTTCGTCGCCCGGCTGGGGTGGCGGAGCTTGCGCAGGGCCTTCGACTCGATCTGGCGGATGCGCTCGCGCGTGACGTTGAACGAGCGGCCCACCTCTTCGAGCGTGTGCTCGGAGCCGTCGCCCACGCCAAAGCGCATCTTGAGCACCAGCTCCTCCCGCGGCGTCAGGGTCTTCAGCACCTTCCGGGTCTGGTCCTTCAGGTTGGCGAAGATCACCGAATCGATCGGGGAGATGGCGTTCTTGTCCTCGATGAAGTCCCCCAGGTGCGAATCCTCCTCTTCGCCGATCGGCGTCTCCAGAGAGATCGGCTCCTGGGCGATCTTCATGATCTTGCGGACCTTGGAGGCCGGCAGGTCCATGCGCTCGCCGATCTCCTCGGCGGTGGGCTCGCGGCCCAGCTCCTGCACCAGCGACCGGCTCGTCCGGGTCAGCTTGTTGATCGTCTCGATCATGTGCACCGGGATGCGGATCGTCCGCGCCTGGTCGGCGATCGCACGGGTGATCGCCTGGCGGATCCACCAGGTGGCATAGGTCGAGAACTTGTAACCGCGGCGGTACTCGAACTTCTCCACCGCCTTCATCAGGCCGATGTTCCCCTCCTGGATCAGGTCGAGGAACTGGAGGCCGCGGTTGGTGTACTTCTTCGCGATCGAGACCACGAGGCGGAGGTTGGCCACGATGAGCTCCTCCTTGGCGCGCTCGCAGGTGGCCTCGCCCTGCCGGATCTTGTCGATCGTCGCGGCGATCTCGGCGTGGGTGGTGCCGTAGCGCTCCTCGAGCTCCTTCAGGTTCGCGCGGTACTTCTCGATGCGCCGGCGGTGCAGCGCCTTGAGCTCCTCGCTGGTCTCCTTCTTGAGCGCCGTCTGCGCCCGCTTGATGTCCTGCTCGAAGCGGGAGAACTGCTTGTCGATGTCCTTCAGGAAGTCGACCAGGCGGTTGCGCGTCTGGACGCTGAAGTCGACGGTGCGGATGTCCTTGGCGATCTTCGCCACCAGCCGGTCGATCTCGCGCTCGATCTCCAGGTACTTGTCGCCGTCGGGCTTGCAGCGCTTCTGGCGCTTGCGCAGCTCCTGGATCTCATGGTCGTTGACCGCGATCTGCTCGAAGATCCTGAGATTGGCCCGGATGCGGTCCGAGGCCTTGGGATCGAGCGGCTCGTCCGGATCGGAGGAGACCAGCTCGCGCAGGATGCGCTTGTCGCGGGCCGCCATCTCGTTCAGACGCAACAGCTCGCGCAGGACGACCGGGTTCTCGCAGAGCGCCTCGTAGATCATCCACTCGCCCTGCTCGATGCGCTGCGCGATCTCCACCTCGCCCTCGCGGTCGAGGAGGGGGACCGTGCCCATCTCGCGCAGATACATGCGGACGGGGTCGTTCGTCTTCTCGTGCGAGGTGAGGCCGAACTCGGTCGTCTCATCCTCTTTCTTCTCGAAGTCGCCGGTGCTCGATTCGAAGTCGTCCCGGTTCTGATAACGCTCGGGCCGGTCGATGACGTCGACGCCGAGATCCGAGAACCGGAGATAGATCTCGTCCAGCTCATCCGGGAGGCTCACCACCTCCTCGGGCAGCATCTCGTAGATCTCGTCGTAGAGGAGATAGCCCTTCTCCTTGCCCAGCTCGATCAACTGCTTGACCGAGGTGTACTTCTCTTCCACGGGTGTGAGGCTCGAAATGGTCAAAGTGCTCTCCCTATGTGCCTCGAGGGCGTCGAACCCTAGACGCCCTCGGCGCTCGCACTGGGCCGGGGCCCCCGGTGTAAGCTCTGACTCAAATTTGTTTTCTCTTTCAGCAGGTCTTCGAGGCGGTGCAGGTCTCCCCTGCGGTCCGCCTCACGGATTTCCGTCGCCAACTCCTGCAACCGCTGTTTCTGCCAGCGGCGGAGCAGGTTCTCAAGGGAAGGTAGCAAAAGCCCGGTTCGATCAGGAACAAGTTCTCTTTGTACCAGAATCATGGCCAGCCGGGCAACGGCCCCGCCCTCGTGGCCTAAAGCCGCCATCACAGCCTTCCCGTCGGGTCGCCCACCCGCTCCTGCATAGAGAGCGCAAAAGGCCTGGTAAATATTCCTGCATTCCGTATCCAGAAACGCCGCGGGGGGAGGGAGGTCCGCGAGCGGCGGAATCGGCTCCTCTCCCTGGATCAGTCTCTCCAGGACCTGCTCCTCCGCGCTGCGCACCTCCCGGGTGACCCGGGTGTCCGCCGGGGGAGCCGCGGGCCGTGTGCCGGGTCTCTCGCCCCCCGGTCCGGACGCGCTCCCGGCGGCGCGCCGCGACAGCATCTCGACCGGGATGTCCAGCCGGTCGGCGGCGAGCCGCGCGTAGCCGTACCGCAGGATGGCGTCCGGGATCGGCCGCAGCAGCTCCGCCACGGCGGTCGCCGACTTGGCCTGCGCCCGCGGATCGGCGGCGGTGCCGGGCGGGATGAGGCGCTCGATCTCCGCGGCCACGGCATCCTGGGCTGCGGAGATCGCGTCGGCCACGGCGGCCTCCCCCGCCTCCAGGCGCAACGAGTCCGGGTCGTGTCCGCCCGGGAAGCGCGCCCGCCGCACGCCGAGACCTTCGGCGAGCAGGAGAGGCAAGGCCCGGCGGAAGGCGTTCTCGCCCGCGTTGTCTCCGTCATAGGCGACGACCACGTCCTCGGCATAACGCGACAGGAGCTTGGATTGTTCCGGGGTGAGCGCCGTGCCCATGCCGGCCACCGCGCCTTCGATGCCGCAGGCGACGGTCCCGATCACGTCGAAGTACCCTTCGCAAAGCACGGCGCGGCCGGTCTCGCGGATGTCCCGCTTGGCCTGGTGCAGGCCGTAGAGGAGGAGGCCCTTGTGGAAACGGTCGGTCTCGTTCGTGTTGACGTACTTGGCCTTGTCGTCCCCCAGGGTGCGCCCGCCGAAGCCCACGAGGCGGCCGGCGGGGTTGTGGATCGGAAACATCAGGCGGTGGCGGAAGCGGTCGTAGGGCTCGCCGCCCTTCTCGGACCTTCCCACCAGCCCGGCGGCTTCGAGGTCGGCCATCGGGATGCGCGGATGGAGCGCCTGGACCAGGTTGCGCCACCCGTCGGGCGCGTACCCCAGGCCGAAGCGCTCCACGAGCTCGGAGGGGATGCGCCGGTCGTCGAGGTACTGCCGGGCCACCGGCGACTTGCCGAGCTGTTCGACGAAGAACTGGGCGGCGGCCTGCAAGGCTCCTTCGAGGTCCCGCTCCTCCCGCGCTCCTCCCGTCCACCCCGCCCGCTTCTCCGTCCGCGACGGCAGCGGGACGCCGAAGCGCAGGGCCAGCGCCTCGATGGCGGCCGGGAAGTCGTCCCCGCTGGTCAGCATGTGGAGCTTGATGGCGTCGCCGCCGGCGCCGCAGCCGAAGCAGTAGAAGAGGCCCTGGACGGGGTCGACGCTGAACGAGGGGGTTTTCTCTTTGTGGATCGGGCAGAGACCCTGATGGCGCCGGCCGGCTTTGCGCAGGCGCGTGTGCTCGGAGGCCACGGCGACGATGTCGGCGGCATCGCGCACGGCCTGCACGAGTTGGGGGGTGATGTGGACGTTACCGAGGGTCATGGCGCAGACGGAGACGGTCCTTCCTCCTCAGAGACCCCCCTTTCACCTCTTTGGGTGAGCGGGGAGGTCACAACGGGACAAGTTGATTTGATCTGATCTCCCTCGTTTGTTCCGATCTCCCTCTCCCCGGCCCTCTCCCCAGGGAGAGGGAGAGTCTCAAGTACGTAACGTAACGACGGTTGCGCCATTGCCTCCCTCATTGGGGGCGCCGGAGCGGACGGACGCCACGCCGGAGTGGCCGCGCAGGTGCTCGCGCACGGCCTGCCGCAGGCGTCCCGTACCGTGGCCATGCACGACGCGGACCTCGGGGCGGTGCGACAGGAGCGCCTGGTCGATGTAGCTGTCGAGCTCCTCCAGGGCCGGCTCGACCCGTTTGCCGATCAGGTTGATCTCCGGCGGCAGCTCCACGGATTCTTCGAGGTCGCGCCGGCCGCGGGGAGCTGCCCAATCGGACCGATCCGACCGATCCAACCGATCGGTCCTGTCCCGCTTGCCACCCCCGACAGGCGCCAGCTCCTCCGGCCGGCAGCGCAGGCGCTTCCCCTTGACCAGCACCTCGGCCCGGCTGGCTTCCAGCTTGTCCAGGGTCCCTTGCCAGCCGAGGCCGAGGTGGCGCACCTGCTCGCCGACCGCGATCGGCCCCTCGGCAGTCTCGGGCTCCGCCTCCGCGACACGGGGCGCTTCGGCGAACAGGGTCTCGATGGCTTCGGCTTCCAGGCCGCGGCGGCGCCCCTCCTCGAAGCGCTGCCGCATCTTTTCGACCTCGGCGCGCAGGCGCTCGGTGGTCTCGCGGCGGAACGTGTCGAGCTCCCCGCGCATCCGCTTGCCCACGGACCGCCGCTCCTCTTCGGCGGCGGCGAGCTCGTCGCTCAGGCGGCGCCGGAGCTTCTCGGCGTCGGCGCGTTCCGTCTCCATGCGGTCGCGCGTTTCGGCGAGTTCGCGGCGGACGCGGTCCACCTCGGCGATCAGCCGGCGCAGGTCGCGGTGCTCGGAGCCGAGGCGCGCCTCCGCCCGGTCGAGCCAGATGGCGGGGAGGCCGAGCCGGCGGGCCAGGGCGAGCGCCTCGCTGCCGCCCGGGGGGCCGGGCATCAGATGAAAGGTCGGCCGCCCGGTCTCCGGATCGAACTCCATGGCGGCGCAGGATGCGCCGGGCATCTCGAGCGAAGCGGCGGCGAGCTGTGTCAGATGCGTGGTGATGACCGCCAGGCTCTCCTTCTCGACGAGACCTTCGAGGAGGGCGATCGAGAGGGCCGCGCCCTCTTCCGGGTCGGTGCCGGAGCCCAGCTCGTCGAGCAGGATCAGCGCATCCGGGCCGGCCGCCTCCCAGGCCTCCTTGAGGCGGAGCAGCCGGCCGCTGAAGGTGGAGCGGTCGGCCAGGAGGTCCTGCTCGTCGCCGACCGTGGCCACCAGCCCGCGCAGCAACGGCACCCGGCTGCCGGGGGAGGCGGGGATCGGCAGCCCGCACTGGGCGATCAGCGAGAGAAGCCCCACGGTCTTCAAGGCGACGGTCTTGCCGCCGGCGTTGGGGCCGGTCACCACCAGGATGCGGCGGCCGGTGGTGAGCTCCACGTCGAGCGGCACGATGTCGCCGGAGTGCCCGGCCTGCCCCAGGGCCTCGGCGCGCAGCTCGGCGAGGCAGGGGTCGAGGAGCGGGTGGCGCGCGCCGGTCAGGCGCAGCTCGTGGCGCGGGCCGATCTCCGGCAGGCAGCCGCCGCAGCGCTCGCCGAAGCGAACGGCCGTTTGCAGAAGGTCGAGCTCGGCCAGGAAATCTGCATGAGCGCGCAGGGCCGGCAGGGCGGCGCGCACTTCGGCCAGAACCTCGTTGAGGATACGGTGCCGCTCGGCTTCCTCGTCCTCCACCGACTGTTGCAGCGTGTTGTTGGTTTCGACCACTTGGAGCGGCTCGAAGTAAAAGCTTCGGCCGGTGGCCGAGCGGCCGTGGACGAGGCCGGGGCTGCGGCCGCGGGCGCCCGACTGGAGGACGACGACCAGGCGGCCGCCGCGCATCGGGATCGTGTCCTCGGAGAGCTCGTCCTTGTGCCCGCCCACGAACTCGCCGAGGTCGCGGTAGAGCTGGTCGCGGACGCGCCGGATCTGGCCGCGCAGGCTGGCGAGCCGCGGGCTGGCGTCCTCGCGCACCTCGCCGCGGCGGTCGAACGTCCGGTCGATGCGCCGCAGCAGCGGATCGAGGTCGGGGAGCCCGGCGGCGAGCTCGCGCAGGCCGGGACAGACGGGAACGGCCTCGCGGATCCGCTGGACCGCCGCGCGCGTCGCCTTGCCGAGGTCGGCCAGGCGGACGAGGTCGATCCCTTCGATCGGAGGCCGCCCGTGCACCAGCCGCTCCAGGAGCTGCAGCAGGGAGATCTCGAAGGAAGGGACGAGCGCGCGTTCGGCGACCAGGCGCGAGGCCTCCTCGAAGCGCCCCCGCCAGGCGCGGAGCCCGGGTTCATCCGCGAAGGGGCCGAGGCCGAGCACGCGCTCGCGCCCGAGATCGCTCGCGGCGAGCTGGGCGATGACGGCGAGCAGGCTCGGCAGCTCCAGAGCCTGGGCGGTCGCGGCGGAGTAGAGAGATCCAGCGTCGCTCACCGGGCCAGTCTACTAAATGAAGGGCGAGGATCAGCTCGGACGGATCAGGCGGATCGGTCGGATCCGTCGGATGATCCGTCCGATCGGTCCAATGCCACCGCCTCCCCAGGAAAGTCGCCGAGCGCCCAGAGCCGCCGCGTGATCCGGGTGCACAGTGGACAACCGGCGAGCAGATGGCGCACGATCAACCGGCACTCCGCCCGGCCACGGGCTCCGGAGAGATCGCCGCGCACGAAGCGTTCGAGGAGGCCGGAATCCGGGTGCTCGGCCGGGTCCAGCTTCTCCGTGGGCGCGATTCCATCCGGCGAGACGGCCTTCCGCAACATGGAATTCGGGGTCAATCTTCGTGAAGTTTGTGCCATCTGTCGAGTACATCTTGTCAAGGGAGACAACTCTAGTCGGCGACTTATCCCCTTGTCAAGCACAAAAGCTTGATCGGCGAGAACGATTTTCTTCATATAAGTCATTGAGTCACATAAGTTTGTGCTTGCCTTGCGGCGCGAGAGAAGGTAAATTTCGCGCATGTCCATCTTCCATGGTCTCGGCAGGGCCTTACGTTGGCTGCGTGACAGGCAGGGCAAGAGGCAGTATCAGGTCGCGGATGCGGCCGGTATCACCAAGGCGATGCTGTCTGCCTATGAGACGGGCAAGCAGAAGCCGTCGCTGGATACGTTGGAGAAGATCCTCAACGCTCTGGAATGCGATCTGAACGATCTGCACAATGCGCTGCAGATCGTGAATGAGCGGCCGGAGGCGATCCGCCGTTCGGGGGGTCCGCGGGAAGGTGCCTGGCCCGGGCATCCGCGCGAGACCGGACGCGATGGCGAGTCTCCCAACGTGTACAACATCCTCGGGATCAACCGTCCGCTCCCCCCGATGGAGGAGCAGGCCCTCAGCGAGATGCTGCGGGGGTTCCACAAGCTCGTCCGCTATCTCCACGATTCCGTGGCGCCGCGGCCGAGCCAGCCGGAGCCGGTGGCAGAGCCTCCCGAGGAATCGGAAGAAGAGGCTACTTGATCGGATAGGGCGCGGCGTCCCGCCGTGCCCTGTCGGCCCCGCACCGGCGCGCTGCGAGCCGCCTCCGGCGTCCTGCGCACGCTTCTTGCACCGGCCTTCCCCGCGGGAGTCGCGAGATGTGTCGCGCTCCGGGCGTGAGGGCCTGTGATGCGAAGCGAGCGGCAGCGAGAACGGTCGGCGAGCGGTGATCTGGAGCGCCGGCTGGCCCGTTTGCGTCACGGCGATCACGTCTGCTTCGTCTACGACACGCTCGCGGAGCTGTCGGCGGTCCTGGTTCCGTTCCTCCGGACAGGTCTCGCCGCGGGGGAGCGCTGCCTCTACGTCGGTCCGGCGGCCGGTGCCGAGCGGATCGAGGGCGATCTCCAGGCGGCCGGCGTGTCCGTCGGCCGGGAGCTCGAGCGCGGCGCCCTCGTGATGCTCGGCCAGCGCGAGTCGTGGCTGAAAGAGGGGCGGTTCGATCCCTGGACGATGATGGACCTGCTGCGGCAGACCGAGCAGCAGGCCCTCGACGACGGCTTCACCGGCCTGCGGGCAACCTGGGACATGAGCTGGGTCCTCGCGGGGCGCGATGGAGCCGAGCGGCTCGTCGAGTACGAGGCCCACCTCAACCGCTTCCTCACCCAGAGCCGCGCCATCGTCCTCTGCCGCTATGCCCGCTCGTCGTCCTCCGCGGCGATGGTGCAGGGCGCGCTCCACACGCATCCCCTCGCCGTTCTCGGCGACCAGCTCTGTCCGAACCCCTACTACGAGCCGGCCGAGATGGTGCTCGGCGACCGCTCTCCGGACGACCGCATCGACTGGATGATCGGCCAGCTCCGGCGCGCGCGCCTCAGCGAGGAGAAGCTCGAGGATGTGACGCGGCGGCTGGCCCAGCAGCGCGCGGCGTTGGAGCGGGCGGACCGGGCCAAGGAAGAGCTGTTGTCCATGCTCGCCCACGAGCTGCGCAACCCGCTCGGGACGATCAGCAACGCTCTCCAGGTCCTGCGCATGCGGAGCGAGTCCGAGGACGAAACCTGGAAGCGGGCGATCGAAACCGCCGAGCGCCAGGTCCTCCACCAGGCGTTGCTGGTCGACGACCTGCTCGAGGCCTCCCGGGTCACCCGGGGAGAGATCGAGCTGAACTGCGAGGAGCTGGACCTGGTCCAGCTGGTACGCGAC
>DATFPH010000155.1:0-7738 GCA_035264905.1 Thermoanaerobaculia bacterium
CAATCCATCTTGATGAGCCTTCTGCGGACCTCTCAGCAGCGTGGGCTCAACTCGATCGCTCTTTTCAGTACAATTCTCCGCAGTCCCCGACCACCCTCCTGCAAAGACCTGCTGCCGGCGCCAGCCCGGTAAACAGATACCTGGCGGATTCGCTCGAAACAAGGCCGAACGATAGGGCCGCGCGCGGGGGCTGTCAAGAGGAAATCAGAGATTTTCTGATCGTGCAGTTCAGCCGGTATTGGCAGGGTTCTTTGACAATTGCCGCACAGGATCGAGGGGACAGGCGCCCCTCGATTCTGCCTACCTTTGTAAGGAGCCGGCCTCGGGCCGGGCCGGCTCCGTAGGTGGCGGACGTATGCAGGTGTCCTTCACCCCGGCAGCCGCACCTCGAACGCCGCCCCCTTATCGGTGTCCAGCAGCCGCGCCGAGCCGCCGTGGGCTTCGGCGACCCAGCGAACGACGCTCAGGCCGATGCCTCCGACGCCGGTACCTGAGGCGGGGCCTCCACGGAAAAACCTTTCGAAGACCCGGTCTCGATCCTCGGGCCGGACTCCCGGCCCGTGATCGGCGATGCGCAGGATGACGGCGCCGTCTTCTCTTCGGGCTTCGATCCGGACGATCTCCCCCTTGGGGCTGTGCTTGACGGCGTTGTCGAGCAGGTTGAAGACGACGAGGCGGAGCAGGCCGGCGTCTCCGGAGATGACGAGATCGGGCTCGAGGTGGGCGTCGATGCGGATCTCGCTCTCGGCGGCGGAGCCGGCGAAGAAGGCGGTGGTGGCCCGCACGACGTCTCCGAGGTCGACCGGGGCGCTGGCGAGGCGGAGCTCGCTGCCGGGGACGTCACGGGCGAGGAGGAGGATGCCCTCGACCACGGCGTGGAGGCGGTCGATCTCCTGCAGGTTCTCGCGCAGCAGCGCCTGGTAGTCGGAAGGGGTCCTTTCGCGGCGCAGCGCGATCTCCAGGCCGGTGCGCAGGACGCTCAGCGGATTGCGGATCTCGTGCGAGGCGTCCGCGGTGAAGCGCCGCATGCGCTGGACGCTCTCTTCGAGCTGGCCGAGCAGGACGTTGAAGGCGCGGGAGAGGACGGCGACCTCTTCGACCACGCTGCCGGGGAGATGGAGCCGACCCTCGCGGCGGTCGGGATCGAGGCCTTGAATGGCTTCGACCAGATCGCCGATGGGGCGGAGCGCGCGCTGGGCCAGGGCCCGGCCCCCCATCGCGGCGAGCGGGATGACCACGAAGCCGACGAGGAGGAGGCCGAGACCCAACCGGCGCTTCGAGCGCTGCAGCGGCTCCATGGAGCCGATCGCTTCGACGCGCAGGCCTGGCGTCGGGCCGCCGACCTCATGGCGGACCACTACGTAGGGCGGCTGGGTCGACAGGAAGGACACCTCGACGACGGCTCCATTCCCGACCAGCGCGGGGGGAGGCGGCAGCTTCGGGGTGCCGGGGGTCTGGGCCAGGACGGTGCTGTCCCGGAGGACGCGCAGCCACATGGGGATGGGCGCCTCTTCCGACGCGCGGAGCTCGGGCGCGTCGAGCGAGCCGCTCTCGGCCACGTAGGCGGCGAGGGCCTCGGCCTCGCTTTTGAGCGTCAGCACGGCGTATTGCCGGGCCTGCGCCGAGGCGTAGACGTACACCAGCGTGGCCGGGATCCCGTACAGGGCCAGGAGCGACACGGCGAACCACCAGGCCAGCCGTGCGACCAGCGTCCCCGGCGGCTTCACCCCTCCTCCCGCAGGACGTAGCCGACCCCCGGGACCGCATGGATCAGCCGGCGCTCGCCGCTTTCGATTTTGCGGCGCAGCCGGGCGAGGATGACGTCGATCGTGTTGCTGCGCGCTTCGTAGGCCTCGTCCCAGACGTGCTCGGCGATCCGGCCGCGGGAGAGCACGACCTCGGGGTGCAGCATGAAGTATTCGAGCAGCGCGAGCTCCTTGGGCGTGAGGTCGAGCGGCTCGCCCCCCTTCCCGGCGCGCCGGCCGTCGCGGTCGAGCGTCAGGTCGGCGAACGCGAGGACGCTCCGCGGCGGCGCGGTCCGGCGCCGCAGCAGCGCCCGCACCCGCGCCAGGACCTCCTCGAAGGCGAACGGCTTGGTCAGGTAGTCGTCCGCTCCCGCGTCGAGCCCGGCGACCTTCTCCTCGACGAGGTCGCGGGCGGTGAGGATGAGCACCGGAGCGTCGAAGCCTTCGCGGCGCCATTGGCGCAGCAAGTCGGTGCCGCAGCAGTCCGGCAGGCCCAGGTCGAGAAGGATGAGGTCGTAGGCCGTGGCCGCCACGCTCTCCCGCGCCTCCGCGCCCGAGGCGGCGCAGTCCACCGCGAACCCCTCTTCGCGGAGCCCACGGGCGAGGCGGTCGGCCAGGCGGCGTTCGTCTTCGACGAGGAGAAGCCGCATGCTTTCACTATAACGAGGTTTGAGCCGGCGATTTGAACCCGCGCTTTGAACCACATCACCTCCCGGAGCGACTCACGAGAGGGGGCACTTGTTCACAGCTCGTTCATTCCAGCCCCCTAACCTCTGGCGCGTGACCGGGTGCTCCTCCGGGGCGCCGCGGTCCAAGGAGACCTTATGAACGTTTCGCGCAGAGCCCTTCTCGTCCTTTTCGCCGCCTTCGCAGCCATCGCCGAGACACCGGCGCGGGCCGAGCAACGCGTGCTCGTCCTCGATCCCGCGGCTTCCAAGGTGAGCTTCACTCTCTCGGCGACTGGCCACCAGGTGGAAGGAACGATGGCGGTCAAATCCGGCCGTGTCTCGTTCGATCCCGCCACCGGCGCGGCGTCCGGCGAGATCGTCCTCGATCTCAAGAGCGCGCAGACCGGCAGCGACGGCCGCGACGAGGACATGCACGAGAAAGTCCTGGAGACTGGAAAATACCCCGTCGCCGTGTTCCGGGCCGAGAAGGTCCGCGGCACGCTGGCGCCTTCGGGTCCGTCGGATGTCACCCTCGACGGGACGCTCTCGTTCCATGGCAGCGACCACAAGATGAGCCTGCCAGCCAAGGTCGACGTGCAGAACGGGCGCGTCAAGGCCGACACGAAGCTCCAGATCCCGTACGTCGCGTGGGGTCTCCATGACCCCAGCGTCTTCGTCCTCCGCGTCGGCAAGGTGGTCGACGTGAAGGTGCATGCGGTCGGGAGCCTCGAGGCGGACTCTGGGTCCGCGGGGACGCCGTAGCGATGGGATTGCGCAAGCCGCGTCTGCTGTGCGCCCGTGAAGCCTATCGGGTGCAGCAGGCCTTTTCCGACTTGATGCCGCTCGACGGCTGCGTCGATCCCCGCCTGCGGGCGGTGGTGACGGACGTTCTCGCGCATCCGGGGAGCCTCGCCCGGGCGCAGCTCGCCTATGGTCTGGGCGTCCGGCGCGGCCTCCCTGCCGAGCGCGCCCTGAAGCTCGCCGTGGCCGCGGAGTACTTCCACTCGGCGTCGCTGATCTTCGACGACATGCCGAGCATGGACGACGCCACGGAGCGCCGCGGCCGGCCGTGTCCGCACCTGGTGCACGGCGAGGCCGCGGCCACGCTCGGCGCACTGGCGCTGATCACCCGCGCATATGCCCTGTTGTGGGAGGCGATCGGTGACGGGCCGGGAACGCGCCGGGCGGCCGCGGCGGCCCTGGTAGGCGAGTGTCTGGGGATCGCCGGCATCCTCGATGGCCAAGCGCGCGACGTCCACTTCCGCCGGGAAGGGGCGAGCCCGGAGGGGGTGGCGGAGGTGGCGGTGGCGAAGACGGTGCCGCTCATCCGCCTCGCCATGGTGCTGCCGGCCATGGTGGCCGGGGAGGATGCGGAGACGCTCGACCGGCTGGAGCGCCTGGCGGCGGCGTGGGGGCTCGCCTACCAGATCCTCGACGATTTCAAGGACCGCCTGTTCGGCAGCGCGGAGTCCGGCAAGACCGCGGGGCGCGACGCCGGGCTCGGCCGGCCGAACCTGCCGGATCTGGCGGGGCCGCGGCCGGCGCTCGCCCGGCTGCGGCGCCTGCTCGTCGAGGCGCGCGGGCTCATCGACGCGCTGGCCGCCGCGGGGGGCGCGGAGCGGTGGGACCCGCTGGGGAGCTTGCAGGATTTCCTGGAGGCGGAGGTGCGGGACGTGGCGCTGCGGGTGGCGGAGCAGGAGGCGGCTTGACCTCGGGCGTCGAGCTCGCCACCCGCCATGCCCTCACCTGGCTCGGAGCCGCCTCTGGCATCGGCGTCCTGATGTCCCTGCTCCTCCTCTTCCCGCAGCTCGGCGCCGCGCTCGGGCCGTTGACGTTCGGCCGCTGGATGCCGCTTCATCTGAATCTCGTGCTCTATGGCTGGCTCGCCCTGCCGCTGGTCGGCCTGCTCTTGCGCGCCTGTCTGCCGCGCGACGAGGACGGGTATTGGGCGGAGATGGCGGTGCAGGTCTGGTCCGCGAGCCTGGTGGTGGGCGCGGCGGCGTGGCTGGCGGGGCAGTCGAGCGGCAAGCTGTTTCTGGATTGGGAGGGGGTCTCCCGGATCTTCTTCCTCGGCAACCTGCTGTTCCTGGCCGGCGTGCTCGCGGCCAGGCTGGTCCGCCGTTCGCGAGCCGGGATGCCGCGCGCCACAGCCGCAGGGCTCTGGGGGTTCTGGGCGCTGCTCCTCACCGTGCCGATCGCGATGACGTTCGCCACCTCGCCGAAGACCTATCCGCCGATCAATCCGGACACTGGCGGCCCCACCGGAGCGAGTCTCCTGGGCAGCACGCTCTGTGTGATCGCGATCTTCGCCGGGACGCCGCTGCTGCTGAGCTTGAAGCGACTGACTCCCCTGCGGCGCGCCGTCTACGAGGTGTTCGGCGCGCTCGCGCTGCACACGGCGTTCTTCGTCGCGGTCGACCGCGGCGGCGACCGCACGCACCATGAGCCGTTGCAGATCGCGGCGGTGGCGACGCTCCTGCTGTGGGCCTGGCTGCTGCCGCGCTGGCTTCGCCCGTTCGAGTGGCCGGACGGGAGCCGCGCCTGGCTCGTCGCGTTCCTGGCCTGGGGCGGCGCGCTGCTCGCCTCCGCGGTGCCGATGTTCCTGCCGGGGCTGCTCGACCGGATCAAGTTCACCAATGCACTGGTGGGCCACGCGCACCTCGCGATGGCCGGGATGGCCACGAGCTTCGCGGCCCTGCTCCTGGTGGTGCTCAATCAGGACACGCGGCTGCGGGACGTGCTCGGCGACCGGGCCGCCTTCCTCCTCTGGAATGGGGGCAACGTGGTCCACGTGGCCGCGCTGGTGGCGGCCGGGGCTCTGGAGGCGATGGACCCCGGCATCCTTTTCCGCGGCGATCCGTCGATCACCGTCCTCTATGCCGTGCGGGCCGCCGCGGGCGCCTGCATGCTCGCGGCTTCGGTCCGCTGGATCGGGCGGGCAGCCGGGAGGTGGTCGTGAGGCGCGGCTGGGGGCCGATGCTGTTCTGCCTGTTCGCCGGAGGCGGGGACGCGGTGACGGGGCTCCTCCTGATCGCCGCGCCCCAGCTCGTCCTGCGCCTCCTCGGCACGGAGCCCCCGGCCGGCGACCTCGTGCTTCTGCGCTTCGTCGGCGTCTTCGTCGGCTGCGTGGGGCTCGCGTACCTCTATCCCTGGGCGCTGCGGAGCGGCGCCCGCCGGATGCACCGCGTGGTGACGGTGCTGGAGGTCACGGCCGGCGTGCGGCTGGCGGTGGCGCTGTTCCTTGCGTTCGCCACGATGACGGGCCGGCTCGATCTCCCCTGGGCCACGGTGGGCGCGTATGACGCGCTGGTCGCCCTGGCGCAGATCGGGCTGCTCGCCCGGGGGTTCTTCAGTGCTCCCTGACGTTCCCGGTTTCTGGCGCGGGGCCTGGCGCGGGTTGCTGGCGATCACGGCCACGTACGTGGCGTTCTTGCTGTTCGCGCAGTTCGGCTTCCTGAGCCAGGTGCAGCGGGATCTCAGCGACACCGGGCAGGTGAAGGCCGTGATGGCGGCGATGGGGATCGCCGGGCTCGCCGCGAGCCTCGGGACTGCGTGGCTGCTCGGCCGCGTGCGGGCGGTGCGGCTGGTTCGGATCAGCCTCGGCGCGGTGGCCGCGGTGGCGGTGATCTCGGTGGTCTGTCATGGGTTCGCGGCTCTGTTTGCGGTGGCGGCGGGGATCGGCGCATCGATTGGCCTGCTGACGGTCGCTCTGGCCACGGCTCTCCCGGAGATGGTGCCTCGGCAGGCCACGGGGCTCGCGGCGGGGGTGGGGACGGGGGTGGCGTATCTGGTGAGCAACGTGCCGGTTTTATTCGAGGCGGCTCCGGTGGTTCGGGCTTTGTTTCCGGCGGGGCTGGCGGTGGTGGCTTTGATTCTGAGACCTCACCCCCCTGGCCCCCCTCTCCCATCGCCCACCCTTCCACCGGGAGAGGGGGGAACTGGATGGCTCGGGCTTGAGTTCTTGCGGGTGCTCGTTATTTTCTTGGTTTTGATTTGGTTGGATTCGGCGGCTTTTGCGATTGTTCAGGGGAATCCGGCTCTCAAGGCTCAGACTTGGGGGAGCGTGGGAGAGAAGATCGTGCAGGGGAGCGTTCACCTGATGGCAGCCGTAGGGGCCGGTGCGCTGCTGGATGCGGGATTTGGGCTGGCTGTGCCGCTCACCGCGTGGGTCCTGTTCGCCATTGCGTTCCCCCTCCTCCAGAGCGGCGGCTCGGCGGCCTTGGCGGCCGGACCGATCTACGCGGCCGGCATCTCCCTCTACTCCACCGCGCTGGTTGTCATGCCCACCTGCCGCTCCCAGTCCTCCCCTTCGCCCCGCTGGCGAGCCGGTCTCCTCTACGGCATCGCCGGCTGGCTCGGCTCCGCCCTGGGAGTCGGCATGGCCCAAGATCTGGGACACATCCCCACCTGGTTCCTCCTCGCCACCGGAGCCACTCTGGCTTCTGTCTTTTTCCTCCTGCCTTCTTCCCCCCTCTCCCGGTGGAAGGGTGGGCGATGGGAGAGGGGGGCCAGGGGGGTGAGGTCCCTCGGCGTTCTCGGCCTCCTCGGAGTCGCCCTCCAGTCGATGGCCACCAACCCCACCCCCGAAGACATCCGCCAGGGAGGCACCGCCGCCGCCGTCCTCCGCGGCCGGCAGGTCTACATCGCGGAAGGGTGCATCCACTGCCACTCGCAATACGTCCGCCCCATCGCACACGACCAGCCCTGGTGGGGTCCAGCCCAGCCGCTCGACCGCGCGGAGGAGCCGCCGCTCGTGGGCGCTCGCCGGCAGGGGCCGGACCTTTTGCAGGTCGGCAACCGGCGCAGCGCGGTCTGGCACGAGATCCACCTGCGCGATCCGCGGGCGCTCAATCCGGGCTCGCGCATGCCTTCTTACGCGTACCTCTTCTCTGGCGACGGGCAGCGGGGACTCGATCTCGTGGCCTATCTGACGTCGCTTGGCGAGAGCACGAGCCTGGCGCGATGGGAGCTGACGGCGTCGGAGCGGACCGTGCCGCCTCCGGCGACGCCGTCCCAGGAGCGAGGCGCAGCGCTGTTCTCCTCCTACTGCGCCTCCTGCCACGGGGCGGATGCGCGCGGCGACGGCCGGTTCGCTGGCGAGGTGAACGATCCCAACGCCAACCTGCGCAGGCCCGGCTTCCGCTCGTTGACCGCCGCGAAGGTCGAGCCCGAGGACCAGGCGCTGGCGCGGATCATCCGCCATGGCCTTCCCCCGACATCGATGCCCGGCCATGAGTGGCTCACCGACCAGCAGGTCGCCGATCTCGCGGCGTACGTGGAAACTCTCCCCTCCCGGCAGGAGATGCGATGAAGCCCGACCAGCCG
>DATFPH010000156.1:0-4535 GCA_035264905.1 Thermoanaerobaculia bacterium
GACGCCGCCGAGCCGCTCGGCGGCCAGTGGGGGGCGGCTCTGGGCCATTCGTTCTGGCTCTACTTCGGCTACCCCCAGGCGCAGGAGGACGATGCCCAGCGCGCCGTCCGCGCCGCGCAGCGCCTCGTGGAGCGGGTCGGCGAGATCGCCCTGGACGCGACCTCCGGCTGGCGGAAGCTCGCGGTCCGGATCGCCATCCACAGCGGCCGGGCGGTGGTGACGGCCCGGCCCGGAGAGGCCCCGCAGCTCCAGCTCGGTGCCACCCTCGATCTGGCCACCGGGCTGCAGAACCTCGCGGCCCCGGGCAGCATCGTGCTGAGCAGCGAGGTGTGGCGCCTGGTCGCCCGCAGCTTCGCCACCGAGAGCCTGCCGCCCGTCCGCCTGCCGGGCTTCGAGGAGCCCGTGCCCCTGGTCCGCGTGCTCGGCGCCCTGGAGCCGCGGGACGCCGGGAGCGGCCAGGAGGGACCCCTGGTCGGGCGGCAACGGGAGCTCGACCTCCTCCTCGACCGCTTCCGCCTCTGCCAGCAGGGCCAGGGCCAGGCGGTGATGATCCGCGGCGAGGCCGGCATCGGCAAATCGCGCATGGTACGGGCCCTGCGCGAGGAGCTCGCCGCGGACGACCCCGCCTGGCTGGTGGGATACGGCTCCCCGTATGCGCAGAGCTCTCCGCTCGCGCCGATGATCGACCTGCTGGAGCGGACCGCGTTCCACCAGGGGGTCGAAACCCCGGAGCAGAAGCTCCTGGCGCTCGAAGAGATGCTGCGCCTCTCCGGACTTCCGCTGGCCGAGAACATCCCCGTGCTGGCCTCCCTCCTGGACCTTCCGGCCGAAGGGCGCTACCCGCCGCTGACCATCACGCCCGACGTCCGGCGCGAGAAGACCCTGGAGGTGCTCGTGGCTCTGCTCGCCGAAATGGCGGAGCGCCGGCCGCTGGTGCTGATCCTCGAGGACCTCCACTGGATCGATCCCTCCACGCTGGAGCTGCTGGACCTTCTCCTCGGCGAGATCTCCTCCCTGCCTCTCCTGCTGCTCTGTACCTTCCGGCCCGAGCTTCAGCCGTCCTGGAAGAGCTGGGCGCCGATCACGCAGATCAACCTCAACCGCCTGGCCGACGGCGAGACCGAAGCGCTCATCGACCGGCTGGCCGAGGAGCGGGGCCTGCCGCCCGCCGTGCGCCGCCAGATCGTCCTGCGGACTGACGGCGTGCCGCTCTTCATCGAGGAGCTGACCAAGGCCGTGATCGAAACCGGCTGGTCCGACGAGGAGATCCCGTCGACCCTGGACGGCTCTCTGATGGCCCGCCTGGACCGCCTGGGCCAGGCCCGCGAGGTGGCCCAGCTCGCCTCGGTCATCGGCCGCGCCTTCACGTTCGAGCTGCTGTCGGGTCTCTCGCCTCTCGACGAGGAGGAGCTGCGGCGCGGGCTCGACGAGCTGGTGCAGGTCGAGCTCGTCCACCGGCGCGGCGCGGGTGCCCGTGCGCGCTACGTCTTCAAGCACGCGCTGATCCAGGATGCGGCCTACCTGTCGCTCCTCAAGAGCCAGCGCCAGCAGATCCACGAGAAGGTCGCCCTGGCGCTGGAGGAAGGGCGGGGCGGGGCGCAGGAGGCCGATCCGGAGATCCTGGCGCACCATTTCGAGCGGGCGGGGCTGATTCCCCGGGCGATCCCCTATCTGCAGCAGGCCGCTTTGCGCGCGCTGCAGCGCTCGGCCTTCAGCGAGGCCCTGAGCCACTGCCGCAAGGGGATCGAGCTGCTCTCGACCCTGTCCGCCTCGCCGCAGATCCGGGAGCTGGAGCTGTCGCTGCGCTCGATCCTCGGGGTCGCCCTGATCCCGACCCGCGGCTACGCCTCGCCCGAGGTCGAGGGGAACGCCGCGCGCAGCCAGGCGCTCTGCCAGGAGCTGGGAGACACGCCGCGGCTGATCCCGTCCCTCTACGGCCTCTGGGTCTACCACCTGCTGCGGGGGAACCGGAAGAGCGCCGCGGATCTGGCGGAGGAGATCGGCCGCCTCGCCCATGCCGACAACGAAGAGCACGTCTTCATCAGCTTCTCGTCCCGGGGCATCACGGCCCTGTACGAAGGGGAGCTCGCGAAGGCGGAAGACCTCCTGGCGCAGGCGATGGCCCGGTACCGGCCGGAGATCCAGCCCAGCCTGGCGCAGACGTTCGGCGACGAGTCGGGGCTCTTGCCCCACTTCTATCACTTCTGGTGTCTGTGGCTCCTCGGCCGCACGGACGACGCGGTCCGCAAGATGGAGGAGGCGATGGCGGCCGTGCGCTCGATCCCCTCGCCCTACGTCCGCGTCACGGGCTATCTGTTCGAGATGATCCTGTGGCACGAGATGCGCCGCACAGAGGAGGTCCAGCGGGTGGCCGCCGAGTTCGTCGCCCTGTCGCGCGAGCAGCGGTTCCCCTTCTTCCTCGCCCTGGCCAGCTGCGGCGAGGGGTGGACCTGGTTGGTCCGCGGCGATCCGGACAAAGCGATCGCCCAGATCCGCGAGGCCCTGGAGAATCACAAGGCGATCGGGACGCGTCTCCCCCGGGCCTACTGGCTGACCTACCTGATCGAGGTCTACCTGGAGGTCGGGCGCATCCAGGAAGGGCTGGCCGCGGTGGAGGAGGCCCTCGGGCTCTCGGAGACGCAGCTCGACGTGTTCTATGACGCGGAGCTCTATCGCCTGCGCGGCGAGCTCCTGCTGCAGGTGCCGGACCCCGTCGGGGCCGAGGCCGCCTTCCTGCGCGCCCTGGAGATCTCGCGGCGGCAGGGCGCGCTCGCCCTGGAAGAGCGCGCGGCCGCCAGTCTCGAACGGCTTGGATAACGCCAGGATAACGCGGCTTTCCGCTACAATCTCCCTTGATGCCGGACCGTCTGGAGAGCGACCTCCCGCTCGAGCGGGTGGGGCCGTACCGCCTCGAGAGCCCTCTGGGTGAAGGCGGCATGGGCTCGATCTGGCGCGCCTGGGACGAGCGCCTCCGGCGCCACGTCGCCATCAAGCGGGTGCAGGCGAATGCGGCGGTAGCGCAGGGGCGCGAGCGCCTGCGGCGCGAAGCCCGGTCGGCGGCCCGCCTGAGCCATCCGGCCATCGTGCGCATCTATGACCTGCTCGAACGGGACGACGGCGAATGGATCGTCATGGAGCTCGTCCCGGGGCGGACCCTGCGCGAGCTCCTCGACGAGAAGGGCCCGCTCGATCCCCGGTACGCCGTCCAACTCGGGATCGAGATCGCCGGCGGCCTCGCCGAGGCCCATGCCGCGGGCGTCCTCCACCGCGATCTCAAGACCTCGAACGTCATGGTGACGCCGGCCGGCCGCGCCCGGATCCTCGACTTCGGCCTGGCCAAGGAGCTGCCGCGGGAGACGGGGGATCACGGCGAGCTGGCGCTGACGGTGCCGGGGACCGTCATCGGCACCTGCTACGCCATGTCGCCCGAGCAGGTGATGGGAAAGCCGCTGGACGCCCGCTCCGATCTGTTCTCGTTCGGCTCTCTTCTCTACGAGACGCTCACCGGCACCTCCCCGTTCCAAGGGCCGACGACGACCGATTCGCTCGTCCTCGTGCTGAACCGCCGTCCGCGGCAGCTCCACGCCGTGCGCCCGGACTGCCCCGCGGAGCTGTCGGTGCTGGTCGAGCGGTTGCTCGAAAAGAGCCCCGCCCTGCGCCCCCGGAGCGCGGGAGAGGTCGCCAAGGCTCTCTCCGCCCTGGCCGCCCCGGAGGCCGACGGAATGGCGACGGAGGTGCTTCCGCAGCATGAGATGACGGCGGAGACGGTCGTCCATCTGCCGATGTCGCTGCGCCGCTCCCAGAAGGGCGGGGAGCGCCGCTCGTTGACCGTGCTCTGCTGCGGTCTGGTCGGCCTCGATGCGGCGGGACGCGCTCGCTTTCTCGACGTCGAGACGCTCTCCGAAGCCATGACCTGGTTGCAGGATCTGGCGCACGAGGTGGCGGCGCCGCTCGGAGGAGTGGAGGGGACGGTGCTCGGGCAGTCCCTCTGGCTGGGGTTCCCGGATGAGGACGGCCCGCAGCGCGCCGTCCAGGCCGCGCTCGATCTGGTGGTCCGCGTGGCACAAATCGGAGGACGGGAGAGCCGCCAGAGCTTCGCCCTCCGCGCCGCCCTCCACACCGGCACGGCGCTGATCCTGGGGCGACCCGGAGAGGCGGCCCAGCTCCAGCCCGGAGCGACCCTCGACGTCGCCCTGGGGCTCCAGGCCATCACGCCCCCGGGCAGCGTGGTGGTGAGCGGCGAGAGCCAGCGGCTGGTGGCCTCCCATTTCTCGATGGAGCCGCTGCCTGCGGTTGACCTGCCGGGGCTCGACACGCCGGTGACGGCTTGGCAGGTGGTGGGGTAGGCCGGCTTCGCCGGGACCCTCACCCCCTAACCCACCGACGTCCGCGGAGCCCGCCAGGGGTCGAGACCCCTGGCTACCTAGAAGAAAAACCGCCCACTGAAGGGGCGGACGGGGGCGTCGTCCCCTTGGGGACGATTGTTGGTGTTCGGTAGCCAGGGGTTTCAACCCCTGGTGACGGCGGGCACGGCC
>DATFPH010000157.1:0-13459 GCA_035264905.1 Thermoanaerobaculia bacterium
ATCCGCTGCGCATCCCACACATGGCCGCTGCTCACCCGGCCTTCCTCGACGCGCGGCGCACCGCCCGTTACGAAGGGCGTGGCCTCGGCCAGGCCATAGCACGGGTAGAAGGAGGAAGCCCGGAAACCGCAGGGGGCGAAGGCTTCGGCGAAGGCTTCGAGCGTGTGGGCGCGCACCGGCTCGGCGCCGTTGAACGCCAGCGTCCAGCTCGACAGATCGAGCGCCGCCCGCTCCTCCGCGCCGACCTTGCGCACGCACAGCTCATACGCGAAGTTCGGCCCGCCGCTCGTCGTTCCCCGGTACCGATGGATCGCCCGCAGCCAGCGCACCGGCCTCTGCAGGAATGCGAGCGGCGGCATCAGCACGCACGTGGAGCCCGCATACAGAGGCTGCAACACGTTCCCGATCAGCCCCATGTCGTGGTAGAGCGGCAGCCACCCCACGACCACCGACGCCTCGGACTGGCCGAACGCCGCGCGGATCATCTCCTCGTTGTGCAGGATGTTCCCGTGGGTGACCACCACTCCTTTGGGCAGAGCCGTCGATCCGGACGTGTACTGAAGGAAGGCGGGAGTCTCCCCCTCGATCTCCGGGGCGCTCCACCGCTCCGCCCCTCGCGGATCGATCTCCTCCACCGCCAGCCAAAGCGCCCCTGCCAGCTCCGGCACCCGGGACGCGAGAGCCTCCCTCCGGCCGGCGAGGTCCGCCGTAGTCAACGCGAAGCCGGGCCGCGCATCGCGGACGATGGCCCGCAGGCGCGGCTGATCGCGATGCGGCCGAGGCGGATAGCTGGGCACCGCGACCGCGCCGGCATAGAGGCATCCGAAGAATGCCGCGACGAAGTCCAACCCCGGAGGGAACAAGAGCAGGACCCGCTCTCCGCGCGCCCCCCGGTCGGCCAGAGCCGAGCCGATCGCGCGGGCGCGAGCATCGAGCTCCGCCCACGAGAGCGCGCCGCTCTCCGTCTCGCCGTCCGCGAGGAAGGCATAGGCGCGCCGATCGGGCGTGGCGAGAGCCCGCGCCCGGAGAAGGTCGACCAGGGTCGTCACGGCAGCGGCCGGCGGCAGCTCGAGATGTGTTCTGTCCATTGTTTGAAACGACCCTCAAGGAGGCGGAGCCCTCGAGCTTATAGCAGACGCCAAATCTGGAAGGTTAGCACGCCTCCGCCGCCCGGGACGCCCCCCTTCTCAAGGTGCCGTGAGGAGGCCCGAATGCGGACCCAGCGCCCTGGGAAACCAACGCTCGCAATGCCCGGCTTCCTCAACCCGGGGCGTGCTAGCTGTCGTAGTGTCCGCCGATCGCGATCACGTACAGATACTCATCGTCGAACCGGTAGATCAGCCGGTCCTTGAGGGAAAGGCGGCGGGACCAGAGCCCGCTCAGGCCGTGTTTGAGCGGCTCGGGCTTGCCAGTCCCGGTGGCGGGATCGCTCCGCTGCATCTCCCGAAGTTGGCGGCAGAGGACCCGGTGTAACGCCGCATCGCGCCGGCGCAGGTCTTCATAGCGCTCCCAGGTATCGCCTTCAAACACGATCGAGCGCATCCAGCTCCTCCGGAGAAGGACGATAGCCCGTCCCTTCCCGATGAGTCTTCAGCGAGCGCTCGATCTGCTCCATGAGCGACCTGTTCTGAAGGACGTACAGCGTCTCCTGCTCCCGCTCCCAGTCCTCGGCGCTGACGACGACAACGTCATGACCTCCACGCCGCTTGACGCGAAGCGGAACATGGTCCTCCACCACCTTCTCGACGGCTTCCCGGAGATGGCTTCGAAAATCGTGGGCCGACATTTCTCTCATGACCCTGGATTGTACCAGGAACCAGTACAACTCGGCGGAAACAGGGAATCCCCGGCATGAGCCCTTGTGCGTCCTCTGTGGCACCCCCGTCCCCCCGAAAGGACATTCCAGAGCCACAAACCGCCCCCTCCCTCGCCCTCCAATCGCATAAACCACTATTTCTGTAGGACTTCCGCCGAATCCCCCACCCTGGCATAGCTCTTGATGTATATGACTGGCGTAAGTCGTCGGCCGGATGGAAACGGCCTCGAAACAGGACGGCTTCAAGAGGGAAAGGAGTAGAGAGATGCTCAACAAAGGAAGACAGCGGGTCAGCATCGCACTGTTCTTGATGGCGTTCCTGGTCTTCGGGTCAGTGTCCGCCTACGCGGGCAGTACCCACGGCTCGGACCGCCTCGTGAAGGGTGCCGCCATCGGTGCCGCCGCGGGTGCCGTCACCCAGATGGTCCGCGGCAGGACCACCGGAAAAGAGCTCCTGAAGGGTGCGGCGGTCGGCGCCTCCGTCGGCGCGGCGGCTGGTGCCTACAGCGACTACAAGCAGGAGAAGAAGGCCCGCGAGCGGGCCGAGCGCCGGAACGATTACCGGTACGACAACTACTACGGGGGCACCCGCTACCGCGGCGACTCGCGCCCGGCCTATCGCTGGGACCGCGATGCGTCCTACGCGCGCAGCAACAACGGACGCGGCGGCCATCGCCACAGCGCCCGCTGCAACCACCGCCGCTAAGCCCCATCCGCAAGGGACCGGGCAATCCCGGTCCCTTGTCCCCCCTTCTACCGTCCCGCCTGTAGAGCCGCGATCCGCTCTTCGAGCGGCGGATGCGTCGAGAACGCCCGCAGCCAGCCCTTCTTGCCCGAGATCTTCATCGCCGCCAGCGAGGCATGCGAGGTGTCCACGAGCTCGGCGCTCGAAGCCAGCCGGCGCAGCGCGGCGATCATGTTCTCCCGGCCCGCCAGCGAAGCGCCCGCGGCGTCGGCCCTGAACTCCCGCTTGCGCGAGAACCAGGCGGTCACCAGAGACCCCAGGATGCTCAGCACGATCTCCAGGACGATGCGCACCGCGAAGCTCACCAGCCACGAGACCTTCTCGTGCACCACCAGACTCACCGCGAAGGCGATGACCCGCGCGAAGAACAGCACGAAGGTGTTGATCACCCCTTGGATCAGCGTCATCGTCACCATGTCGCCGTTGGCGATGTGCCCGACCTCGTGCCCGGTGACCGCCGCCACCTCGTGCCGCTGCATGCCTTGCAGCAGCCCGGTTGACACCGCGACCAGGCTCCGCTTCTTGCTCGGTCCCGTGGCGAAGGCGTTGACCTCGTCGGAGGCGTAGACCCCGATCTCCGGCACCGGCAGGTTCGCCTGCTGCGCCTGCATCGCGACCGTGTTGTACAGCCAGTCGAGCCCTTCGTTCCCGGTCCGTCCGTCGATGAGCTGGATGCCCATGGCCTTCTTGGCGATCCAGCGCGACATCTGGAGCGAGATGAACGCGCCGCCCATGCCCCAGACGAAGCAGAAGACCATCAGCGCTCCGAGCCGGAGCTGTCCGTCCGGTCCGATGTAGCTCCCGATCCCGAGCAGGCTCAGGATCGTCGACAGCACCACCACCACAGCGAGGTTGGTCAACAAAAAGAGGAAGATCCTCTTGCCCATGTCATCGCTCTCCTGGACCCCTCCCGATCCCCCGCTCTGGGGGGAACGGCCAAGGCCCTGTCGGTTTATACGGTCTATTCTACCCCGGCGCTCCGGGCCCGGCCAGCACAGGGTCGTCGAGTCCCTCTCCGCGAATAGGTGTCGGACCACCCCAGGACATTTCAGGCGGGTGTCCAAGGAGATACGTGACGGGAAGGAGCGGCAGCGGATTCCGCTCCTCGCCTACCTGCCAGACGTAGGTGTCCGCGCCCGGCACGCTCGCGATCAGGGCGCGCAGCTCGGCAGGCGTATACGTCCGCAGGCACGAGACGAAGCCGTCCCAGCCCACCAGCGCCGGCAGGGCCGGAAGGACATAGGCCCAGAAGAGACGGGACCAGCGGAACGGCGGAGTGACCGGCGCCGCCAACACCGCCAGCGCCGGCGCGGAGATCAGGATGCGCAGGATGGCGGAAAGGCTCCGCTGCGTCGTTTCAAAAATGCCGATGCCCTGGCGCTGCCGCACGGCATCCGCAAGGACCTCGCGCGCAACGTCCGGCGGAAAGTGATGGAACGCCGTGAACAGCGTGCGAAAGCCCGTGAGATCGGACGGCACGGCCGCGGCATCGACCGGCGTGGGGACCGCCGTGACCTGGGCGGGAAACTTGCGCTGCACGGCCGCGAAGGCGCCCTGGTTGGGAAACTTGTCGGTCAACAACAGCTCGATCGCTGCATCGTGCGCGAGAAGCCGGGGCAAGATCCGTGGCCACGGACCGCTGCCGCCCGCGGCCAGGTCGATGATGCGGCTCGTCCCGCAGGCGGCCAGCGCCGCCTGCAGCCGGGGAACGATGACGGAATAGGAATCGGTCAGCCGCAGGAAGAGCTGGAGGAAATCGGTCGCACTGTCACGCAGGCTCGCCGGACACCAGTCCTGATCCTCGATCTCGAACAGATGGACGCGCCGCATCTCCGCGCCTACGACTCCTGACCTTTCGCAGGCCGCGCCAGAATCCCGATCCGCTTCCCGGCGGCCGAGTCTTCGATCAATTGACCGAGCCGCTTTTCCCTGGTTTCCTGCTTTTTCGCGCTGATCACAAACCAGGCCGCGAGGCGCCGATAACCGGGAGGCTGCTTCTCGAAAAACTCCCATGCTTTTTTGTTCGCCCGGAAAACCTTTTCAAGCGCCGGACCGAGCTCGGCCGTCTCCCGCTCGAAGGAATAGACGCCCGTCCGCTCCGCATCCCGCGCCTCGAACGCTTTCAGCCCCGAAGGCTTCATCCGTCCGCGCTGGATCAGATCCTCGACCTTCCGGATGTTGACCAGGCTCCAGATGCTCTTCGGCTTGCGCGGCGTGAAACGGATCGTGTAGCCGTCGTCCCCGTATTTCTTCCGGACGCCGTCGATCCAGCCGAAGCAGAGCGCCTCGTCCAGCGCCTCGGAATAGGTGATGCTCGGCTTGCCCGAGTCCTTCTTGTAGAAGCCGACCACCAGCTCCTGGACCCGGTCGTGGTTCGCCTCCAACCAGCGGCGGAAATCGGGTGCTGTGGGGAAGAACGTGACGTCCTTGGCTGCCATGGCCGGGAATTGTAGCTGCTCCGCGGTCCCCCCGATGGGGCTATACTCACTTTCAAGATCCAACTCGGCTCGAACGGAGGCTGACAATGCCGGCGCACGGAAGGGTGTGGAGTCTGTCCAGGCGGTCCCGCCGTCACGCCGCATTCCTGGTGATGGCCGCGGCCGCCCTCGCGGGTTGCCACCAGCGCGAATCAACGGACGACGCCAGCGCCTCGGGCACCGGCGCACCGGCGCCCGCCGCGAGCCCAACCTGCGCGGTGACCGACGAGGAGGTCCGGCAATGGATCGAAAAGCCGGCGGTCCCCGCGGAGCCGGACGGCTGCTTCTACGACTTCGCCTGGCAGCAGTTCCTCGCCTTGACCCGGCTCCAGGGGAAGGCGCCGGTGCTCGCCACCTGGCCGGGCGACCAGGCCCTCTTCCCCGCGAGCGGCGACGCCGAACCCTGGCGCACCGGAGAGCACAGGATGCGGGCGCGGCAGCTGCGGAAAGGGCGCGGGCTGCCCGGCCTGCACCCCGTGGACGCCGACCAGGTCGAGGAGGCGGCGGCCCTGACGCCCCTGGTGGACCAGCGGGGCCGCTGGCTCCACTTCTCGGTGCTCGTCAATCAGGAGGAATACGAGTACATCCGCTGCTGCGAGCTCTACCGGGGAGGCTGCTACAACCAGAGGATGTCGGGGATCGACCTGCCCACGACCTCTTTGGAGCTCAAGCTGGCCTGGCGGGTGATCGAGACCTGCGACCTGCCCGACTCGCCGTCCCCCTGCACGCCGGAGGACGCGAGCCGCTTCCTCACCGCTCCCGGAGAGGTCCAGCCCTACTCCGCGAAGCTGCAGGACAAGCCGGTGAAAGCCACCCTGGGGCTCGTCGGCATGCACATCGTGCAGAAGACGCCGCAGAATCCCGGCTTCCTGTGGGCCACGTTCGAGCACCGCGACAACGCCCCGGACTGCCCCACCGCCGGCAACCCGGTGCAGCCCCCGCCCGCCAGCTTCGCGAGCTGGCAGCTCTACAACCCGGCGTGTGAGGATCCGACCGACTCCGGCCGCTGCAAGGGCAACTGGTACTGCCCGCCGTGCCCGGTCGCCGTGCCGAAGGCAGTCCGCGACGCCTACAATCAAAAACACACCGCTTGGACGATTCCGGAGAACCCCGCGGACCCGGGCGGCGGCCTCATCACCTGCACCCCGGTCCCGCACACGTTCAATCAGCCGATCGCGGGAGTCCAGGTCTTTCTCTTCGACCCGGACCAGTGCAAAGCCGATCCGATCCCGACCCAGGCCTGCCGCGAGACGGCGATCACCGAGAAGGTGAGCTTGCTCAACCAGCAGGTCCAGAAGGTGCTCGGCCAGCTCGGAGGGAGAGCCGCCCTGCTCGCCAACTACGAGCTCGCGGGCGTTCTCTGGTTTGCCGGCGGCGGCAGCACCCTGGAGCCGGCGGCCAGCGGCACGGCGCTCGCCAACACCACGATGGAGACCTATCTCCAGGACCCCGCGTTGATGTCCAAGGGCTGCGTGACCTGCCATGACATCGCGGCGAAACCAGTGCCTTCGAAGCCGCCCATGCAGTTCGACTCGGGCCTCGCGGACCGCAGCATGGTGTTCCAACAGATCCGCCAGTTCGGCGATGCCACGTGCAGCCCGAGCCAGCCCCCCAGCTGCGCCGCCTGGGCGGGCCGTTGCCCGGCTGGATGAGGAGAGCTCCTCCCAGCATCATCCCGGGGATGGGTCTTGCGGTACTATGCCCTCAACAAAATGCCCCGGCTTCCCCGCTCCACCCTCGGGAGTCTCGCCCTTGCCGTGACGTGTGTCGCGTTGGCCGCGCTGCTGGCGCTGGTCCCGCCTGGGCTCCAGGCCGGCCTCTTCGCCCTCCTCGCGGCGCTGGCCCTCTGGTGCTTCCAGCAGCGCCTCCGCCAGGAAGAGGCGCTGCGGCGCGAGCTCGACCGGCTCGAGAAAGCCAACCGGGAGCTGTCCGCGCTGCGCGACACCGAGCACCGCTTCGCCGAGTTCATGCAGCATCTGCCGGGCCTCGCCTGGATCAAAGACCTGCAAGGGCGCTATGTCTACGCCAACGATGCCGTCGCGAAAGCGTTCGGCCAGCGGCGGGAGGAGCTCTACGGCAAGACCGACGACGATCTCTTTCCACCGGAAACGGCCCGGCTGTTCAAGGAGAACGACCAGCAGGCGCTGGCGAGCGTCACGGGCATCCTCACCGTCGAGACGCTGGAGCAGGACGACGGCCGCTCCCACTCCTCGATCGTCAGCAAGTTCCCCATCCCAGGTCCGGACGGAACCACCGCCCTCGTCGGCGGGATAGCGATCGACATCACGGAGCAGAAGCGGATCGAAGCCGCGCTGCGCGAGGCGGACCGCCACAAGGACGAGTTCCTCGCGACCTTGTCCCACGAGTTGAGAAACCCGCTCGCTCCCATCTGCAATGGGCTGGAGCTGCTGCGGCCGACCCTCCGCCGCGATCCCGACAGCTCGAAGGCATACGAGATGATCCAGCGCCAGGTGCGGCAGCTCGTGCGGCTCATCGACGACCTCCTCGACGTCGCGCGGATCAACACCGGCAAGATCGCGTTGCGCATGCAGCGGGTCGAGCTGTCGGCCGTCCTCCGGGACGCGGTCGAAGCGAGCCGGCCGCAGATCGAGGCAGCCCGGCAGGAGCTGGCGGTCACCCTTCCGCCCGGGCCGGTCCTCCTGGAAGCGGATGGCACACGGCTGGCGCAGGTCGTGCTCAACCTGCTGAACAACGCGTCCAAGTTCACCGGACCCGCGGGCCACATCTGGCTGACCGCCGGGGAAGAGGGCGGAGCACTGGTGATCCGGGTGCGGGACAGCGGCGTCGGCATACCGCCGCACATGCTCGCGAGCGTCTTCGAGCTCTTCACCCAGGTCGACCGCTCCCCGGAGCGCTCACGCGGCGGGCTCGGCGTCGGCCTGAGCCTGGTGCGGACCCTGGTCGAGATGCACGGCGGGACCGTCGAGGCCTTCAGCGCCGGCCCCGGCCTCGGCACCGAGGTCGAGGTACGCCTGCCCCTGCCGGAGCGGGATCGAGCCGTCGCTCAGCCGCAGGCCGGCGCCGACACAACGTCAGATCCGTCTCGCCCTTTGCGCATCCTGGTCGTCGACGACAACCACGACGCCGCCGAGAGCCTCGCCGCGCTGCTGACCCTCAAGGACCACAACGTGCGCACGGCCTACGACGGCCCCGGCGCGCTCCAGGAGGCCCTCGCGTTCCAGCCGGACGTCCTCCTCCTCGACCTGGGCCTACCGGGGATGAACGGCTACGAGGTGGCGCAACGGCTCCGCGAGCACGGGCACCTCCACCATGCGGTGCTGATCGCCGTCACCGGCTGGGGCCAGGACGAAGACCGCCGCCGCTCCCACGAAGCCGGCTTCCGCCACCACCTCGTCAAGCCGGTCGCCCCCGCCGAGATCGACCGTCTGTTGGCGGGTCTCGGGCGCCCGGCGCCCCCGCTGGCACCACCATGACCCGTTGGTTCAGGGCAGAGGTAGCGTCCCCTCGGCCGCGGAGTCATAGCTCTCGCGAACGTCCATGGCCTATCTTGTGCCGGGCCGGTACCGCTCGCCAAGCGCCGTCATCAGGCTGCGCGCCGCCTCCTCGCGGCCGGTCTCGCCGCGGACGAACGGGAGCCACTTCTCGACCAGCGGTTGGCGGAGGACCTCCCAGTCGCCGCGGAAGACGTCGTCGGCGACCGGCTTGTAGGGGCCCTCGCCGGCCGCCGCGAGAACCTCCCGGACCACCTCGCCGACGGTGACGAAGAGAAGGCCATGCCACAGGCTCGGGTGGACGGGGACCCCGGTCGTGCTGGACGCGGAGGCGATCAGCTCGGCGATCGGGCCGCGGCGCGGCAAGACGAGCGCGTGGCTCGCCTCGTGGAAGACCATCTCGAGCGCCGCCGCCCCTTGGTATCCGGGATTGCGGCTGCTGATCCGGATGTGCGTCGCGGCGTCGAAATTGGCGGTGTCGGCGCCGGCCCACCCCGCCGTCGCGACCACGTCGACGGCAATGGGCCGGCGGCGCCAGGAGGCGCCGAACAGCTGCTCGAGGCGGCGGCCGATCGCATCGGCGTGGCGCTCGAGACGGGGGCCGAGCTCGGCGATCCAACGGCGGTTGACGGCGTCCTGCTCCTCCCAGCGACAGGCGCGCCAGGCCGGAGCCGCGGCCCGCAGAAAAAGAAGGGACAACTGGAGATCACGGCGATCATCGTCGTCCAGAGAAATCTCGACACCGGCCAAATGGGCGCGAACGATCGCGCGCTCCCGGCTGAAGTCACTGGTCGCGGCCACGGTCTCGGCGTAATAGCTCACGGCAGCGTCCCAGGCGCTGCGCTCCTCCTGGACGAGCGAGCCGAAGCAGCCGCCCTCGTGGAGGGGGTCGGCGCCCTTGTCCCGTCGCGCCGTCGCCGACGTCAGCACAGCATCGTAGAGGTTGAAGCCGAAATGCGAGTAGAAGGTGAACCACGGCGTCTCGAGGACCTTTTGCCGCAAACCGAGCTCGTCCGCGGAGACCGCCTCGTTCGGCTGCTGTTCCCGGACCACCTGGGCCGGGTCCGCCGCGCCGAGCATTGCGAGAGCACACAGGACGAGCAGGAGTTTCATCGCGGTTCCCCTATAGCTGCGGCTGAGGTGGTTGCTGCCGCCTCGTTCCGTCTGCCAGCAGCGCCAGCACCACCCGTTCCAGCTGGCCCTGGAACTTCGTATCATCGCATTCCCATCAGCTCCCGGTCCTTCGGCAGGCCGTGCGGGATCGCGATCCCCTGGCCCAGGTAGGTGTTGGCGACTCGCTCCCGCGCCAGCATGCTGTCGGCATACCCCGGCTCGATAAACCCGGACCGAACCAGCAGATCGGCCACCTGGCGGATCGCCTGTTCCTTCGACACGGCCAGAGCCCCCAGCAGGACGTTCTCGGCTTCGAGTCGCAGCATGCCACCCCCCTGCGCAACGCGGCTGCAAGGAGTGTACCCCGAGGGGGCCCTCACCCCCGGCCCCTCTCCCGCGAGCGGGAGAGGGGAGAGGGTTAGCTCGCGCAAGCTCGGGCCGCCTTGGATTGACTAACCTACACCCCTCTCCCGCTTGCGGGAGAGGGGCCGGGGGTGAGGGCTCTTGGGCAGGGGGAAGGAATTACCGGAAGTAACACCTCCCCGCCTCGCTGCCGCTGATCGCCGCGCGGCTCGAGTACGACCAGAGCTTGTCCCAATACTCCTGCTTCATCTGCGCCGCCGCTCCCGCGTCGTTCAGGATCACCCCATACTCTTGCAGGTCCGACGGATAGAGGTTCTCCGAGCCGACGTAGAACAGCCGGTCGTCCACCATCCAGAACTTCGAGTGGTTGGCGAATTTGAAACCGTTCGGCCATTGATCCGACGGTCCGAACCTAAGCGTCGTGAGATGCAGGTTCGAGCAGAGGAGATCGATCAGCTCCTTTCCGGTGGGCGCGCCCGGCTGCCGGGCCACGTCGCTCTTGATGCGGTCGGCCGTGCCGGTGAGCGGAACGCCGGCCGTGTATTTGGCTCCGTTGGGTCCGGCCTGGGCGTTGTCGTTCGACAGGACGATGTAGACGTGCTGCCGGCGGACGAGCGCCTGGGCGATCTCCTGCATCCCCGCCTCCCAGAAGAGCCATTTGACTCCGATCGACATGCCGAGGTCCTGCTGCGCGATGCGGATCGTCGAGCGGCTGCCGCGGAAGGCGAGCAGGAACGCGACGTCCGCGGCGTTGCCGTTCTCGCTCGGCCAGACCAGCCCGCCGAGACGGCCGGCGTTGAGGACGCGCAGCCTGCCGGGGCCGGGGGTTCTCACCACACCCGCCCGCGCCAGGCAGCCGGTCTTCACGTCCTGCCAGCCCGACTCCCAGTACGCGGGTCGCCAACTGGTCATCGTGTACTTGCAGACCGACGCCCACAGCGTGTCGGCGAAGGTGTGCATGGCGAAGGCGGACGAGCCGTTCAAATGGATCGAAAGATCGTGCGCGGGATAGACCTGAAGGTAGTCGTCATCCCACAGATTCTCGCCGCCGACCATGGCGCGCTGACCGTCGACGGCGACGATCTTGGCGTGATTCCACGTGGTGACGTTGACCTGCATCGCGCCCGCGAAGATCTTCAACTTGCTGTTCGGAATTCCCTTCAATCCCTGGATCACCCGCCGCAGATATTCCGATTGCGTGAGGCGGCCGCCGGCGGGCCCGGGATACCACCCGGCGAGATAGCGCACCGTGACCGGACGTCCGCTCTGCGCGAGCTGCCGGAGACCGGCGACGATGGCCGATTCGAACCGGCCGGTGGGAAAGGGAGTGAGCGTGGTGATATCGACGAAGCTCTGCGCGCTCGCGACGAGGCGCGTGACGCGGTCGGCCACGAAGAGACCGGCGCCGTTCTTCACATCAGCGGCCGGCAATCCCCAAACTTTCGGCGTCTGCAGGATCCAATCAGGATCAAGGGAATTGTCATTGCTGAGCGCATAGGTGACGCCCTCCCACCGGCCCCCCGCGTCCTGCTTCATCGCGGCGTAGAGCGCGTCGAGAGCATCGGCGTTCGACCGCAGCGCCTCGTCGAACGCGGCGACAGCCTCGGGCGAGACCGCCTCCTGCGCCGTGACCTGCGGAGCGTGCTCGGCATCGAGAGGGGGCTGACTGCTCTCCCTCACCTGCTGGAGCGGTTTTTCGGCAGCCTGGACGGTTCCGGTCAGTAGAAACGATATCGACAGACCAAGGGCAACGATTCTGGCTCTCATGGCTTCTCCTTTTGCGCGAGCTGAAAGCGCGTTCAGAAGAAGGAGTGGGATGAGGCTCAGGAAAATCTCAGGTCTGGTTCCCCCTCTCCCGGGAGGGTGTGAGTGCGTGTGGGAGAGGGGGCTAGGGGGTGAGGGTCCCGGCGGAGCCGGCCTCTGCCTATCGTTCGACCCGAGGCCCGCCCGCCGCGACCGGAACCGCGAGATCCGTCGACATCAACCCCGTCCGCAGGTCCAGCGTCGAGCCCTGGTTCTCTGCCTGCTCCTCGATCTTGAAGGGAGCGGAGGCGGTGAGCCAGACCGGCTCGCAGTCTTTCGTGCAGGAATCGGCTGCCACCACCTGGGTCAGGCCCACGAGCCGCGCGGCACCGGGAGCCGGAGGCAGCGTGACTTCCTCGGTCCAGGAGTAGTCGCCGCGGGCCGGAAGATCGAAAGGCTCCTCGCACGAGGGCTGGTCCGCGCGCTGCTGCGAGAGCGTATACCCATAGTCGCGGTCGCTCTCCCAGAGGTGGATCACACGGCCGCCGGAGAGGCAGGCGTGGATCGGCTGATCGCCGGTGTTGTGGATCGTGAACCGCAGGGGGATGCGCACACCGCCGGGCGAGGACGCCGCCGCGGGCTGAATCGCGAGCTGCATCACGCTGTTCGTATTGGAAACCTGGTCCGGTGCGACTACGGGACTCTTCGTCATCGGCCGGCACGCCAGGGAGAATAGAAGAAAGAGAAGCGTCACTGTTGTCAAGCGATTCATAGCGGCTACCTCATGGACTTTCCCCAGAGTTTCTGGGGTTGCCGCTGAGCTACCAGCGGCAACCCCTTCAACAGCAAGGGTCGTGCCATGCCGGTTCGCTCACCCGGACCAGACCGACGCCTTCTTGGCCCAGGAGCTGTCGGTGAAACGGGTCTGGAAGGCCTGGGCGGTGCTCGCCAGGGCAGCGGGGTCACCGCTCGCCTTGTACTTCGAGACGCCGGCCCAGTACAGCGCTTCGGCGGCTGCCTCCGCGACCGAGGGCTCGTTCGCCACCTCGCGATACCGGCGCTCCGCGTCGGCCCAATCCCCGCGCACCTTCGCCGCATGGGCGAGACCGAGCTTCAGCTGCGCCAGGAAATCGGGCGCGGGCAGGTAGCCCTCGAAGCGATGCCGCTCGGTTCCGTCGGCATCGAGGAGGAGAACGGTCGGTGTCCACTGGACGCCGAAGCGCTCGAGCGCGTCCGGCTGCTCCTTCACGTGGGCCCGGGCCGGAACGAAGTTGTCCGTGATGAACGTCGAGATTTGCGGATCGGGGTAGACCTCGGCTTCCAGCCGAGCGCATGCCCCTCACAGCGGGGCGGCGGTGAAGTCGAGAAGCAGCGGCCGTCCGCTCTGCTTGGCCTCGCGGAGCGCCGCGTCGACGTCTCGTTGCCAGGTGATGTCCATGTGCGCCTCCTTTCCGGGTTGCCGCTGAGCAACCAGCGGCAACCTTTTTCTATAGCAAGGGGCGCGCCATGAGGAACTGGATGTCCTACTCGTACCGCAACGCGTCGATCGGGTCCAGCCGCGACGCCTTGCGGGCCGGGTAGTAGCCGAAGAAGATCCCGATCGCGGCGGCGAAACCGAAGGCGAGGAGGACGGAGCCCGTGCTCACGTCCGTGGGGAGCTCGGAGAACTTCGAGACCAGGTAGGGCGCGAGGAGGCCGAAGGCGACGCCGATCGCGCCGCCGACGATCG
>DATFPH010000158.1:0-13344 GCA_035264905.1 Thermoanaerobaculia bacterium
TTGCGGGACACAGCCCGTGCCTGGCCAGCTCCGATCTGCGGCTGCCGGACTTCGACCCATGGCTCCGGGGCTCCGCCCCGCGCCTGCCGGGCTTTGGCCCGCGGCTCCGGGGGTTCGGTCCGCGGCTGCCCGGCGTCGGCCCGTGGCTCCGGGGTTTCGGTCCGCGGCTGCCGGGCTTCTGCCCGAGCCTCTCGGGGTGTCGCCCGCGGCTCCCCGGAGATCTCCTGTGCCTCACGGGCTTTTCTCCATCCCTCACGGGTTCCGACTCGCGCTTCCCGGGCTCCGGCTCGTGGCTCGCGGGGTTCGCCCCTCGGTTGTCGGGCTTCTGCCTGCGAGGCATGGGCTCCAGCCCTCGCCTCACGGGCTCTTTCCCGGCTCAACCGGGGATTTTCCCGCGGCTGCCGGGAGATTTCCCGCGGCTCAGGGGCTCTTACCCGGCGCGCAAGTACTGTTGCCCGCGGCCCACGGGGAGTTTCCCGGCGGCCAAAGGCTCTTACCCCGTCTGCAAGTACTCCACCCCGCGGCCGCCGGGAGATCTCCCGCGGCTCAAGGGCTCTTACCCGGCGCGCAAGTACTGATGCCCGCGGCCCGCGGGGAGTTTCCCGCGGCGCAAAGGCTCTTACCCCGTTCGCAAGTACTCCGCCCCGCGGCCGCCGGGAGATTTCCCGCGGCTCAAAGGCTCTTGCCCGGCACGCAAGTACTGATGCCCGCGGCTCGCGGGGAGTTTCCCGGCGGCCAAAGGCTCTCACCCGGTACGCAAGTACTTTTCCCCGCGAGCCTCGGGGAATTGCCCGGGAGGCAAAGGCTCGAGCCCCGGAGCCGCGGGAAACTCCCCGCGGCGCAAAGGCTTCTACCCGGTGAACAAGTACTCAAGCTGTGTTCCCTGCCGATACGACCGGCGGCACGGCTGCCGGGATGCCGGTCGTGTCTGCCAGCACCGAAGCCGCTCAGCCCCCGCTCGCCCACCGCACGGCCGCGTCGAACAGCGCCCACCCCCGCGGCGTGAGGCTGTTGGCCGTGGCATCCCCGAGGAAGAGTCCCACCCGCCGCCCGGGCGCAGCCAGGCCGTCGACCATCGCGGTTCCCCGCTCATAGCCGAAGATCGCGGCGCGGTCCGGGTCGCCGGCCAGCCTCGCGGCCACCACGGCGGCCGACGCGGGTTTGCCCCAGGCAAAGGGGACCGGCGCGAAGGTTACCGTCACCGGACCGGTGAGGCCGGCGGCGAGCGGGTGGCCGGGGCGGACGATGGCGAGGCGGCGCTGGTCGGCTTTGACGCCGAAGCTGCCGGACGCGGCGCGGGTCATGCCCAGGTCGTCGAATTGATGGATTTCCCACGTCACGATCGGTGTGATCACGTTGCGGAAGCGTTGGGCAAGGGCCACGTCGCGGATCGTCGATGAGATCAGGAGCACGGCCTTGCCTTCGGCTCGGGCCGCGGTGGTGACCGACGGGATATCCCACTGCACCGCATACCCTTCCTCTTCCAGGTGGAGGCGCACCGCCTCGTCCGCGGCGCCGAGCGTCGCCGAGCCCGCGATCAAAAGCGCATAGGGATGGAGCTGGCTCTGCGGCACGACCTCCTGTGCGAGCCCCGGAGCGGACCACAGAAGCTTCGCGGTCGCGGCGCCGTTCTGGTCGTACAGCTCCATCTTGATGTCATAGGACTGGTTCGCGACCAGCTCGATCGTGCCTGAATTCGTGGAGGCTCCATTCGTAAAATGATCGATGATCTGGACGCCATCCACCCACAGGTGCACCCCGTCGTCGGTCTGCGTCGTGAAGGTGTGGAGCCCCGTGACCTTGGCCGTCACGCGGCCCGTCCAGCGGACGCTGAACTCATCCGCTCCGATCCCGGGCACCGGCCGGCCGGGCCACTCGAAATTCACCGTGGGATCGAGCCGGGTCCGCGCAGTGCCCGTGAAGCCGAGATTGCGGTAATAGGTTCCGAGGAGCCCCAGCCCCGGCGCCGTGCCGATCGCGCGGAACTTGGCGGTATAGGACGTGGGCGTGTCCTGGATCGTGATCTCGTGGGTCGCCCCGCCGCCATCGGACCAGGACTCGAATTCGTAAACAATTCCGTCCTTGGCCTGCGGCCAGATCGCGCTGATCGTCCGGACCATGCCCACGACCCCTTCGATCGTCGCCTGCGTGACCGTCTGCCCGTCGATCCTCAGACCCAGGCCCGGCGGGTCGGAGAGCAGGCTCACGGTCGACGTCCGCGGCACGACGTCGACGAAGGTCGAGTCGGTCAGGCCTCCGGAGTCACGCACCGTCAGCTGAATCCGATAGAACACGTTCGTCGCGGTCTCGCCGCGGGTCGGAATCGTGAACGATCCCGTCTTCGCTCCGCTGGTCGGCGACACGACCGTCTGGACTTGCGCGCCGTGGTGGAATTCCACCTTCCAGGTGAAGGCGCTCGGCGGCAGGTTGCCATCCTCGGGGTCCGTGCCCGTGCCGCTGTAGGAGATCGTGTCTCCGGCCCGGTAGAGAGCATGGTTCGGCGGATCGGTGATCGTCGCGGCGGGCGGATTGTTCTCGCTCGCCGAAGCCTGAATCCGATAGACCGCGCCCTCCTGGCGCGCCAGGTAGTAGAGGCTGCCGTCGTCCGTCACCCTTAGGTCGACGGGAGCGCCGATGCCCGTGGCGAACGGGGTCACCGCATTGCCGTTCGACGGATCGAGCCGGCGGATCCAGCCGCTGCAGAAGTCGGCGAAGAAATAGCTCCCCTCGTACTGGTCCGGGAACTTCTGCGTGGCCGGGTTGTAGAAAGCGCCGCCCGTGATGGCGCAGCCGGTCGCGCTCCCGTTGCCATGGCCGTACCAGTGGATCGGCCCGCGGAACGCGGAGTTGCTGGTCGGACCTTCGGTCGACGGCCAGCCGTAGTTCGAGCCGGCGATCCCGTCGTTGATCTCCTCGAAGGTGTTCTGCCCCACGTCATTGATGAGCATGCGGCCGGTCCCGGGCTGAAACGTGAAGGTGAACGGGTTGCGCAGCCCGAGCGCCCAGATCGCGCGGTTGTCGCCGGACGCCGTGCCGAAGAATGGGTTGTCGGAGGGGATCGAGCCATCCTTGTTGATCCGCAGGATCTTGCCGAGGAGATTTCCCAGCGTCTGCGCATTCGAGCCATTGGCGTTCTCGCCGGCCGCGATATAGAGCTTGCCGTCCGGTCCAAAGTGGAGAGCGCCGCCGTTGTGGTTCGTGGCGCCGCTCAGGTTGTTGAGCTCCAGGAGGATCGTTTCGCTGCCCGGCACTGCCGTGTCCCCGGATGCCGTGAAGCGGCTCACCCGGTTGTGGATCGTCGGGGTCGTCGCCGTGTAGTAGATGTAGACAAACCCGTTCGACGAGAAGCTCGGATCGAACGCCACCCCCAGGAGCCCGCGCTCCCCGGCGGAGCTGACGGTCACCGTCAGGAATGGGTTGGCGAGAAGCGTACCGTTCTTGATGACCCGGAGCTGCCCGCCCTGCTGGGCCACGAAGATCCGGCCGTCCGGAGCGAACGCCATCGCCGTCGGGGCATCGAGGCCGCCGGCCACCCGGGTCTCGGTGAAGCCGGGAGGGAGGGTGGCGGCGTGGGTCACCGCAGCCAGTGCGAAGAGCAAGACGAACAGCGCAATTGCTCTTGATGTCTCATGGACTTGACGGAACCGGGGCTGAGCGAGGCGGGGGAACATCGGTTGGATCTCCTGGAAGTAATTCATGTGTCCTCCGGCTGGGAGGATACCCGAAAGCTCTCTCAGATCGGGAGAATGCGCACTCTGAACCCTTCAGGGTCAATGACACCAAGGCTCCAGATTCGAGGATTTCCTGATTTTCGTGCAGAGCGCGGATCACGACAGGTCCGATACTTTCGGGTAGAAGGTTCTTGGCACGAGCTTGGATAACGCTCGGGCCGGCAGCGTGGGTGAGGGCAAGAAGGTGACCGAAGTCCAGGTCGTTCGTGAAGACGATATAACCGTGCGACCGCGCCCAGCTCATCAGATCGACGTCTTTCGCCCGGGAGTCACCAATGTCCGACCAGTGAACAGCCTCCCATCCATTCTCTTGGAATGTATTGATCCAGAGCGGCGACAAGTTCATGTCGATCAGGATCTTCATCCACGCCCTACCGGCACCTCGATCTCTTCGACCCGCCAAGTCGCATAGCTAAGAGCCGCGCGAATGTCCTCTTCCTCAAGGTAGGGATAAGCTTTCAGGATCTTTTCCTCGGAATGACCAGAGGCCAAGAGGCCGAGGATAGTCCCTACGGTCACCCTCATGCCACGAATGCAGGGTTTGCCCCCCATCACATCGGGGTCGAGGGTAATACGGTCGAATCCGGGCACGCGCGTTCCTCCTTTTCGCTACGCGCTGATTGTACCACCCTCTTCGTTGATACCATGAGGCTGATGAAGCCGAACCGCACCCAATCCTCCAGCAATCCAAAGTCCTCCGTCCGCCAGGTCGCCCTGCTTCGCGGCATCAACGTCGGACGCGCCAAGCGGGTGGCGATGGCGGATCTGCGCGCGCTCGTCGAGGATCTTGGGTTTGGCGAGGTGCGGACCCTGCTCAACAGCGGCAACGTCGTCTTCACCGCCCCCGGCACGGCTCCGGGCGACGCCGCCGCGGCCATCGAGAAGGCGCTCGTCCAGCGGACCGGCGTCTCGTCCCGGGTGACGGTGCTCACGGCCGCGGAGCTCGCCGCGGCGGTCGACGAGAACCCCCTGCTCGACGTCGCCCACGACCACACACGCCTGCTGGTCTCCGTTCTCACCAACCCGGCGGACCGGTCCAAGCTGGAGCCGCTGGTGAAGCAGGATTGGACTCCGGAGGTCCTGGCTCTCGGTGCGCGCGTGGCCTACCTCTGGTGCCCCGAGGGGCTTCTCGCGAGCCGGCTGCCCGAGGCGGTCGGCCGGGCGCTCGGCGACGCGGTGACCACGCGCAACTGGGCCACCCTGACGAAGCTTCATGCCCTCGCCGCAGGGTAGAGCTCGCTCCCAAGGAAAAACCTCAGAGAATCCTCCGGAAGCGGTCATCCCTCCCTCAAGCGTCTCCCGGCGCCGCAGGCCAGACTGAAGCTGGGAACGACAAAAGGAGGACCCAATGATCTCCAGAACACGAGCAGCTTTCAGCATCGCCCGGTGCGCACGCGTTCATCCGGCGCGTCGCTTCCTGGGCGGAGGCGACCAAAGAGCTCCTCCGTCCACGGGATTTCACCACCCGCGCATACGCCTGGTCCAGAGTGGCCATATAGCGACAGACTCCGGGAAGCTCGGCTTCGCTCTCCCGGACCGCTTTCATGAGCATTGAGCCATCGCCGAGCTGATCGTTGTGAGCCTTCTTGGGCATGCTAATCTCTCCTTGTCGAAAAGTGGGAGAGCGTGCTCGTAACACGCCCTCCCGGGTTGTACTGCTTACGCGGCAGGCTTGGAGGGCGGGGCGGACGGCTGCTTGCCAGCCACCTCCCCGTCCACCGGCTTCTCCACTTTCCGGCGCAAGCGCGGACGAATCGGAGCCACCTTGAAGTGGGTCAGCCGTTCGTTCCTCAAGCCGAACTGCGCCCTCAGAGTCGCGCGGCACTGCATCGCCGCCTCTTTGCCTCGAACCACGGCAAACTTGAGCTGCTGTGTGGTTTCCTGCGCCAACGCCTTCAGCTCGAGCTGCCGACCCTTCAGTGTTTCGATCTCCGTCACCGAATCCCCCACGGCCTGCCGCTCCTTTGCGACCGCATCCTTCACTTCAGGGCTGCGGTCGATGGCCTCGCCAAGCTCGCGCAAGTCCGTGACGAGGTCGGCATGTGAGTTGATGCTCGCCATGGCTCCCTCCTCACGCCGCCTGAGCCGGGTGGGCACCCTGCTGCACGGTGCCGTCCGCCGGTTCGTTGAAAGTGATGGTGAGCCCCATCGACCACACGTCGATCACCACCCGCTTCTTCTGGTTCACCGTCAACTGGACGACCGCGGGCATCGCCGCCTGGCCCTCGCGAGAGACGCTCTCCGGCGCCTGCACCCGCTCGGCCTTCAGCTCGATCACCAGCGGCGCATCCTCCACCGCCAGCTCCTCCTGCACACGATCCGCCTTCAGCTCCTTCACTGCGTTCTGCTTCGTGTTCATGCTGCTTCTCCTTTCGGAAGCTCCGGGGCCTGCATTGGCCACCGGAAGGGTTGACTTCAGAAGACTTCCAGACCTGCGTACGTCGTGAACGTCGCGCTGCAATCCCGCGCCTGCACGGTGTGGCGGACCTCATACTCGCCGCTCACAAGGCCCGCCAGGGCGGTGGTGGTTCTGTGCAATCGCATCGACAACTCTCCTTTCGAAGTTGGGCAGCGCCCGCTCTCTGCGGGCAGCCCAGGGTTGATTCGTTCATGCGTCCTCCTCCTTGCTGGCTCTCGCTGCGCCGAGAGCGACGTTGGGGGAAATCCCGGTGATGGCAAGGATCTGCGCCAGGAACCTCCAGGAAGGCCGCCGGAGGCCCTTCTCCCAACAGCTGACTGTCGAGTGCCGCACCTTGGGAGCGAGAAGCTCGCCAAAGCCGGCTTGGCTGAGTCTTTGGTTTTGACGCCAGCGGCGAAGCGAGTCTCCGAATGGTGTGCATGTCAACTCGGTCGTCATGAACGGCATTGTCTGCTGACATCGGCACGCTGTCAAGAGGGAATTTGGCACGAACTTCACTTTGCCCTCTTGATTTTGCGTTCTGCAACATCTATGATGGTCGGCATGAGCGCCACAGATCCATTCGAAGGCTTGGGGAAAGCTCTCATCCACCTCCGCAAGCAGGCCGGCTTCTCGACCCAGACGGAGGCCTCCGAGGCACTGAAGATCGACAAGACCCAGCTCTCCCGGTGGGAGAACGAGAATCCTCGTCCGACCCTCGAGAACCTGACCCGCGTGCTGGCGGGCTACGGGGCCACGGTCTCGGACCTGGCGGTAGCTTTGGGTGGGAGGCCTGCCCCGCAGAGAGAGGAAGGGCCGTCGGACGAGGAGCTGCTCAAGTCACTGGCGGCAGCGATTCGCCGCGTCGAAGGCCGCCAGTACGCAACGGAGAGCCGCGTGGAACGGCTCGAGAGGGACGTCTCTGGAACCGGCGGTCTTTAGATTCGGCCATCTCTTTGGCGAGCTCCGCCAGCTCGGGGAGTCGCCTCGGGCTCATCGGACATAAGGTATCTCCTTGGTCGTGCTACGCGAGCTCAGGCCTGGGAATCCCCTCCCCGAGTCCAGGACGTGTCGGGTCTCCGCTTCCGCGGCCGATCTAACTCAGCCCAGATCTCCTCTGCCTTGCGCCGCGAGACCTTCATCGGGCCGTCAATCTGACTCAGATCTCCGAGATGCCGCCGCGCAATCAAAAGAAGCCGGTGGCAGAGGGCGAGGTCGGCTCCATAGCCGGTCAACAGGCGATCGACAGTCTCGAGGCTCCCTCGCTTGTCTCCCCCAAGGCCTCCGGCCTCTGCATGGCAAACGGCATTGACAGCTACGCCAGCCACGAGGGCGGCCCCTCGCTGTGTCTGCCTGGCACGGCGCCGCAGCAGGATCAGAGCGACGTGAATCTCATGGAAGTTTGGCGGACGCGATGTCCTCTTCCTCTTCATCTTCTCTTCCCTGGCATTCGGTACCTCCGGGGCGGGCGAGCGGGACCTCCGCGAAGCGAAGGAAGGGGGCGACCACCGCGCCGCAGGTCGAGCACCCCGTCAGCAGGTGCCGCACGATGCGACGGTTGACTCCTCTTTCCGTCTCGCCCAGGAAGAACCGCTCAAGCTCTTGGGAGCTTGGATGAACCCTCGACACTTCCTTGCTGCGGATCTTGGTGTCGTTGCTCGGCTCGAAAGGTTGATTCGGCCCGGCATCAGGTTCATCCATACCTGATTTTGCGCACAAGCAATCAGGTACGTCAAGCCCTAACTTCTGGTCTCACTGGACCGGAGCATGGGAAAGCCGGAGATGTGCGAGGAGTGGCGGCTCAGGAGGGCAGTGGGTTAAACTCCTCTGCCGTGGCTGCCCTCGAAGGTCTGGGACAAGCGTTGGAGGCTCTCCGCAAGCGCAGAGGTTGGAGCGCCGCGGAAGCGGCTCGCCGGACGGGCATCGACCAGAGCAACCTCCTCAAGTACGAGCGCAACGCCAAAGGCATCACGGCCGCGACGCTCGACCGCATTCTCGACGGCTACAACGCCACGCTGGCGGAGTTGGCCGCCACGTTGCGCGAGGTGCAGAGCGGCCCGGACGTCCGCTGGGTCGTGCCGGGCGAGGTGAGCGAGGCGGAGCTGAAGGTGGTCGTCCGCATGGTGCTCGGCAAGAAGTGGGCGCCCGACGACGAGGATGAAGAGGAAGAGGAGAGTGCGGAGGACGAGACCCCGCCGGACGACGAGAAGGAAGAGGATTAGCTGGCCGGCTTCCGGGTAGGCCGGCGGACTTCCCGCTCCAGGTAGTGCAGCGCAGCTTTGAGCAGCTCGACTCTCGGGCGTTCCATGGCGTCGCGAAGGAGAGCCGCCGCGGTGCTCTCGCGGGGAACTCCGAGAACATCGAACGTCTCGCTCACCTCTGTGCACAACTCGCGCACCTCGCCCGTCCGGCCTTGCCCAGCCAGAAGGGCCGCCAGATGAAGAGTGGCAAGCGCCTTCTCGCACACCATGCCGGCTGCCGCGAACCCCTCGCGGCACTGCTGGTATCCATGCTCCGCGGCGGGCCGGTGGCCCAGGCCGTCATCGATCTGGGCGTTCAGAAGATCGATCCGAAGAGCGATGCCGGCTCCCTGCTCGAGAAGAAGAGGCGGCTGCACTGCCGGCTCAGCAAGTGGGCCTGCTCGTACTGACCGGCTTCGCAGAGCCCCCAGCAGAAGCACTGGAGAGCAGAAATCCGCAGCCTGTCGTCGGCGCGGTCATCGATGGCGGTGAGCGCGCGAAAGAACGCAACGAGACCCTGCTGGGGATCTCCTGACTCGACCAAGGCCATGCCCTCACTGATTAGAGCCGAGGCGCAGTTTTCTACCTCATCAAGGGAGCGGTAGTGTTCGGCGGCACTACGGAAGCAGGTTGCAGCCTCTTCTATGCGCCGGAGGTCATGAAGCAGACCTCCTTCAATCCAGAGAGTCTCCGCCCTCAGGGCTAGCTCTTGAGAACCAGAAGCCCACGCCGCTTTCGCCTGTTCCATTGCTGAAGATGCCGCGTCGAACTCGCCTCGGCGGCGGTGCGCATTGGACAAATGCAAGTAGGCCCGGCAGAGTGAGTCCGAAGCAGAAGCAGCCGGAGGTAAGCGGCGCGCCACTGCAACCGCTGCCTCAGCATAGTCAAGCATCCTGTCAGGATTGCCATAGCGATGTTCGAAACACCGTCTCACAAGGTGCTCAACCAGCGCCGGATTGCGGTATCGGCGATGAGAGCCGGCAGCCAAAAGACGGTGCATGCGCGGAAGCTCCATCAGCTCTCGCGCGAGTTCGTGCGGTGTGCGGAGTCGGCTGGGTCGCATCGCGGCATTCCTCTCTGCGTCGCAATAACGTAGTTGCAGACCGACAAAGTGTCAAGGGGCGGAAGACCTACTGTCATGCCGCCCCTTGATGGCAGCTTTTTCAGGAACGGGGACCGCAGCCACCCAACGGGTCGATCATGCACGAGTTGTCACCCTGGAGCGTCTCCTGGTGCTCCGGGCAGCCCGCGGGGTCGATCATGCACGAGCCGTCAACTCCCTCCCACCCGAAGAACGAGGCCAAGCTGTCGAGCATGCTGTCCCACCAGCTCGGAGCCGTGGCCGGCGTGCTGCCGTCGTTCCTGTCGGTCCAGGCCTGCGCCGGTAGCACGACAACGCTGAGCGCCAGCACCAAGGCGAGCACACAAACTCTCATCCGGACTTTCATCGTCTTTCGTCTCCCCTGCGGTGGCGAGGGCCCTCCATGGGCGAAGCCCCGCATTCCGGCCAGTGTCGCACGGGGGGAGGAGACAAAAATAAATGATGACGCCTGCCTGACGCAGGCTGAGCGTCAGCCATTCCTTCACCTGGCACCTGGTGCCTCGGCACCTGCTTCGGCTGCTGAAAAGGCCCGTATCGCGGGCCCACCCTCTTCCGCCCCTTGACAGCGAAGTCGTACGCGAGGTTATATTCATTTCAGAATCAAACCGGTTCAATCTGGGAGAGGAATCCGCCGATGCGATCTCGCTATCCGCATACCTGTTGCCTGTTTCTGTCACTCGCGATTCTCGTGACTCTCTGTGCACCGGTTCATGCACAAGATTCTTTTTCTGAATCCGGAGACATTCTTCCCATCGCAGTCGAAACCGTCCGGCCGAGCCCCGGCCGCAGCCACGACGCTCCACTCCGGCCTTCCCGAGAGCGCCCCGAAGTCCGCTCTGTCGATCCTGTCACCTGGGAGCGCTGGAAGGACGAAGCACGGAACCGGCGCGGGGCGGCTCCGCCGGATTCCATCGTTCCGATCGAAACGGCCGTCACCGAGGCTCTGGTCACGTCCTTTCCAGGAATGAATTGGAGCCAGGTCGTTCCGTCGGACGTCAATGTCGCGAAGAGCGGATTCCGCATTCTGCAGGTCGCCAACAGCCAGATCAAGCTGTTCAATACCTCCGGAGTCACGCTCGCCGGCCGGACTCTGACCGACTTCTTCGGAGCTCCGGACAATGGGTACTATCCGTTCGATCCGCGAGTGATCTTCGATCGCACCGGTCCCAACGTCCGCTTCTACGTCGTCACCATTCAGAACACGCCCGGAGCGCCGAACGTCGCAACCATCTGGCTGGCGGTCTCGCGCAGCGCGAACCCGGACACTCTTGACGCCGCGAGTTGGTGTCTCTACGGAATCAACGGCATTCGCAATGCGGGCACCGGCGATGAGAGCTATCCCGATTTTCCGGGCCTGGGCGCCGGATCGGACGCGCTCCTGATCTCGACGAACCAGTTCCGTTTCAGCAACAGCACCTTCACCTACTCTATTCTACGAGCCATCAACAAGGCCACCCTCTCGAACAACGCCACGACGTGCCCGACCTTGACCACCCGTGTCTACCAGCCCGCGACCACGATCGGAGATCTGGACACCTTCGACATTCAACCGGCCGTCCACTCGACGGCTCCCTCTTCGTTCACCGGCACGACCAATCCCGCCTATGCCGTCAGCGCCTCCGCCAAAGTGGTCAGCTCCATCTACCGGGTGTTCAGAGTGCGCAACGTCGCCAGTGGCAGCCCGACACTGACGACCGTCACCGTGAACGCCAGCTCTTCATATGCCCTGCCGCCGGACGCGACACAAAGCGGGGGAGGCTCAACATACAAGCTGGAGACGGGTGACGCCCGCATCCTGAAGGTCGCAGCCGTGGGAGATGCCCTCTGGGCAAGCCAGACGACAGAGTGCGCGATCGGCGCCTCCCCCAGCGAAGCGTGCGCACGCATTCTGAGAATCAACGTCGGCCAGAACACCAGCGGCACCATGACCGCGACGTTGGCGCAGCAGATCACCTTCGGCGGGGGAGAAAACGAGTTCTACTTCATGCCCGCGATCGCCGTAAACGACGCTCAGCGGACGGTTGTGGCGTTCCTCTGGAGCTCTTCAGGTAGATTTCTCGCATCGGCCTGGACTGTGAAGAATGCCTCTTCGACCATCTATGAAGCCGCGACGAGCCTTAACGATGGAGGTTGTTTGCGTGCCGAATCTACGACCCCGATCCGCGTCGGTGATTATGCGGGTGCTCAAGCGAATCCCAATGACGGGACCAGCTTCTGGATTACAGCGGAGAATGCCGGCTACTGGCCGCCCGGTTCGACGACCTACTGTGTCTGGGAATCGGTCATAGCCAATGTCAATTAAGGCGGATCGCCTGCCCTGCGACTCCTGGCGCAGGGCAGGCACCTTCCTAGTCCCGCACATACACCGTCTGTGACTCTGCCAATCCAAAGTTGAAGAAATCTACAATTACCTGGAGAAGGTCTTCTATTTCGCGAGAGCACGGCTCCGTGAATTGCGTACCGATCAAAAGGGTGTTCTGGCGCTGCCCTCGGCCGAACCAGGTGTATACCTGCAGCGGCCTAGGTACAAGCCGCGGATACGTGCAGTTGCCGGTCTGTTGGCCGACTCGTGCATCCGAAAGTGCCTTGACCAGCTTGTCAAAGCTCTCGGGACGGGCTTGAAAACGAAAGAGGAGGTGAGTTTTCAGGTCGCGGAAACGATCCTTGACGGTTTCAACAACCACGCCATCTCGGAAGACCAGGTCTTCTCTTTGGTCCAGCCTTTCCTCATTCTCCAGCTTGTGGTAGTAGCGCAGCAGAAACGACTTCTCCGACGGCGCCTCTGCCGCGGCCAGCGGCCAGGCTGCCCCCAGGGTCACGAACAGGCAAAGCAAACCTGCCATCGTCAGAGTCTTACCCATACATGCTCTCCTTCTGCTTGTCCTGCTATGAGATTAAACGAAGACTCAATCGCGGGCAAGTGCCATGAGCTGCGGGGCCTGCAAGCTAATCTTGCCTATGAGTTGCGGCTCTAGAACTAGGCGCCGCGACCACGCTGAGCGCCAGCGCCATAGCGAGCACACAAACTCTCATCCGGACTTTCAAAGTCTTCGTCTCCCCGGCGGTGGCGAGGGCCCTCCATGGGCGAAGCCCCGCATTCCGGCCAGTGTCGCACGGGGGGAAAGAACCCCATCGGCGACACGGCTCCGGCCCGCCCGCTCCCCGCCGCGGTCCAGGCGCAGCTCGGTAGGGGACGGACCTCCTTGAAAGACAGGCGCGGCAGGCTTGCCGAAACGATAGCGGCCGGCGAAGCCTTGTTGCCGGCGGGACGCCGGCGTTCCCAGGGGGGTGAAGATCCGAACCCAGAGGAAATGCCCCGGAAGAAGGGGTTGCTGCGATCCCGTAGTGCTTCGGGGGAAGGGAGGTGCGAGAGAAGAGACGTGGTACCGCGGAGCCTTCCAATCCGGTGAGGCTCCTGAACAACAAAGCGGCCCGACCATGAGTAGGAGCTCACGCCCGGGCCTGATCCCGCACAAGGAGACCGCCTCATGCGAGACTTCGATGAGTTTATCAGTCCGTCTTCCCGCAACGCATTCACTCCCGAGTTCCTGCAAAGCATCAATGCACGAGACGAGCCGCTGACGGCGGCCGAGGCGGACGTGGCCGGCCCGTGGGTGGTCGAGCCGATTCCGGGCGCCGGGTGGGGTTTGTTCCGCCTGGGCGAAGGGCACGCGCGGCAGTTTTCGCCCTATGGGGTCTTTCGCGACCGCGCGGTGGCGCTGCTCTTTGCCGCCGTGCTGCCCGGCACCGGGCGGGACGCGGCGTTCCGCCTGCGGAAGGAAGCCGAAGCCGCGGGCTATGCGAACGAGTCGGGTACCGGCGAGGTCTCCGGCCACCTCGCCCTGTTCGACGAGTCGCTGGTCGCCGCGGCGC
>DATFPH010000159.1:0-22211 GCA_035264905.1 Thermoanaerobaculia bacterium
AAGCCACGAAATGGAACCAGACAGAGGGATCACTCGGCTTCTCCCAAGACCTCGGCATCCACTGAAGTGAGGATGAACGAGACCCTCGAGACACTTGACACCGGTGGCCCACATAGAAGCCAGGGGTTTGAACCCCTGGCGGGGGCGCGGGGCCGCAGGCGGTCTGATGCGACCCTTCCGTCAAACCTCCAGCTTCAACCGCGTGCTGAACGTCTCCCCGCTCGCCGCGTCCACCACGGTCAGCAGAACATTCTGCTTCCCGCGGCGGAGCACGATCGAGCTCCGGTAGACCACCTTCTTTCCGGGCTCGGGCAGCTCTTCGACAGCCAGGACGGCCGGCGTGACGACCAGGTCCGAGCGGCGGCCCGACTCGTCGATGGCGGTCATCCAGATTTCCAGACGGGCCACGAGGCGTCCCTCTTCGGGCAGCAGGGTGATTGCTTCGGCGGGGAGACGGAAGGCCAGCGGCACCGATTTGGTGAGCGGTCCGCGGTCCACCGGCGTGCCGACCTCCACGTCCAGGGGCTTGGCCCCGGGCAGGTCCTTGCCGGTCAGCAGCGCTCCTTCGATGGACATGGCGGCGCGGGCCGGCCGCGAGAGGGGGACGAAGCTCGACCGCGAGCGGACCTCGAGACCGTCGCGGAGGACCTCGACCTTCAGGTCCCGGCGCCGGTTGTCGCCGGTCGAGTTGGTGAAGCCCAACCAGTAATAGGAGCGGGTGTCCTCCTCGATCCGCTTCAGATGGGCGGCGCCGGGGCGCAGCAGCCGGCCGCCGGTCTCCTCGGCCGCGAAGACGAGCGAGCCCTGGCGCACGCCCTCGGCCATGGCCCCATCGTTGAGAGCGAACGCGGCCGGCCGCTCCGTCGTCCGGTCGGCCGCGCTCGGGAGGAGCGTGTCGGCCAGGTGGATCGGGTAGACCGTGTAGCCCAAGCGGTTCGCCTCGTCGGTGAGCGGCCGGAGCAGCGCCAAGGGGTCTCCCCACGACAGGTATTCCTGGACCTGATCGTACCGGTTCGTCGAAGCCTTCGGATCGAGCTTCCATCCGCCGGAGAGGATGAGCGCCACCTTGCGGCCGGGAGGCGGCTCCAACGTGCGCAAGGCTCCGGCGGCCCCGACGAGCACCTTCCGGGCCAATGTGCTCTCAGAGCGGTCGGCCTCCATGTCTCCGGGCTGCAGGCCGGTGTCGGCCATGACGAAACCACCCCTCACGATGAGCGGCCGGAGGTCGCGGATCCCCCCGAGGTCGGCCACGTTGAGATAGCCCTTCCGCTTGGCCGTCTGGCGCAGCGTGTCCGCCAGAGCGGCCGACGGCGCGCTCCAGTCGGCGACAATGCGGAGCCGCATGCCTTCAAACGCCACCACCGCCATGCGGTCGCGCGGCCCCAGGGTGCCGATGTCGCGGGCCAGCACCTTGAGCGCCTCGTTTCGCAGCTTGTAGGGGGAGAAGAACTCATCGATGAAGACGAGGTAGTTGGTGCCCACCTCGTCGCCGGCCTCCAGGTCGGTCAGCGCCGGGGGAAGAGCCACAGGGCCCCCTCCGGGCGCGGGCGGCGGCGCGACCGCGCGACCGTCGCGGATCTCCGCGAAGTAATCCAGAGGGACCGGCGCGCCGTCCACCAGGAGGCGGAAGTCTCCCGCCTTGAGATCGGTCACCCGCCGGCCCCGGCGGTCGGTGACCACGACTTCCACGTTGACCGCCTGGACGTCCAGGGTGTCGACGAAGGCTCCCCCGATCTCCTCCTCCTGGGCGACCTGGGCGACGGCCGGGGAAACGAACGAGGCGATTGGCAAGGCGGCGGCGAACAGCATCGAACGGACGGCTCTGCGCATGGGCTCCTCCAAAAGGGACGGCGCAGCGTCCTCATGCTACGCCGAGAATCCAGCCTTCCAGTCGCGCCCGCTCTTGCTCGCTGTCCGAGAGCGGGGGGGTTAAATAAGGCCGCAACAACCCGAGCCGGTCGCGCTCCTGCAGCCAGGCGCAGGTGGAGTACGCATCGAGCTCCTCCGCGCTCAGGCCCTCCTTGGGATAGCGATGACGGAAGCGCGCCGGCCGCACCTCGGCCACGACCGAGCGCCCGGCCGGCACGCTGAAGCCGTCGAAGGGCCAGATGTGGACGCGGTCGCCCCCGGAGCGCCGGATGTACTCCAGCCACGGCAGGCCGGCGTGCGTGGCGCGCGCCCGGCTATCCTGGAGGTCCCAGGCGAACACGCTGCGCGGGAAGGCGGTCCACCGGCCGGTGAGGCGGTGCTCATCCGGATCGCCCGTCCGCGGGTTGCCCGGGAGCAGCTCGCGGACCGAGACGCGGTCGGTGGGCCAGAACCCCTCGAAGTCATTCAGGAACTCGTCCCAGCTCTTCAGGCCGTTGCGGTCCATATAGCTTTGCGGGAACGAGAATGCATGGTCGATGCCCACGATGACCGGGGACTCGCTCCCGATCTTTTCGGCCAGCCACTCGGCCAGCTCGCGGCGGCTCCACAAGCCGTGCTCCTCGGCCGGATTGCCGTCGATATACGGCTCATGGTCTTCGTGAGCGGAGAAAACCCGCAACTGCGAAACGCGGTCGCCGGGGCCCCTCCGTCCCGAATAGTGGACACCGATGTACTGCTGGAAGTCGGTCATGGATCCCCCCCTTGGACGGAGGGGATCTTATCAATCGCCGGGGCGCTGGAGAGGATCAGGCGGCGGTCGAATCGAGCTTGGCCGCGACGAGCTGCTCGAGGACCGCGCGGTCTCTCGGCGTGATGCGGAGGAACTCGACTCCGACCTCGTGCTCGTTCGGGCTCTTGCGCTTCTCCCAGGCCACCCGGCCGTCGGCGCGCAGGAGCTGGCCGTCGCACGAGATCGTGACCTCCATCAGCGAGCCGAACCCGATCGAGCGGTCGCTCACCAGCATGCATCCCCCCGCGCTGACGATCTGAGTCCGCGTCAGCGCCTCCGGCCGGCGCTCTCCGAGGATGCGCAGGCGGACGGGCAGTTGCGAGGAAACGCGAGGAAAGCGGCGGACGGGGCGCTGAGATGGCGTCATGGTCTCCCTCCAAGGGAGCACTGAGATTGACTCATGAGTCTAATTCAATCTTCGAGGGACCGCAAGGTGCCCTCGACAGGTAAAACCGGGTGAAACGTTTTTGGCGGATCGAGCGTTATGTTGTTGGAGGGATGGATACGTCTACTGTGCCTTTCTACCCCGAAGTCCACGTCTCGATGCGCAGCCGCAACCGGTTCGCGCTGGTGAGCGCCATCCGGCTGGGGCTGCGCAAGGCCGGAACCTCGCCCGCCGAGATCGAGCGCTTCAGCCGCGAAGCGCTCTCCGAGCAGGACGCCCGCCGCTTCGACGAGATCTGCAACGCCTGGGTCCGGCTGGAACGGCCCTGCTGAGGCCTTCCCTCACGGCTGCAGGAACGCGATCATCGCCCCCAGGGGGTCGCTCGTCGCCGTGAAGCGGCCCACGCCGGGGATGTCTCGCGGCTCGAACCAGACTTTTCCACCGAGCTCCTTGACCCGCGCGGCCGTGGCGTCGGCGTTCTCCACCTGGACATAGGGGATCCAGGCCGACGGTCCCTGCGCCTCCCCTGGCATCTGGAGCATGCCGCCCGCGTCCTTGCCGGTGTCGAGCCGCTTGAAGAGGTAGTAGGTCATCTCCCCCATCGGCGCCTCCTCGATCCGCCAGCCGAAGATCTCCGCGAAGAACTTCCCGTCCGCCTCAGGGTCGCGGGCCAGCAGCTCGTGCCAGACGAACGTGCCGGGCGCCGGCGCGGGGTCGGGAGGCGTCTCGCCTTGCCGGGGCTCGGGTGTGTACGGCGAGATCGAGGCGCCGTTCGGGCTGGAGATGATCGCGAAGCGGCCGACGGTGGGAATGTCCATCGCGGGCACCACCACCTGGCCGCCGAGCTCCTGCGCCTTGGCGATCGCGGCATCCACGTCCGGCACGGTCACGTAGGAGATCCACTGCGCGGGCATCCCTTGCGCCGGATCGGCCGGCATGAAGCCGCCCCACTCGGTGCCTCCCGCGTGGATCATCCGGTACGTGCCCCCCTCCCCCATGTCGAATTCCTTGTACGTCCAACCCAGGAGGTCGGTGTAGTACTGCTGGGCCTTCTCGATGTCGGTGGTCATCAGGTCGTGCCAGACGAACCGGCCGACCGGCAGGCCCGCCGCCGCTTCCGGCGCGGCGAGGTCCGTGATCTGGCTGTTGACGAGTGTGGGATCTGCCATGATGCCGTCCTCCTCTGCGGTAAAGGTTCCAAGCCAGCATACCGCAGAGGGGAAGCGGCGTCTTCCAGCAGCTTAAGTGGCTATCAGAGCACCATTTGCGCGTGTCCCGGGGAGGCTTGGCGCCGGCGCAGCCAGTCCACCAGGCCCACCAGCGGGCCGGTCATGAAGGTGGTCACCAGGGCCATCAGGACCAGCATGGCGAAGATGCGCGGCGAGAGGATGCCGAGGTCGAAGCCGATGTTCAAGACGATCAGCTCGACCAGCCCCCGGGTATTCATCAGGGCGCCGAGCGAGAACGAATCCGCCCAGCTCATCCCCGTCCAGCGCGCGGCGATCATGCTCCCGCCCAGCTTGCCGGCGATCGCCACGGCGATGATCCCGAAGCACATGAGCCAGCCCTGCCAATCGTTGAGCAGGCCGATCTGCGTGCGCAGGCCGGTGAAGGCGAAGAACAGGGGGAGGAGGAACGCCGAGCTGAAGGTCCCCAGCCGCTCGCGCAGGAACTGGCGCAGCTCGCGGTCCGGGGGCATGCACACCCCGGCGAGAAAGGCGCCGAACAGCGCGTGAATGCCGATCACCTCGGTGGCCAGCGCCGAGGCGAAGACGAGCGCGAACAGGGCGGCGAGCAACCCCGAGCTCCCGCTCCACGGATGGGCTCTCCTCTGGGCGATCCAGGCGAGGCGCGGGCGGACCAGGAAGAGCATGCCCAAGATGAACACGAGGGACAGCCCGATCGTCCAGAGCGCGCCACCCAGCCCCCCGGCCTTGACGATCGCCACCACCACGGCCAGCAGGCACCAGGCCGTGACGTCGTCGACCGCCGCGCAGGCGATCGCCGTAGTGCCGAGGTGCGTCCGGGAGAGCTTGCGCTCTTCGAGGATGCGCGCCAGCACCGGGAACGCCGTGATGCTCATCGAGACGCCGATGAACAGCGCGAAGGCGCTGAACGGAGTCCCGGCCGGAGCCAGAGGCCGGTACAGGAAGAGCGCGAGCCCCGTCCCCAGGAAAAAGGGCACCACGATGCTCGCGTGGCTCACCATCACCGCCGCGTCCGCCTTGTCCCGCAGATGATCCAGGTGGAGCTCGATCCCCACCACGAACATGAAGAGGATCACGCCGATCTGGCTGAGCAGCTTCAGCGGATCGAGCGAGTCCACCGGAAAGACGAACGACTGCGCCGCGGGCGCCACCCACCCCAGGAGCGAGGGACCGAGCAGGATGCCCGCCACCATCTCGCCGATGACCGGCGGCTGGCCGATTCTACGGAAGAGGCTGCCGAGCGAGCGAGCGGCCACGACGATGAGCAGCACCTGGAGCAGCAGCAGGCTCAACGGGTGCCGCAGGTTGTCGAGGAGTGCGCCCAGGAGGCCTGCCGGGGCCGCTTCCGGGTGGGCAGGATGCACCGGAGATGCCGCGGGACCCACGGCGGCCGGCGCGGCCGGCTGGAGATGCGAGCCCTGGTTCAGGATGAACCAGATGCCTGCTCCGAAGACGAGAAGAGTGGCGAGATAGAACAGCGCGTTCCTGGACTTCAAAGCTTCCCCCCTCCATCAGAAGAGATGATAACTCCATTCAAGTGTCAGCAGCGGTCCTCAAAGGGACACTCCTGGGAGACCAACGTTTCCACTTCCATGGGCGTCTTCCACACCCTCGCCGTTACCTTCAAGGGGAAATGAGGTCGACGGGGCTTCACCCCCCGTCCGCCGCCAGCCGCTGGCTCAGCCGTTCCGTGAGGCGTTTGTAGCTCTCCGCGTTCATGCCGTCCCGCGGGCGCCCTCCCCTTCCACCAGGCAGGCCTCGAAGACTTCCAGCGACGTTCCGTCGAGCAGACCGGGGTCGCCGGGAGCGCCGTTCTTCCAGAGGCTCAGGGCATCGCGAAACGTCTCGGCCGCACCCGAGAGATCTCCCAGGGAGAAACGCGCCTGCGCCAGGTGGGCCAAGGCGAACCCCTGCAGGCGCGACCGCCAGCTGTCCTCACCCGGCACTCGCACGGCGATGCGGACCGCCAGCTCCGCCAGACCCACCGCCTGCCGCGGGTCCTCCTCGGAGAGATCGGCGCTCTGCACGCAGATGCGCTCGCAGAGGGCCCAGTGCGCGAACTCCGGCGCGGCGTCCACCAGCAGGGTGCGGTCGCGGGCAGGGAAGCGCTCGAGGCGCGACCAGAGCTCCGCCCCGTCGAAGCGGTCCTCCGGGCGGGGGTGCCAGACTTCCTCCCACTCCCCTCCCTCGCGGATCAGCATCTCCAGGAACAAGCGCCCCCAGACCGACTGCACGATCACGGAGAATCCCTGGAGCGGCGCGGCCCGCGTGAGCATCTCGCTGTGCACCTCGCGGCCGATCCGCGCGGTGAGGCGCCCGATGACGTTCTTCTCGTCGTCCGAAAGCTCCGGCCCGGCCTGGACCCAGGGCCGCGCCCGTGGAATCGACGCGCCGAGCGACAACGCGTCCTCCTCGGTGAGCTGCAGGCCGGCGATCATGTCCTCCAGAATCTCCCGCGTCAGGGTGCGCCGGCCTTCCTCAAAGTCCGCGATCGCCTCCACAAGCACTCCCGTGGCCTCGGCCAGATCCTCCCGGCTCCACTCCCCCGCCGAACGCAGGAGCTTGACGCACCACGGTGAGATGGTCTCTCCGGTCACGGATTCCTCCTTCCCGCCGCTCTGTCCTCAGATGGGATCAGGATACGCGACCGGATCGCTTCTGTCCACGATCCTTGACAGCTCGCCGCGCTTCGTCCAGCAGATCCACGCCGCCACGCTGTAGGCGATCGTCAAGCCGATGCCGAACTCGGTGGTGACGTATTTCGTGATCCCCCGGTCCAGGGTCAGGGGATCGAAGATCTCCTGGATGAACAGGTTGTGGCTCGCGTGCAGGATCACCGCCGTCCAGACGCTCCCCGACTTGAGGCGCAGCCAGGCGAAGACGAACGAGGAGGCGATCACCATCCAGGTGAAGACGATCAGCACGTACCACCGCGGAGCCCCGCTCGTGTAGTCCGAGGTCAGGATCAGTGGATAGTGATACACCGACCAGGCGGCCCCGCTGATCAGGGCCGTCTTCGTGAAGCTCGTCATCGTGGCGAGCTCGGGAACCAGAAGCCCCCGCCAGCCGAGCTCCTCGCCGAGCGCGAAGAAGGCGCCCTGGAGAAGCCCAACCGTCGCCAGCAGCCCCAGGATCGCCGGAAGCGGGATCTTCCTCCCGATCTGCCCGGAGAAAGTGGCCACCAGCCCCTCGCCCGAGACGCCGCCGATCCCCGTGAGCCAGACGATGCCATAGACCACCAGAGCCATCAGGGGCGGCAGGAGATAGCCCAGGACCTGCCATCGCGTCTTGCCCCACCCCCAGCCGATCCCCCGCAGGTTCCGCTGCGTGACCAGCCGCGTGATCAGGGCCGCCACGCCCGGGCACCACATGAGCCCGAGCACGGGAAGCATCTTCATCTTCCCGCTGGACGCGATCTGGACGTAGAAGATCGAGCTGAGGGCATACGTGAGGATCAGGAACAGGACGACTCTGTTGCGCGCTGAGCTGAGCATCCGGGGGCCTCCTCTGTGGGATTCCGCAAAGAAAGCATACATCGAACACAAAAAAGCCCCCTCCCAACAGGAAGGGGGCCCCAAAGAAACGAGCCGGAATCCGGCCGTCAGTTGGTCCGGAAGTCGATCTCCCAGAAGTTCAGCGTTCCGGTGTCTACCGCGGCCAGGTCGCGCACCTTCAGCTTCCACGCGCCGTTGGTGGCCTTGCCGGTGAACGCCGAGAGAGCCTGCGCCGGAGCGGTCAGGTCCGCGTAGACGGTCTGGATGTTGTCGGTGCCGCTGCCCGTCCGGTTGTGCAGCAGAACCGTCGTGTTGTCCGGACCGATCAACGACACCTCCAGGTCGCCCTGATAGGTATGGGTGATGTCCACGCGCACGCGCAGGCTCACGATCGTTCCCGTGGCCGCGACGTTGATCGTGCTGGTGATGCCCGTCGTGTTGTTGTCGGGAATCGCCGTGGCGGCGGTCAGCGTGGAGTAGCCGTTGAAGGTCACCTTCCACGAATTGAGCGTGCCGGTGTCCGCCGCGGCCAGGTCGCGGACCCGCAGCTTCCAGGCTCCCGACGTGTTTTTGCCGGTGAACGCGGAGAGCGCCTGCGCCGAACGGGTGGTGATGTTGTAGGTCGTGTTGATGTTGTCGGTTCCGGCGCCGGTCCGGTTGTGCAGCAGGACCGTCGTGTTGTCCGGACCGATCAGCGCCACTTCCAGGTCGCCCTGGAAGGTGTGGGTGATGCCCACGTTGACGCTCACGCTGGTGATCGTCATCGAGTTGGGCACGTTGATCGTGCTCGTCACGCCCGTCGTGTTGTTGTCGGGGATCGCCAGGGCGGGAGAGGACGAGAACGTCAGCACCTGGTTGCTGCCGACCGTGCAGGCGCTGGTCGTCGCCGTGGCCTGCGCCGAGTTGGCCGAGGCGCAGGCGCCGACCGCCTGGACGACGTAGAAATACGCCGTGTTGCAGGTCAGGCTCGCGTCGGAGAACGACGTGGTGGCCGAGGTGCCGACCTGCGTGTACGGGCCGCCGCTCGTCGTCGAGCGCAGGATGTTGTACGACGTCGCACCCGCGGACGCGGTCCACGACACGTTGATCTGGGTCTGGCTCGCGGCCGTCGCAGTGACGCCCGTCGGCGCCGCCGGCGGCGTGCAGGCAACGCCGAAGTCGACCACAGCGAAGCCCACGTTCTCCTTCTGGGCGTTGGTGGACGAGCCGGGATAGAAGTGCCGCGTGTCCACCCAGGCCATGTAGGCCTTGCCGCTCTTCACGTCGAGGCCGAAGTACTCACCGTACTGGTTGGGGTTGCGGTTCGGGTTGTCCGTGGAGTTCTCGTCGGTGTAGCTGATACCGCTGTTGTTGAACTCCGCCGAGTTCTGGCTCGCCTTGACGTTGGCCTCGAAGCTCACGCCGCAGTTGGTCGACCGCGCCGTGAAGAGCTCCACCTTGCGGTTGTTCGCATCGTTCCGGGCGTCGTGCCAGGCGACCACGACGTGGCCGTTGGATTGATCCACCTGCAGGAACGGATGGAACTGCGTGCGGCCCGCCAGGCCGTCGTCGTTGACCTTGACCGGCGTGCCCCAGGTGGCGCCGCCGTTGGTCGACCGGGTGACCCAGATGTCGGTCTCGGTAGCCCCGCCCGAGGTGTAGTCGCCATAGGTGGCATAGAGCGTGCCGTCGCAGGCGCCGCCCGAGTTGTCCACGTCCACGGCGCCGAAAGGGGCGATGCCGCGCTGGTCGGCGACCGGCGGCTTGTTGCTCCCGGAGAAGCCGGCGAGGTTATGGTCGTGCACCTGGACTGGCGTGGACCAGGAGACGCCGCCGTTGGTTGACTGGGTGTACCACATCCGCTCGTCGGTGCAGGTGGAGCCGCAGGTGAGCGACTCCCAGACCACATGCACGGTGCCGTTCTTCTGTACCGCGATCTCGCATCCGAGATCGATTCCGCCGACCGGCGCGGTGGGCAGGTCGACCTCGGTCCAGGTCACGCCGTTGTTCGTCGAGTAGGCGAACTTCTCATTGTTGGCGCGGTCCCAGCAGGTGTAGTGGCGGCCGTAGAAGGGGCTCGCCAGGGTGTTGTCGATCACGTAGAAGTTCTTGTCTTCGAGGGTCCCCGTGGCCCAGGCGTTCTTGATCACGCCCTGCTTCACCCAGGTGGCGCCGCCGTCCGCCGAACGCGCGACCACCATCGAATACTGGGTCGTGGTGGCCGTGCTGCAAAGCAGCATGTAGTTGAGGAAGACCTCGTTATTGTCGTTCCAATAGAGCGCCGGGTCGGAACCGAACACCGTGCCGGAGCAGGTGCCCAGGGTGAACACGTTGTTCGACGGCGCGCAGGTGTAGTCCCACGTCGTCCCGCCATTGCTCGAATAGAAGATCGACTGCGTTTGGTTGCTGTTGCAGGCCGCACCGGCGTTGCCCCAGGTGTTGGCCGCGGCGACCATCTGGTTGGTGTTCCGGTGGTTGACCGCGATCTGGATCTCACCGTCGTATTCGTTCGGTGCCGGGACGTCGGTCGAGGCCGCGTTCCGGTTGGTGCCTACCGTGGCCGCCCTCGTCAAATCGCCGGTAATGTCGTTGCCGGTGTCGACGGGCCACCCGGTCAGCACCTGATTGACATATTCGTCACCATACATCTGGCGCGCCAGCGGCTCGCGGAGCTCGATCCACCGGACGTGGAGATCTTGCAGGAAGCGGGGCACGAAAACCTCGTAGTGCCTCACCTCCATATCGATTTGCCAATACTCGAGCGGAGACAGAGGCATCTTCTTCAGGAAAGCATCGACTGCAGCGCGGTCCTTGAGATTTGCCGTCGCCTTTCGCCCCTCCTCCTTGAGACCGGGATTGCTCTGGAGCGCATCGTAGGCAGCACGAAGCTTCCTATGGAGCGCCGCCTTCGACAGAGCTTCGTCCGCACGCGCGGTCCCGGTCGCCGCCACGGCGACAACGCACAAAGCGGTCAGCAAGTTACGTGTCTTTTGTTGCATAGAAACCAACCTCTCCGTCTGGGTTCCAGCCAAGCCGGATCATCCGGCTCGGTACAACGCACAGCAGCGGGGCGGGCTCCAGCGCCCGGATCGACGTGAACAGCCACGCCGGCCGATGTCCAGGGTTGCGAGCTCGAAGTGGTTTGGGTGGGAAAACTCTGGCCCAAAAAGATCTGGTGCGCGCCGGGGACGAAAGCGAGCCGGCGTTCCGTGCCCTCCGGGGATTACGGCCGGAACGCGGTCTTCACCAGGAGCAGATCAGATCGGCTCATCCGGCACCGAGCCGCGCGCGCGCCGCGTCCGCCGTGGCGGCGAGCTCCGCTTCATTGGTGATGCACACGCCAAGATCGCGCAGCAAGCCATCGCCCAGGTCATAGATCCAACCATGCACCGCCAGCGCCTTGCCGCGCGTCCAGGCGTCGCGCACGACCGTCGTCTGGCTGACGTTCACAACCTGCTCGATGACGTTCAGCTCACAAAGACGGTTGTGACGTTGCTCCTCTGTGTCCAGCGCCTCCAGGTGCTCCTGGTATCTCGTCCGGACGTCCTGGACATGGCGCAACCAATTGTCGACGAGGCCAAATCGATCATTCCGCAGAGCCGCCAGCACGCCACCGCAACCATAATGGCCGGAGACAATGATGTCGCTGACGCCGAGCACGTCCACCGCAAACTGAATGGTCGAGAGGCAGTTCAAATCCGTATGAACCACCAGATTGGCGACGTTGCGGTGCACGAACATCTCCCCAGGGAGAAGGCCGACGATCTGGTTGGCCGGAACCCGGCTGTCGGAGCACCCGATCCAGAGATACCGGGGCGCCTGCTGATCGGCCAGGCGCTGAAAAAATTCGGGATCGGCACGGGTCATCTCCGAAGCCCATGCGCGGTTGTTTTCGAACAGGTGAGCCAGAAGGCGCATTTCGTTCCACCCCTCCCCTTCGATCAATCCTTGGCCGCCGGCCCGAACAAATGGCGCAGCACCTGCGGAGCCAAAGCGCGATAGATCGTTCCATGGGTTAGATCCGGCCGTGGTTTGTACTCCCAATGCAGCCCCGCCGGAGCGCCCGCGCGGAGCACGTCCGCCAGACGCACGGCCGCCGAAGCGATGTCCTCCTCGTCGGCGGACGACAGATACAGGGTCTTGCGCAGGTCCGTCCGCGCCTTGAGACGCTCGCCGGCCTTCCGCACCAGCTCCTCGTGGTTCCACCAGAGGCTCGGGCTGAGAGCGATATAGGTGTCGAACATCTCCGGCTCCAGGAAGAACGTCTCGACGATGAACAGACCCGCCAGGGACTCGCCGATGATCGCGGTCTCATCCGTCACACGGTACCGGCGGCGCACCTCCGGCATCAGCTCATCGCGGATGAAGTCGCGGAACACAGCCGAGCCGCCCACGCGCGGAGCGATCTTGCGGTCCTCCTCCACCTCGGTCGGCCCGGTCACGTCGCGCCGCCGCTCGGTGTTCTCGATCCCGACCACAATCATCGGCCGCATCTCGCCGACCCGGATCCCGGCATCGACAGTAGCGGCGATGTGCGGGAAGTCCTCCTGCACCCCGCCGTCCGGCATATACAGCACCGGATAGCGCACGGCACCCGCCGCCTCGTAACTCGGCGGCAGATAGACGTTGATGTGCCGGGTCTCCTTGAGCCCCCTGGACTCGATCGGGAACGGCTCATGAGCCGGCACCGGCTCGTCCACAGCCAAGGCCGGGACGGCCCAGGCGACGACGATTGCGGCAAACAGGAACAGGACGGCCAACTTCATCAACTTCTGCATCGGAACCCTCTCCAGGGCGGGTGGATTGCGCCCGTGCCGGGATTGTAGTGGCGGGTGGTCAGGGGATCAACCGAGGCAGGCGCCAGCGAACACATCCGCGACCCGTCGTATGAGGTCAGGGATGTCGGGCTGCTCTTCGGTGCTCACCTCGACCAGAGAGCCCAAGCCCAGGGGTCCCAAAGACGCTTGCAGATCGAAGTTGGCGACCAGCTCAGCGTAGGACCACCGATCATCCAGATGGCCCGGGTGTCGCTTCCGTGCCAGGAAGCGCGCCGCGGCTGCCTGGGCACTGCACCGGCAGTGCACCTCGACCTTGAATCCGGGCAGAGGATCCAGCCAGTCGGTTGGAGTGCCCGAGTCCGCAGTCGACTGCGGATGCTTCCACCAGGACGTGAGCACGGCACCCGCTGACTGCTCGGCGCGCTGCCGAAACGACGCATCCGCTTCCTGGCTGAGGTGTCTCCGCCACCGCGCGTCACCGACGCCCTTGCTGTCGAAAAGCGTTTCCAAGAACTGATCTTTGTCGAGCAGTGGAAGGGAAAACGCCTGAGAGAGCGCCCGGGCGAGCGTTGATTTGCCGCTTGCAGGAAGGCCGCTGAGGACGACGTAGCGGTTCATTGGAGAGGCCTGACGTTTCTATTCCAGGTCGGGAAAAGGCCCCAAAGGGGCCAGAGCGTGTAGCCCGGGGCAGAGCGAAGCGGCGACCCCGGGTTAAGAAAGTGCGACCACACCGAACATGAGCAGGGTGGTGCCGAGCGAGATTAGTATCTTTGCGCGCAATGGTGGTGTCCAAGCTGTCTTTATTTTGATATCTTCACTAGCCGGTCTTCTGCGCTTAACGTGGGATGAGCCCACGCATCCTCAAAGTGATACTTCTTGTATCTGCGGTATATGTCGATATCGGAGCCGGTATTTCTCAGCAATAGGCTGAAATTGAAGATCCCAGGCTGCATATAAAGATAAGGATTTAGCAACATGAAGTCTCCAGTGGCAATCATGAAGCACGTTGGCGCCCCCTTGAAGAACCTCCAAGTCAGGCGCTCCCGAGCGCGGTGGCTCTTCCGAATTTTTACAAGCTCCTGCCTACACCTCTTGAGCTCACTCTTGATGACCCCATTCTCGGCACCCTCTTGTTTTTCTCGATAGGAGATGAATTCGGGATGGGTAAGAAGAAGCCGAATCTTCGTGTCAGCGCTTGCTTGTAGCTTTTTTCCAAGGAGCTCTCTTGGATCAATTCCGAGCCCCTTCCTAAAGCCCTCAAGAGTAGAGGCAACGATTGATATTTCATGACCCTGTTCCCAGAAGCGGAAGAACTCAAGAAAGGCGGCAGCACGTGAAGGGTATACACCTAAGATACCGAGCTTTGATGCTGAGGCGAGGAGTGCTTGAGGTCCACCAGGGATCAAAAAGGCTGAGCTGAGCTTGCCGATGATCTCCTCTTTGAGGCGAGGGATCTGCACGGAGCAATCCCGCAGATCCTTGAAGGTAGCCCAAGTACACAGCTGTGGCAGAATCCCCCCAATCTCTACTCCTTCCCGGCAAATAGCCACAACTGGCTTGCCGAGAGTGTGAGCCATGGCAATCTCGCCCTGCACAAATGCGGAATCGCCATCGCTATCGAGAGCAATCACAACGAGACAGTCAGACTCTGCAATCTTATCCTTGAGCGCATAAGCCAAAACACCGATCTTGGGCTCCTCAGAGATGTAGGCTTCGAACTCACCCTCAAGCATGTTGGCAATAGCCCGCACATCGTCGTGCACTGGGAAACGGCAGCTTATGAACGCACGGAACCGCATGTGTCACCTCTCTACGGCCGCGCCGGCCATCTGCGCGCAGGATTCCGCACAGCGCAGGCAGACGTCGGCGCATTCCTGCATCTTCGGGTCGTTGCCCAGCCGCTGGCAGTCGCTGGCGCAGCGCTGGCACACCTCGGAGCAGGCGTGGCAGGTCTCCATGTGCAGCTCGGAGCCGCGGATCATGAAGTTGGCGCTGGTCTCGCAGATCTCGGCACAGTCGAGCAGCATCTGGATATGAGCGGCCTCGGCATGCTGGCCGCCCTTCTCCAGGCAGTGTGGAACGGTCTGCAGGCAGACCTCGTGGCACTCCTGGCAGAGCGCGATACAGCGTTCCATCTCGTGGGTTTGTTGTGGCATGAGGGCACCTCCTTGCGGTTGGACTGCTTCACCACAGTCGGTGTTGGGGGGACCTGCGGAGGCGGGTCCGCGCGGAGGGGCCCGTTTCCGTGGAATCTCAGGTTGGAAAGCCTGCAGAGAGCTTGCCAGCGATTCAAGGGATGTTTCGGAGCAAAGTCAGCGCCTCTGGGGCCTACCCGGGCGCCACCGCCACCGGCAGCCCCGCATCCACCCACGCCTTCCACCCACCTTGCAGCGCCACCGCCTTCGGCCAACCCGCCTTCCGGAGCTCGAGCGCCACACGGGCGCTCGTGGCTTCGTCCCGTCAGGCACAGAAGGCGACCAGCCAGGCCTCCCGCGGCAGGTGCAGCCGCTCCGCTTCCTGCACGGATCGCTCAGGGTCCAGCCGGGCTGTACCCGGAGCGATCTGGCCGCTCGTCTCATAGGACCGGGCGGCGCGCACGTCGAGGACGACCACCGGTTCTCCCGCCTCTTGCAGGCGGAGCATCTCGGCAAGATCGATCTTCTCCGGAGCTGTCGACGCGGCCGGCGCGAGGGCTGCGGCGGGTGCGGCGGGGCGCTCGTCTCCGCTCTCCCGCAGCGGCTCCTCGCGGCTCTGGCTCGGCAGGAGCATCAGAGATCCGCCATGCAGCACGACCGAAAGCAGGACGACCAGGCTGCACAACGCGAAGAGCCGGTCGCTTCCGGGCATGCCGGCGAAGACCGTCACGAGCACGAGGAGCAGCGAGCTCAAGCCCCGCGGCCCGAACCACGAGATCAGCAGCAGGCTGCGCCGCTCGAGACGGGTCGGCCAGAGCGACGCCAGGAAGGCGACGGGCCGGACGATCACCACGGCCACGGCGAACAGCACCTCCCGCCATCCGGCACCGACGAAACCGGTCCAGATGAGCGAGCTGCCGAGCAGCACGAAGGTGAAGAGGAGCGTCATCTCGGCCGTGGTCTCGCCATACTCATGGAAGCAGTCGCAGAGCTCCACGTCGAAGACGGAGATGGTCATCCCGGCCGCGAAGGCCGCCAGGAAGCCGCTGCCGTGGACCGCCTCGGCCGCCGCGAACGCGGCGAAGGCGATTCCCAAACTATAGAGCGACTCGTAATCGCGCCGGACCCCGATCCGCCGCCGCACGAGATCGAGGGTGGCCACTCCCAGAAGGCCGACGGCGACTCCGGCCCCAGGCCCGAGGAGGAACAGCTCCAGCCCCATGCGCGGCCACGCGATGGCCTCCCCCGGCCCGTGGCGCACGCCCTGGAGGGCCATGGCAATCAGCACGATCGGCAGCAGCACGATGTCGTTGAGCCCGCTCTCCAGCCGGAGCGCCAGCCGCGCGGGGGCCGGCAGGTCGGGCCGCCGGAGCAGCCCGCGCAACAGGACCGGATCGGTGGAGGCCAGGGCCGCTCCGAGCACAGCCGCCGCCAGCCACGGGAGGCCGAGCAGGGTCCCCGCCATCAGAGTGACCAAAACCGCCGACAGCAGGGTCCCAGGCCCGAGGACGAGCAACGTGAGCCGGACGTGCCGCCGAATCTCGGCGAGGTCGAGCCCCAGGGCATCGGTGAACAGCACCAGGGTGAGGCTCAGAGTCGAGACGGCTCGCAAAACGGGCGAATCCAGCTTGGGATCGATCAGAGCGAGCCCATAAGGCCCCAGGACCGCGCCGAGACCGAGCAGAACGCCGACCTGGGGGACCCCGCTGCGCTCGATCAGCCCCGACAGAAGCGCGGCAATGATGATGACCACCCCGATCAGAGCGAGGGTGGCCAGGAACGGATCAGCTGCGATCGGCATGACGGCGCCAGACTATGCGCGTGCGGGGTGGGCGGCAAGGGGGAGGCCCTCGCTGCCGGCCCCCATAGGCACTAACTTACCGACGTCCGCGGCGCCCGCCAGGGGTCGAGACCCCTGGCTACCTAGAAGAAAAACCGCCCACTGAAGGGGCGGACGGGGGGCGTTGTCCCCTTGGGGACGATTGTTGGTGTTCGGTAGCCAGGGGTTTCAACCCCTGGTGAAGGCCGGCACGGCCAACAAGTTAGCGCGTATGGGGGCCGGGGGGTGAGGGCCCCTCACCCCGCCTGCAACGCCTGCGTCGGAGGCACGCTCGCCGCGCGGAGCGCCGGCACGAAGCTCGCCAGGAGCGCCGCAACGGCGAGGACGGCGACGACCGAGGCGAGGGTCAGCGGGTCCGTGGGCTCGACGCCGACCAGGTAGGCGGCCAGGACACGCGTGGCCGCCACGGAGGCGGCGAGCCCCAGGACGATTCCGGCGATCACCGGAATGGCCGCTTGCCGCAGCACGAGGCGGACGACGTGCCGCTGCGTCGCTCCCAGCGCCATCCGCACCCCGATCTCGGAGGTCCGCTGGGTGACGAAGTAGGCGATCACGCCGTAGATGCCCACGGCGGAGAGGATCAGACCGATCACGCCGAGCAGGGTCAACAGCAGGGTGTTGAAGCGCGCGGTCGCGGTGGACTGCACCATCCTCTTCTCCATGGTGCTCTCGCTGTACAGAGGGATGTCGGGATCGATCTCCGTGACGGTCCGGCGCAGGGCCGGAGTGAGCGATTCCGGCTCGCCGGAGGTGCGGGCGACGATGTACATGGTCCGCTGGAACCACTCCCAGGCCTCCGGCGGCGCCTGGGCGACCGGCAGCCAGAACTCGTTGTCCACCGCTTCGGCGAGACCGTTGGAGTGGAGGTTCGCGGCGACGCCGACGATCACTTTGTAGTCCGGAGTCTCGCCATCCGGTCCCGTCTCGCAGCAGCCGACTTTCTTCCCGAGAGGGTCCTGTCCCGGGAACATGGATTCCGCCAGGGCCTGGTTGACGATCATCACTTTCTGTGCGCCCCGCCGGTCGGTGGCGTCGAAGCCGCGCCCGCGCAGGAGGGGGATGCCCATGGCCTGGAAGTAGCCCGGCGTCACGATGCTGAGCTGGGCGGCGATGACGTTCGCCATGTCGACGGCCTTCCCCTCGGGCAGCAAGCCGTTGCCGCCGCCGCCGGGCGACACGGGGATCTTGGTCGCGACCGCCGCGAAGCGCACCCCGGGGATCACAGAAACCTTTTCCGTGAGCCGATCGAAGGTGTCGACCACGCGCGCGGCGTCCGCGTACTCGGCGGCAGGGAGCGAGAGGCGGGCGGTCATCACGCCCCGGGGCTCGAATCCCGGCCGGATGCGCTGCATCTCCAGAGCGGAACGGATGAGGAGACCGGCGCCGACGAGGAGGAGGACGGCGAGCGCCACCTCGGCGGAGATCAGCGCCGAGCGGAGCCAGTCCCGGCCGCGGGTGCCGGCCGAGCCCCGGCCTCCTTCTTTCAGCGCCGCGCTGAGGCTCGACCGGGCGGCACGCAGCGCTGGGGCCAGACCGAACACCACGCTGCTCAGGATCGCGAGGCCGAGCGTAAACGCCAGGACGACGCCGTCGATCGAGGCCTGCTCGATGCGCGGCACGCCCGGCGGGACCAGGAAGAGGAGGGCGCGGATCCCCCACCAGGCGATCACCAGCCCGATCGCCGCGGAGACGAGCGCGAGCACGGCGCTCTCGGTGAGGAGCTGGCGGACGATCCGCCCGCGGCCCGCTCCCAGGGCGGCGCGGATCGCCACCTCCCGGCCGCGGACGGCGCTGCGCGCCAGCAGCAGGTTGGCCACGTTGCCGCAGGCGATCAGGAGCACGAGCCCGACCGCGCCGAGAAGCACGAGCAGGCGCGTCCGGTAGTCGCCCACGAACTCCTTCATGAAGCTGTCGAGATGGAAGTGGAAATTCACGTTGACGCGATCCACCGGCCGGAGCACCGTCGCGATCCTCTCCAGATCCTGCTGCGCCTGCTCAGGCGTGACGCCGTCGCGGTATCTGCCGACGACGGTCAGGTACTGTTCGTCGTACATCGCCTTCTGCTTGGGGGTGAAGGCGATGGGCACCCAGAGCTCTTCCCGGTCCGACCTGAAGCTGAAGAAGGGCGGCATGACGCCGAGGACCGTATAGGGCTGGCCGTTCATCCGGATTTCGCGCCCCACGATGCCGCGATCGGCTCCGAACCTCCGCTGCCACAGGCGGTGGCTGAGGACGACGACGTCCTCGCGCCCCGGCTGGTCCTCCTCGGCGCGGAAAACACGGCCGAGGGCCGGCTGGATGCCGAAGACGTCGAACAGGGAGGCGGTGACGCGGGCTCCGAGCGTCCGCTCGGCGCTCTCGCCCTGGGACAGATTGAAGCTGTCGTTCCGGATCGCGGACACGCCGGAGAAGGAGCGCTGGTTTTCCGCCAGCACCATGTAGTTGCCGACGGAGAGGTTGGTGAGCTCTCCGTTGAGCTCACCGGAGATCAACGTGAGCTGCTCGGGGCGGGGGACCGGCAATGGCCGCAGGACCACCGCATTGACGACGCTGAAGATCGCCGTGGTGGCGCCGATGCCCAGGGCGAGCGTGAGCACGGCGATCAGGCTGAACACAGGATGGGTCACGAGCTGGCGCACGGCGAACGTGACGTCCTGGCGGAGCTCGGTGAAGGTTTCGCGGCGGCGCATATCCTTGTCCCTCTTCCGGCCGATCTCACGGCAGGTCTTGCGTACGTTGTCCAGGTCACCGAAGCGGCGGATCGCGGTTTCGCGGGCGGTGTCCGGGTCCAGGCCGCGCGCGACGTATTCGCGGGTTCGCATCTCGAGGTGGAGCTCGAGCTCCTCGGCCACCTCGTCGTCGACGTTCTTCTTCCAGAGCCAGCGCATGGAGGGCTTCAATTTGTCTTCAATCTGCTTTCACAGGGCCTGCAACGCCTCGGTTGGAGGCACGCTCGCCGCCCGTCGCGCCGGCATGAAGCTGGCCAGCAGCGCCGCTCCGGCGAGGACGGCGACGACCGTCGCGAGCGTCAACGGATCGGTGGGCTCGACGCCCACCAGGTAGGCGGCCAGGACGCGCGTGGCCGCCGCGGAGGCGGCGAGCCCGACGAGGACCCCCACCCCCACCGGGATGACGGCCTGCCGCAAGACGAGGAGGATGACGTGCCGCGGCGTCGCGCCCAAGGCCATGCGCACCCCGATCTCGGCGGTCCGCTGGGTCACGAAGTAGGCGATCACACCGTAGATGCCCACGACCGAAAGGATCAGACCGATCACCCCGAGCAGCGTCAGCAGCAGGGTATTGAAACGTGCGGTCGCCAGCGATCCCGCCATCCGCTCCTCCATCGTGCTCACCTGGTAGACCGGCACGTTGGGATCGATACTTGCTACGGCTTTACGGAGCGCCGGAACCAGCGCCTCCGGAGACCCTTCCGACCGCGCCACGAGATAGAACGTGCGCTGCACCCAGTCCCAGGCCACGTCCGGCACCTGGCCGGCCGGCAGATAGAACTCGGGCTCGACCTTGTCGGCCAGCCCGAACGAGTGGAGGTTTCCGGCGACGCCCACGATGATCTTGTACATGGGCTTCCCGTCCGGCAGGGACTCGCAACAATCGACCTTCTTGCCGATCGGATCCTGGCCGGGATAGAGAGCCGCGGCGGCCTGCTCGTTGACCACCATGACCCGTTGCGATCCCTTCCGGTCGCTGGGCAGGAAACCCCGGCCGCGCACGATCGGAATTTCCATGGTCCGAAAGTAGTCGGGCGTGACGACGTTCAGGATGGACTGCACCAGATCTTCCGCGGTCATGGACTTCCCCTCGGCCAGCAGACCGTTGCTGGTGACGCCGCGCCCCATCGGAATCGGCGTCGCGATCGCGACCGACCGGACTCCGGGGGATTGGGAGACCTCCTCGGTAATCCGGTTCATCGTGACCAGGATGCGCTCGGGATTCACATACTCCTTCGGGGGAAGGGACAGCCGCGCGCTGATCACCCCTTCGGGATTGAATCCCGGGCGGACCCGCTGCAGCTCCAGCGCGGAGCGGATGAGCAGGCCGGCGCCGACCAGCAGCAGCACAGCCAATGCGATCTCGGCGGAGATGAGCGCCGGCCGGAGCCAGTCGCGGCGGGTCCCGGCCGAGCCCCGGCCCCCATCCTTGAGGGTCTGGCTGACGCTGACGCGCGCCGCCCGCAGCGCCGGCGCGAGGCCGAACACGAAGCTGCTCACCAGGGAGAGGACCAACGTGAACGCCAGGACGGTGCCGTCCAGCGAGGTCTGCTCCACCCGCGGCACCCCATCGGGAACCAGGGTGACCAGGTAGCGCATGCCCGCCCAGGCGAGCAGCAGGCCGACGGCCGCGGAGACCAGAGACAGCACGGCGCTCTCGGTGAGGAGCTGGCGGATGATCCGGCCGCGGCTGGCACCCAGGGCGGTGCGGATCGCCACCTCACGCCACCGCGCGGCGCCGCGCGCCAGCAGCAGGTTGGCGACGTTGCCGCACGCGATCAGGAGCACCAGGCCGACGGCCCCAAGCAGCACGAACAGTCGTGTGCGGTAGTCCCCCACGAAAGTCTCCATATAGGGTGCTAGGCGGAAATCGAGCGCTGAGTTCTCGGCCGGCGCGATCTGCCGGATCCGTACCGCGACGTTCTTCACGGCTTGCGTGGCCTGCTCCGTTGTCGCGCCATCCCGCAGGCGTCCGACGACGTCGAGAGGCTTCGAGTCCCAATCAGCCCGGCGCTCGGGCGTGAAGGCGATCGGCACCCAAAGCTCTTCGCTTTCCGACGTGAAATCGAACGAAGGCGGCATGATGCCGATGACGGTATACTGCAGCTCGTTGATGCGGATCTGCTGGCCAAGAATCGCGAGATCGCCGCCGAACCGGCGCTTCCACAGGCGGTCGCTGAGCACCACGACCTGATCGCGCCCGGGCTGGTCCTCATCCGCCCGGAACACGCGGCCATGGGCTGGAGCCACCCCGAAAACATCGAAATAGGAAGCGGAGGCGCGCATGCCGATCGTCCGCTCCGACTCCCCCTCCGACAAAATGAAGCTTTTGATCTCGCTCACAGCGATTTTGGAGAAGACACCCTGAACGCCTTCCAGGCCGGTGTAGCCGCCGCCCGCGATCCCGGTGTCTTCTCCAGCCCACACGCCGAACACGTTGACCAGCCGCTCAGGCCGGAGGACCGGCAGCGGCCGCAGCACCACGGCATTGACCACGCTGAAGATGGCGGTGGAAGCGCCGATGCCGAGGGCGAGCGTGAGCACGGCAATCAGACTGAATGCCGGATGGGCGACGAGCTGGCGCACGGCGAACGTAATGTCCTGGCGGAGCTCTGTGAAGGTTTCGCGGCGGCGCATGTCCTTATCCCTCTTCCGGCCGATCTCACTACAGGTTTTCCGCACAGTCTCCAGATTTCCGAAGCGGCGGAGCGCTGCCTCGCGCGCGGCGGCCGGGTCCATGCCGCGCGCGACGTATTCGCGGGTTCGCATCGCGAGGTGCAGATCGAGCTCTTCGCTCACCTCGTCGTCGACGCTCTTCTTCCAGAGCCAACGCATGGCCGAGCTCCCGCCTCAGGCGGGAAGCAGGACCTTCGAGACCGCGGAGGCGAACTGCGCCCACTGCTCGGTCTCGGCCTTGAGCTGCTGGCGCCCCTGGGGAGTGAGCTTGTAGAGCTTGGCGCGGCGGTTGAGCTCCGACATCCCCCACTCGGCCTCGATCCACCCT
>DATFPH010000160.1:0-25961 GCA_035264905.1 Thermoanaerobaculia bacterium
AACTACTTCACCCGCGAGTTCTTCCACCGCTGAGGACCGCCGTGCCTCTCCAGATCTCCCGCACCCGCGACACGATCGAGGGGCCCCGTCCTGTGCGACCCGTCGACCTGGCGCTGCTCGCCGGCACCTGGGTCAACTTCGACGCGGCCTCGACTGGCGTCCACCATCTGGAGATCGAAGACCGGAACGGACAACTGATCCTGCGGACCTGGGGAACCGGCGCGCCCGAGCCCCGGAGCTGGGGAGAGGTCATCGCGGAGCCCTTCACCGACGGCGTGGCCCTCCACGAGGCGGTCGCCTTCCGGGCCGGCTACGACTTCGGCTTCGCCCGCGTGATGCTCGCCTGCTACCTCAACAAGCGGCTGCTCGTGGTGGATGCGTACACGGTGTTCCAGGATGGCAGCGGCCGGTCGCCGTATTTCCAGCGGGACCACTTCTACATTCCTTGAGACTCGTCCTCACTCCCGCTCCAGCAACACGATCCCGGAGAACCGCTTGAACCCTTCCTGGACCTTTTTCGGGAAGAACCGGAAGATCCGCTTCCAGAACCACGCGCCCTTCATCGTCCGGTTGAGCCGCTGCGCCTCCTCGAGGAGGGAGTGGTATTGCGCCTCACGCCAGCCGTAGGTCCGGAAGAACTCCGTCCCTTCCGCCGGACCGAAGAGGAAGGGGCTTCCGCTCTCCGCCAGCTTCTTGCCCCAGGACTTCTCCATCTTTTTGAGCAGCCCGGGGCTCGCAAGATCGGTCACCCATTCCTGGAAGCACGGCTGCGCATGGAGATCGGCGGCGAGCGTGGCCACCTGCTCCGGCGGGAGATAGACGAGCAGGCCTTCGGTGACGATGAGCGCGCGCGACGCGCCGGCGCCGAGCCGGGCGAAGAGCGCCTGGCGGGCCGGGACTTCCCGCAGGTCCGCGGTGACCGCTTCGTAGCGGCACACCGGCGTCTCGGTCCGCAGCATCTCGGCTTTGTACTGGAGGATGCCGGGAAGGTCGACGTCCACCCAGCGCAGCACCGGCGGCAATGGCAGCCGCCAGGGGCGGGCATCCAATCCGGCGGCGAGGTTCACCACGAGATCGACGTTCTTCGACCGGACTGATTCGAGGATGAGCTCGTCGAAGACCGCCGTGCGCACGATCATCGGCCACGCGTCGGTGCGCCCGCGCGGCATCTCGTCCACGATCTCGTGCCCCCGCTCGCCCGCCAGACGTTCGGCGAAGGGGTCTTTGAAGATGGCATCTGGGCGTGCGGTCTCCATCGCGCGGTACACGGCCACCCAGCGCGCGGTGTCGGAGATGTTCTCGATCACCGGCCGGCATCCTCATCCAAGGGGTTGACGTGGCCCACGAAAACAGTATGAGGCCCTCCCGGCGGGGGAGGCAACCCTGGAACGGACGGGGCCGCACGGACGGGCGAGCGCTGTGCTAGGATGCTTCAAGATCCAAGGGTTAGCTGAATCGCGCTGGAGGTGGGGAATGCGGCTCCTTCAAGTCGCCAAACGGCCGGAAATCGTTGGAGGGACGATCGGATGCGTCTGGTCGATCTGCCAGGCGCTCCCCGACTGGTCCCATGCCGTGTTCTGCTGCTGGGCGGGCGAGGTCCCGCAGCGGACCCGCGACGCCTTCGCGGCCGATGCGCAAGATGCGAAAAAGACCGAGCTGCACGCCGCTCCCGCGGTCACGGCCGAGGCCCTGCGCCGGATCGCGCCGGATGCGATCCTGCTCCACAACGTCGACGACGGAGACCTGCCGCCGGAGCTGCTCCCGGAGGGGGTTCCCGTCTTCTATTACTGTCACGGCTCGTATGACGGCCGGATGGACGGGTCGGCCGGATTGCGGGCGGCCAGCCGGGCCGTCTTCTGCGTCTCCGAGCTCCTGGCCCGCCAGATGGGGCTGGAGGGGACGGCGTGGTATCAGCCGGTTCCCTCTCCTCCAGAAACCGCGCCGCGGCCGGCCGAAGGGCCGCTCGTGGTGGGCCGCCTCTGCAATCCCCGCGGGGAGAACTGGTCGGCGGACGTCGTCGCCTTCTACCGGCGGCTGGCCCGGCGCTGCCCCGGGGTCCGCTGGGAGCTTGTCGGCTGTCCCCCGGAGCGGCAGGAGGCTCTGGCGGAGGCCTGCGGAGAGGTCGTGTTCCACCCCGCCGGTCTGGAGGCTCGGACGCACCTGCGGCGGTGGCATGCCATGCTGTACCACACCCCGGTCACGCACGCGTACGGGCGGACGCTCTGTGAGGCGCAACAGGCCGGCTGCGTGCCCGTCGCCGACCGGCGCGGCGGCTTCATCGAGCAGATCGAGCACGGGCGGACCGGCTATCTGTGCGAGACCGTGGACGAGTTCGCCGCGGCATTGGAGGAGCTCCAGGAGCCGGAGCGCCGGAGCGCGTGCGCCGCGGCGGCGCGCGAGGCCGGCGCGGCGCGGGGATCGCTGGATCGCTGGCGCGCGCGGTTCCTGGAGCTCTGGGAGCTCTGCCGGCTGGCCGCCTGAGATTGTGGAGAGCACATGCCGAAGACCCTGACGCCGGAGCAGATCGCGCGCTATGAGAGGGACGGCGCGCTGTTTCCGATCCCGGTCCTGTCACCGGAGGAGGTGGCGCGGTTCCGGGCGCGGTTCGAGGAGCTCGAGGCCCGCCTCGGCGGGCGGCCGCGGCCCATCGGGTTGTCCCACCTCTTCTTCCGCTGGGCCTATGAGCTGGCCACCCATCCGGCGATCGCCGACGTGGTGGAGGACGTCCTCGGTCCCGATCTCCTCCTGCAGGGCAGCCTGATCATCTGCAAGTATCCGGGCGATTCCTCCTATGTCGCCTGGCACCAGGACGGCACGTACTCCGGGCTGTCCACCACGCCCACCACCTCGGCCTGGATCGCGCTGAGTGAGAGCAATGCCGGCAACGGCTGCATGCGGGTCATCCCCGGGTCGCACCGCAACCCGATCCTGCCGCACGTCGACACCTACGCCCCGCAGAACCTGCTGGGGCACGGCGAGGAGATCCAGGTGGACGTGGACGAGTCGCAGGCGGTCGATCTGGTCCTGCGGCCGGGGGAGATGTCGCTCCACCAGAACAACATCATCCACGGCTCCGGCCCCTTCCGCTCCGGCGCGCAGCGGATCGGGTTCGTCCTGCGCTTCGTGACGCCGCGGCTGCAGCGGGCGGACCTGCCGATCACTCCCATCCGCGGCCGGACGGACTGCCCGCACCTGCCTCTCCTCTCCGCGCCGCCCACGGCCGGCGTCGACGAAGGTGTCGAGCCCTGGCGGGAGTACATGGAGCGCCGCCGGCGGGAGCAGCAGGAGCGCCGGAAGGAGTCCGCGTGAGCGCGCCGCCGCTGCGCTTCCACTGGAGCCTGTCGCAGGCGGGGAACTCGCTGCGCCGCAGCGGTCCGCGCGAGCAGATGACCGGCCTGCCGGACCTCGACGCGCAGCTCGACCTCTGCCTCTCTGCCGAGCAGAACGGCATCGAGTCCATGCTGATGGCGATCGGCTTCACCCGGCCGGACCCGCTGCTCCTTTCCCTCGCCCTGAGCCGCCGGGCCGCGGCGATCCACTTCATGGTCGCCTGCCGCGCCGGGATCGTCTCGCCCGTGGCCTTCGTGCAGCAGGTCAACACGGCGTCGGCGCTCCTTGGCGGACGCATCTCGATCAACATGGTCGCAGGGCACACGCCGCACGAGCTGGGGTACTACGGCTCCTTCCTCTCCCACGACGAGCGCTACGCGCAGACCGAGGAGTTCCTCTCCATCTGTGGCGCCCTGTGGCGGGGCGAAGAGGTGGACTTCCAGGGCCGCTTCTACCAGGTCGAGAAGGCGGCCGTCGGCACGCCGTTCGTCTCGCCCTGGCGCGCGGCGCCGGAGATCTACCTGGGCGGCAGCTCCCGGGAGGCCGCCCGGCTGGCCGCCCGGCACGCCTCCTGTCTGTGGCGCTTCGCCGACGCGCCCGAGGCGCTGGCGCCCGAGGTGGCGCCGGTCCTCGCGAGCGGCAGGGAGGTCGGCCTGCTGGTGGCGCTGGTGGTCCGCCCGACCCGCGAGGAGGCGGTGCGCTCTGCGCACGACATCGTCGCCGGTCTGGCACCCGAGGCCCGCGAGACGCACCGCCGGCTCGCCGGACAGACCGACTCGGTGGGCTTCTCGTCGACCTACCGCATGGCCGAGGCCGCCGGCGCGGAGTGGCGGACGCCCTGTCTGTGGACTGGTGCGGTGCCTTACCTGGGGCCACCGTCGATCGCCCTGGTCGGCTCGCCGGAGGAGGTGGCAGAGGCGATCCTCGAGTACAGATCGCTGGGGATCTCCCAATTCCTTTTCCTGGGCTGGCCGGACCGCGAGGAGATGGAGATCTTCGGCCGCGAGGTGCTGCCTCTGCTGCGGCGCGCCGAGCTGCCGGCCCAGGAGGCTGCGGCATGCCTCTGAGATTTCACTGGCGTCTCCTCCAGGGCGGCGACGACGGAGCTTCCCGCACCGGCATGCCGCAGGTCACGGCGTTGGCGCTGCCCGACCTGGACGCGCAGATCGGGTTCTGCCGTACCGCGGAGGAGTGCGGGATCGACTCCCTGCTGGTCGACATCAACTCGGCCAAGCCCGACCCCATGGCTCTGGCCACGATGCTCGGCCTCGCCACCCGGACGATGCGCTTCATGGTGGCTCACCGGCCCGGCCTGATGTCCCCCACCCTGTTCGTGCAGCAGGTCAACACCTTCGCCGTGCTGACCGGCGGCCGCATCAGCTTGAACGTCGTGGCCGGCAACACGCCGCAAGAGCAGCGCTCCTACGGCGATTTCCTGTCCCATGACGAGCGCTACGAGCGGATGGACGAATACCTGGCGGTATGCCACGCCTTCTGGAACCGGAACGGCCCCGTGAGCTTCCGGGGCCGGTATCTGACGATCGAGGACGGCCGGCTGAACACTCCCTTCGTGGATGCGGAGAGGAGCCGGCCGGAAATCTACCTGGGAGGGAGCTCGGCGCCGGCGAAGCAGGTCGCCGCGCGGCGCGCCTCCTGCTGGATCCGCTTCGCGGACACGCCGGAGGCGATCGTCGCGCAGGGCGTTCCCGACGGGGTGGATCTCGGGCTGCGGCTCTCGGTGCTGGTGCGGCCCACCCGCGAGGAGGCGGTCCGGGAGGCGCGGCGGCTGCTCACCGCGGGAGCCACCCCGGCGCGCCGCCCGAACGAGGCGGCCTTCGTGCAGGGCAGCGACGCCAGCGGCATCCGCGCGACCTTCCGGCTCGCGGAGCGCGAATGGCTGACGCCATGCCTGTGGGCGGGCGCCGTCCCCTCTCTCGGGGCCACCTCGCTGGCTCTCGTCGGCACTCCCGACGACGTGGCCGAGGCCCTGCTGGAGTATGGGCGGGCGGGCGTCTCCCAGTTCATCCTTTCGGGGTGGCCCAAGCTCGGGGAGATGGTCCGCTTCGCCGCCGACGTGCTGCCGCGGGTGCGCGCCGCGGAGGGGGCGCCATGCCCTTCGTGAACGTCTTCGAGTCGGGCCTCCGCCTGCCGCAGCGGGTCTGCATCGTGGCGCCCGGGCCCAACGGCCCGGGGAACTACCGGAAGATCCCCCCCGACGTCTACGTGATCGCGGTCAGCAAGGCGGTGTTCATCCCGTCGATCCGCCCGCGCCTGTGGGTGATGACTCACGCCCATCAGGATTGGTATCCCCAGGCCGACCGGGCGTTTCGCGGCGACCGCGTCTACGGAGAGCTCGCCGTGCGCGAGGTGCGCCCGCCCGCGGACGAGACCTGGTATCGCTTCGACACACGGGGCCAGAGCCTGTTCCCGGACCGCCTCGTGCCGATCGACGGCTGTATCCGGGTCGGCGGCACGGTGACGGGGTGCGCTCTGCAGCTCGCCTACAACCTGGGAGCCACCATGATCCTGCTCTGCGGCGCCGACATGTCCGGCGACGGCTACTGGGACGGCACCTCCAACCCGCAGCCGGCCCACGGCTCCACCTGGCCGGCGGCCCGCTGCGTGAGCCTGCTGGCCCGCTGGATGATGGAGGAGAAGGGGCTGCGGATCGCGACCTTGAGCCCGACCCGGATCGACGTGCCAGCCTATCAGCCGGACGGCGGCGGGTGACCCTTGTGATCAGACCGACCGTGCCGGCGTGGCTCGACGAGACGTTCCCGTACCGGGTGTGCATCAATCTGGACCGCCGGCCGGAGCGCTGGCGCCGGATGCGCCGCCGCTTCTCCCGGCACGGCCTTTCCCCGGTGCTCCGCTTCCCGGCGGTGGATGGCGCGGCATTGACGCCGCCGGCCGGCTGGGAGGATCCGCCGGGGGCCTACGGGTGTCTGCTGAGCCACGTCGCGGCGGTCCGCGAGGCGCGGCGGCGGGGGGCGCCGAGCGTGCTCGTCTTCGAGGACGACGCGGCGTTTCCTCCGGATTTCGCCGCGCGCCTCGGCGCCGGCCTGGCCGAGCTCCCCGCCGACTGGGACATGCTCCATCTCGGCGGCCTGCACGAGCTCGATCCGGTTCCCGTCACCGGGCGCGTGGCGCGCCTGACCAGCACCTATTCGACCTACGCCTACGCGATCCGCCAGACGGCCTATGACGCCTTCCTCGCCCTGAACAGCGAGACCCTGGCGCCGGTCGACTACAACAACCGGGAGCTCCAGAAGGAGCTCGCCTGCTACGGCTTCGTGCCCAACCTGGTCTGGGTGGACGGCGGCTACTCCGACGCCCAGGAGACGCAGGTGAGCCACTGGTACCTGCGCGAGTCCATGGTGCTCAAGGGGAGCGAGATCGCGCGGGCGCAGCGGCGGACGATGGCGGTGCTGCCGTACCGCAACCGCCCGCGGGACGAGCGCGCGGTCCGCATCCTCGGCTACCTGGCGGAGCGTTGGCTGGAGTGTCTCCCCGAAGCGGTCCTGGTGGTGGTCGAGCAGGACGGCGCGTCCACCCTCGATCCGGGGGTCCTGCCGCTCTCCTGCCGCGTCCTGCGTCTCGACGATCCGGGGCCGTTCGACCCGGACCGCTGTCTCGCGGCGGCGGTCGGGGAGCACGGCGCCGGCCGGGATCTCTTCTTCCTGGGGGACAGCTCGCTCCGTCTCGACCGCCCCGACCTGCGGGCGAGCCTTTTGATGGGGACGCGCTACGACATCGTCCAGCCGTTCCGCGAGGTCGTCGAGCTCGGCGAGGCCGACACCGCGAAGATCCTGGGCGGCGGCGAGGTGGACTCCACGGAGTATCGTCCCGCGCCCGCGGCGCGGCGCAAGGCGGCTTCCTGCGTGGTCACGCGCCGCGCCCTGGAGGCTCTCGGGACCCCGGTGGCGGCCTTGCGGCAGGGGCTTCCGCGGCGGCTGCGGCAGAGCCTGCCCCGGTTCGACGCGCCGGCCCGGGCGCTCCACCTGCAGGGAGGGCCGCCGCAATGAGCCTGGCGTTCGTCTGTTGCGTCGAGAGGGGAGCGCTGGAGGGCCAGGCCCTGCTCCTCGTCCGCTCCATCCGCCGGTTCGGCGGCCGCTTCCGCGAGGCGCCGGTCCACACCTTCGCGCCGCGCAAAGGGCGGGAGCCCCGCGCCGGCGTGGTGGCGCAGCTCGAAGAGATGGGCGCCATCCATCATGGGGTGACGGGCGAGCCGCTGAACCAGGACTTCCAGGGGTATGTCTATGCGAACAAGATCCTCGCCTGCGCCCGCGCCGAGGAGACGCTCGCCGAGGACCTCCTGGTCTTCCTCGACACCGACACCCTGGTGGCCGGCGAGCCGGCCGACCTCGACCTTCCGGCCGGGATCGACTTCGCCGCGCTGCCGGTGGCCAACGCCCGCATGGGCTCGCAGGGGCCCGGCGACCGCAACGAGCCCTACTGGCGCGGGGTCTACCAGTTGTGCGGGATCGACAGCGGCGGGGTCGCCGGAGAGCCGTTCGTCCACGCGGTCATCGACGGGCGCCGCATCCGCGCCTACTTCAACTCGGGACTGGTGGCCGTGCGGCGGGGCGCCGGGCTGTTCGGGCGCTGGCGGGACGACTTCCTCCGCCTGATGCGGGCGCGGCACACCGACGGTCCGCCAGGGCTCGCCGGCATGGACGAGGTCGCGCTTGCCGCCACGCTGGGGCGGGCCTTCGCGCGCGGCCGGGTCCTCGACCTGCGCTACAACTACCCCTTGCAGCGGGTGGAGCGGCATCTGCTGCCGCCACCCTGGCGGGAGGCCCGGCTGGAAGACCTGGCGCACGTCCACTACCGGTTCTGGTTCCACCTGCCGGGCTACCTGCGGCACCTCGATCCGCCGCTCGATTCCGACGACGAGGTCTTCCGCTGGCTCGAGCCGCAGCTCCCCCTGGAGCCGGTGGTGCGCGAGGAGTGGGTGGCGGTCGAGCGGCACGCCACGGGAGAGAGCATCCACGACGTGGCGGCGAAGGAGGCCCGGTGAGCGCCTCTCTGGCGTTCCTGCTCTGCGTCGAGGGCGGCCGCCTGGAAGAAGAGGCCCTGCTGCTCTGCCGCTCCATCCGCCGCTATGGCGGCCTCTACCGCGGCGCCTGCATCCACACCTTCCAGCCGCGGCGCGGCCATGGCATCGGCGCAGCGACCCGGACCGCCTTGGAGGAGCTGGGGGCCGTCCATCACACCGAGGTGCTCAACGACGCCCTCCCGGCGCTCGGGACCCTCAACAAGGTCTTCGTCTGCGCCCGGGCCGAGGAGGTGCTTTCCGAGGACGTCCTGGTCTTCCTCGACAGCGACACGGTCCTGGTGGGAGAGCCGCGCGATCTCGACCTCCCCGCGGGCATCGACGGCGCGGTCCGGCCGGCCGAGAGCGTGGCCCTCAACTCCTCCGGGCCGGACGATCCGCGCGACGACTACTGGCGGGAGCTCGACCGCTTCCTCGGAATCGCGGACATTCCCTGCGTCGAGACCGAGCTCGGGAACCGCGTCCGCGCCTTCTTCAGCGCCGGGCTCGTCGCCGTCCGCCGCAGTGCCGGCCTGTTCCGGAGCTGGCTCTCCGACTTCTGGCGGCTGGTGCGCCGTCCGCACGTGCCGGAGGGGTGCATGCACCGCATGGACGAGGTCGCCCTGGCGGCGACCCTGATCCGCGTCTTCGACCGGGTGCGCGTCCTGGACGGCCGTTACAACTATCTGATCTACCGCCGCTCGCGGATGCCGGCTCCGTGGCGGGAGGCGGGCCTGGAGAGCCTGGTCCACCTCCATTACCGGCAGTGCTTCCACGCGCCGGGCTACCTGCGCACGCTCGATCCGCCGTTCGATCCCGCGGGCGCGACCTTTCAATGGCTCGAACGGCAGCTCCCGCTCGAGCCGCTCTTCGCGGGGCGGTTGCCCCACTGAGATCGCAAGTCATGTGGTCGATCGGCATCTACTCAGGGGAAGCCCCCGACCGGCTCGCTCCGGCCCCGGGGATCGAGAACCCCGTGCTCTCCGCCCGCGATGTCACCGACGTGCCCGCCGAGTTCGTGGCGGACCCCTTCATGGTCCACTCCGGCGGCCTGTGGCACATGTTCTTCGAGGTCTTGAACGGCGCCAGCCGCAACGGCGAGATCGGCCACGCGACCAGCCCGGACGGTCTGGGCTGGGCTTACCAGGGGATCGTGCTGCGCGAGCCGTTCCACCTCTCCTATCCGCACGTCTTCGAGTGGAAGGGTTCCTTCTTCATGACTCCGGAGACCCTCGGGCCGGGGGAGGTCCGCCTCTACCGGGCCGATCCGTTCCCGCACCGGTGGAGCGAGGTGCGCTGGCTGCTGCAAGTGCGGGCCGCGGACCCGACGGTCTGCCGGCATGGCGGCCTGTGGTGGATGTTCCTCTGCCCGCGGCCGAACCAGCACGACACGCTGGAGCTCTATTTCGCCTCCGAGCTCGGCGGGCCGTGGACCCGGCATCCCCGCAGCCCGGTCGTGCGGGACGATTGCCAGCGGGCGCGGCCGGCCGGCCGGATGCTGGTGCAGGGCGGCGCCGTCACCCGGTTCGCGCAGGACTGCCATCCGCACTACGGAACGCAGGTCCGCGCCTTCGAGATCTCCGAGCTCACGCCGGAGGAGTACCGCGAAGAGGAGCGGGGCGTCGTTCTGCGGCCGTCCGGCACCGGCTGGAACGGCATGCGGATGCACCACGTCGATCCACATCCGCTGCCGCAGGGCGGCTGGATCGCCTGCGTGGATGGTTTTCATCTTTGATTTCTTGTTGGGCGAATGCTATAAACAATGTGTTCCTTTTCGGCGATGGCAGCGCGCTTCTCACTCTCGACAGGAGGTGTGTAATGGGCAGCTCTGGCGTTAAGAAAAGTCCCGGTGGCGACCTGTTCGATGATTCGGAGTTCGTGACGATCACCGTCCATCGGGCGTGCGCCCAGGACTTCCTGTTCGCGCTCAATCAGGCGTTGGGCGGGGGCGGGAAAAAGAAGAAGAACGGCGGGAAGAAGGGGGGCGGCGGCAAGAAATGATGCCGCGCGGAGCCCTGCGCCGCGTGGCCGCGGCGGAGCTGGGGCCGGACCCCCGCGCGCTCGTCCTGGTGGCCCGCTTCCTGGAGACCCCCTCCTACGCCCGGCCGTTTGCCTTGGAGCTGCTGGACGTGGCGCGGAGCTCAGGCGCTCCGTGGGAGCTGCGGCGGGTCGCCGCGCTGATGCTGCAGAGCCAGGTGCTGCGCCTGTCGCCGCGCGCCCTGGCTGAATTCGGCCTGCTCTGTGACCGGCTCGGCCTGTGCGAGGCGGGAGCGGAGCGTGTCCGCGACTCCGTTCTGGCGGAGGGCTTCACGACGACGGAGCCGCGAGCCTTCGCGCGGCAGCTCCACGCGCGGCTGTCGCGGGCCCGCGGCGTCCTCGCTCCTCTCTGGGAGGGGAAGGCGACGCCCGCGGCCCTGCGCGACTTCTTCGCGTATGCCCGCCGGGAATGCCGGCTGGACCTCGCCCGCTACCTCTTCACCCCGGAGGAGGTGGTGGAGCGCATCCTCTCCCAGGTGCGGTCGTCGCGCGGCGCGCCGCACCCCTTTCCGGAGAAACACCCATACATCCGGGAGGAGGCCCGCCGCGCCTTCGCCGGGCTCCCTGCCTACGAGGCCGAGATCCTTCAACGGCTTGGCCAGGGGCACCGCATCCTCTGGGTCTCCGAGCGGACGAGCTCGGAGATCGACTCGCTGGTCGAGTACCCGCTGACCACGGTCGTCCTGGTGATCAAGCCGCCGGGCAGCGACGTCGAGATCGAGATCAAGCGGGCGGGGTGCCGCGGCGACCGTCTGCTCGGCGTGGTGTATGAGCGCGGCGGAGAGGAGGTCCCACCCTCCCACCGGCTGGCGGGAGGGAGCATGGGAGGCGGCCTGAAGTACGAAGCGCGCTCCTCCTCGTTCCTGGCCCGGCTCTACCGGGCGGCGCACGGGGCCGAGGCCCCGCTCTCCCGTTCGATCGCGGTGCGTTCGATCTATGGCGTCCCGGTCGACGGCCGGGAAGAGCACATCTGCGACTACTTCACCCATGCCTGGGCGTTCGGCGAGGGGTTCCCCGTGGCGCGAGGAGCTCTCCAGGAATCCGTCGAGGCGTTCGTCGAGGAGGCGAACGGCCCCCCCGACCTGCCCGGCGATCTCGGCGAGACCATGCGGTTCCTCTATTGCGTGACGCCGGCCCAGGGGCTTCTCGTCCAGACCAGCTCGTTCCGCCTGGACAAGGTCGCCCTCTATCTCTCGGCCGAGGGGCCGGACCGCTACTTCCGGCAGGGGCTGGGGCGCGAGCCGGGACCCGGGGAGGCGAAGCGGTTCGCCGACGAGCTGCTCGAGGAGATCCTGGGCCTCTATACGCCGCCGGGCGTGCCGTACCGCTCCTCCCAGCAGTACGTGAAGGCCGCCATCGCCCTGCCGGTGAACCGCGCGCGGGCGGACCGCGTCTATCTGGACCTGATGCGGCAGATCGGGGCGTTCTGGGGGACCCTCTACGCAGCCGGCGGCTGCACCTGGGGCGAATCGTTCGTCGCCCGCAACGTCGGGCTGCGGAGCTGCTGGGAGGACGGCCGGTGGCGGGTGCGGGTCCTGTTCATGGACCACGACCGGATGCGGGTCGGCCGGGACCATCTCTTCCAGCCGCACAAGGTGCTCTATGGGATGTGGGAGGACCAGAGATACATCCTGGGCGACGGGCTGGGGCAAGGCTCGTCGGGCAAGGGCGAGGTCGGCTTCCTGGGAGAGATCTACCGCGTCGCGCCCGGGGTGGTCCGGGCCGGCCGCCTGGCTCTCCGCGCGGCGGCCCGGAGCTCCTACCGGAAGACCCTGCCGGTGATGGCCGGCCATCCCGAGGTCCGGCCGCTCTTCCGGCGCTCCTTCCTGCGCGAGAGCGTCCACTGGGACGAGGTGATGAGGACGCTCCCGTTCCTCCGGCGCGCGGGAGGCGATGTGAAGGAGGCGCTCCGGCCGTTCCTGGTCCGCCGCGACTACGAGCCCGCACGGATCGATCCCTATCTGGAGACAGTGGCAGAGCACTCCGCTTTCCTGGAGAGCCAGCGCTTTTTCCATCACCCCGGATAGGTGTAGCGGGTGAACGCCCCCGGGCTGCGGTCCAGCACCAGGCCGCTGCGGCCAGGCGCGCCGCAGGCATCGAGAAAGGCCGCGAAGATCCGCCCCAGGCTCGCCGCCGGATCGGGGCAGCGCTCGACCCACTGCGTCAACACCAGCAGGTCCACGGGCGGGCACCGCGGCAGCTCCGCCCCGGTCTGCCAGGCGCCGTTGAGGTTGCTCCAGGTGAGCGGCAGGACGAGCGCCGGGTCGTCCGGAGGGGCCGGAGCGGCGAGGCCGGCGAAGACGCCGGGCCGCGGCGAGGAGAAGATCTGGTTGCAGACCGCGCCGCCGTTGACCTGGCGGACCGCCTGATAGAGCAGCCGTCCGGAGAGGCCGTAGCCGCGGGCCAGCAGGCCGGCCAGCGGGAGCTCCAGGAGCTCCCGCTCCGCCGCGGAGGCGTAGAGCGCTCCACTGCCATGGTCCGCCCAGAGCCAGCCCCAGCCCTGGATCATCCGCCCCGCCGGCCGGCTGCCGCGCGTCAGCATCGGCACCGGGTCCCAGAAGCGGAGCGCCCGGAAGCGCCCTCGCGAGGAGTGCCGGACCGCGGGCGCTTTAGAGGCCGCAGAGCCCGCCAGGTCCGGGAGCGTCCGGCCCGCGAGCGCTCCCGTCCCCCGCGCGAGGAGGGCCTCGAGCGTGGCCGGCACATAGGTGCCGCGGGCTCCCAGGAGCGCGGCCAGCCGCTCAAGGAGGAGCGCCCGGACGAGCACGAAGAGGTCGGCCACGGTCGCGAGCCCGGCCTGCGCGGCCGCGTCGCGTGCGCCGGCCAGCAGGTCGCGCAACGGGGGATCGAGCTCCAGCGCCGCCGCCAGACCGGCGAGGCGGCCGGGCTCGGGGGCGGCGATCGCAGAGGGGGGGAGCCGGAGGGCGCGGGCGCGCCGCAGCGTCTCCGGCAAGCGTTCGAAGCTCTTGCGGACGCTCCGGCCGCGGGTGGCGAGGAGCGCCGTGGCGCTGGCGAGGGCCGCGGGACCGAAAGCCTCCGCGAAGCGCCGCCGGGCCGCCGCGGGATCGGGAAAGGAGCGGGCGAGCCGGGCCAGCGAATGGTCCAGCCCGTGGTTGCCGCCGGCCAGGGTGCCGAGGACGGTCGGGCTCACCCCCTGCCGCGCGCCGAGGACCCGCGGGAGCAGGCTGGCGAGCGCCTGGTTCGCATTGGCGTTGAGCGAGGTCTCGCCCTCCTCGATGGGCACCATCCGCTCGTCGGGAGCGCCGGCCGCGGGGGCCTGCCCCAGCCGCCGCAGCGCGTCCAGCCAGGGGTTGTCGTGGATGAGGCCCGCGCGGAGGCCGGCGGAGAGGGCGGGGTGGGGCGCCCGCAGCCGCTCCAGCTCTGCGGGATCGACGATCCGGCCGGGAGGAAACAGGCGGCGGAGGACCTCGCCCTCCTGCGTCGCTTCACCCACGGGGGAGATAGCGCGCCTTCAGTTGCTCGTAGAGACAGCCGGGCGGGTAGCTCCCGTTGGCGTCGACGCCGGCCCGCCGCCACATCTGCCGCCACAGATGGACGCCCCGGGTGGGCGCCGCGAAGCTCCACGGGACGCCGGGATCGAGGACCTCGTCCCAGCGGTCGTAGGGGATGGGGCAGAACACCTCGGGGGGCTGCAGGCAGCCCATGAGCCCGTGGCGCTCCAGCAGCTCGCGCACCAGCTTGGCGCCGGTCTCGCCCCAGGAGATCCGCTCCGGGTCCTTGCTCTCGCAGATCTCGCAGGCCTCCGCCATGGCCGCGCTCCCCGCCGGCGCGCGCAGCAGGCCGGCGGTCGGCACGGCGCCGCCCGGCGCGGGCTCGCTGGCGAACACGTGCTCGGTGGGGAAATCGAACGGCTCCAGGCAGACCATGTCCACGTCCGCCCACCAGCCGCCGTTCGCGAGCAGCAGCTTGTAGCGGAAGAGGTTCGAAAACGCGCCGTAAAATTTCTCGTGCGGGTAGAAGAAGATCCGCGAGGCGGGGATGACCGCCTCGGCGTCCCGCACCACAGTGCCGGGCGGCACGCCGGACACCGCGCCATACGTGTAGAGGTGGAACTCGTGTCCCTGCCTCAGGAACGAGGCGATCGAGAGCTGCTCCATCTTCGACAGGGCGTCGCCGATCCAGAGCCCCTGGACGATGTCGGCCATGGTTGTCCTCGCGGTCCCAACAGAATCGCCGCGATTCTATCCCTTCCTGCCGCCGACACGCCGCCGACATGTCGCCGACGCGTCGGACACCGCCGCGGCCGCCGGATTTTCCCCAAGAAAGGCGGTTCCGGGGGTGGTACGGAGGTTGCCTTCTCCCAGGTTGCTTTCCATCACGGCTCATGCTAAAAAGTCAAACATCGTCGCTTGACAGATTGATCCCGCGCTCGCGGCAGGTCTGCGCGGGGCGCCGGCCCGGAAACGGAGGGGGACATGAAGCGTTACCTGAGCCTCGATCGCAGGTTTGCCGTGCTCGCCGTTCTGGCATTCGTTCTTCTGGTCTCCGGGGCCGGTCCGGCCCTGGCGCAACAGGAGGAGGCGCAAAAGCAGGAGCTGGCGGCACAGGAGCTCGCTGCGCAGTGCCGGCGGACGGTCACCGCCCATGTGGTGGCGCTGAACCAGCCCCTGTACATGAACCGTCTCGGCGCGAACATGCCGGGGGGCATGATCTTCGCCCTGGCCGGCGATGTCTTTCCCCAGGGGACCGAGCCGGAGGACCAGACGGTCAAGAAGAGCTGCCGTTTCCAGACCTGCACACACGGCCAGGTGCAGCTGCGGGACGGCAAGCGCCCGCGGCCCATCGTGCTGCGGGCCAACGAGGGAGACTGCCTCGAGATCCAGTTCAAGAACCTGCTGGCCGACGGGAGCGCGAACATCACGCCCTTCACGCGCGATGCCTCGGTCCACGTCCAGGGCCTGAGCTGGGATGAGAGCTCCCGCGACGACGGCAGCGCCACCGGCGTGAACCCCAACAGCATCGCGACGACCGGATCGAGCGCGACCTACCGCCTCATCGCGGAGCGCGAAGGCCCCTACATGCTCTACAGCACCGGCGACACGATGACGATCGTGAACCAGCCGGGAGCGTCCGGCGGGGGTGACGGCGGCCAGCTCTCCCAGGGGCTCTTCGGATCGGTGAACGTCCAGCCCAGCGGCGCGCCCTACGGCGAGGCCTGGGGCTCCGAGTACTACCGCAGCCAGGTCACCGAGCTCGACCTCTGCCTGGCCAGTCAGGACGGGACCTGGAATTCCGGGCAGCAGACCTGCCAGCGGTCGAGCCCCGACAGTCTTCCGGTCCTCAACTACCAGGCTCTCTACCCCGCGGGGCATCCGCGCGCGGGCCTGCCGATCCTCAACATGCTGTGCTCGCAGAAGCTCACGCCCGGGGCGATCAGCCAGGGCGTCTGCACGGATAACGAGCTGGTGGCGAGCGACCTGACCTCGGTCATCACGGGCCTGAGCAATGCCAAGGGCCAGCCCCAGGGGTTCCCGGACCAGCCGGTGAACCTGCGGCCTCCGTCGCTGCGCCCGGTCTACTCCCTCCCGGACCGCCTCCAGCCGTACCGCGAGTTCACCATCGTGTACCACGAAAGCTTCAACGTGGTGCAGGCGTTCTCGAACGTCATCACGGGCGACGACACCTCCACCGCCCTTCCCAGCCTGACGGCCGCGGGGGACAACTTCGGGATCAACTACGGCATGGGCGGGCTCTCCGCCATGGTGGTCTCGAACCGCCTCGCCCAGGGGCCCGCCGCCGACTGCGTGGATTGCAAGTTCGAGGAGTTCTTCCTGAGCTCCTGGGCGATGGGCGATCCGGCCATGCCCGTGGACTCTCCGACGACCAACTGCTCGACACCGCCGTGCGCGGTTCCGACCAAGGCGAGCTACCCGGACGATCCGTCTAACGTCTACCACAGCTACATGTCCGACCATGTGAAGTTCCGCATCCTGCACGCCGGTCCGGACCTGCACCATCTCCATCACCAGCACGCCCACCAGTGGCTGGGGACGCCCAACTCGCCGGACGGCGACTACCTGGACAGCCAGTCGATCGGACCGGGCAGCGCGTTCACCCTGGAGATGGTCTACAACGGCAGCGGCAACGTGAACCAGACGGTGGGAGACTCCATCTTCCACTGCCACTTCTACCCCCACTTCGCCTCCGGCATGTGGTCGCTCTGGCGCGTGCACGACGTCTTCGAGGCGGGAACGATCCTCGACCCGGCGACCGGGGTCGCGAAGACCGGGATTCCGAACCGGGCCCTGCCGGACGGCCAGATCACCGCGGGGACCGCGAACGTGGCTCTGGTCCCCCTGGCGACCCTGCCCATGGCTCCGGTCCCGGCCAAGGTCCAGCTCCAGGGCGTCTGCTCCAACGACCCGACGCAGAACTGCCTCGCGGCCGGCGATTGCGCTGCCGGGGGGGCCTGTCAGGACATCGGCAGCCGGTTCTGCGTCTACGAGAAGGACCCGACGACGGGCAAGCAGGTCTGCCTCTCCCCCTACCAGCCCACGAACCTGAGCTGGGAGAATGTGCGGAAGGCCGGGTACAAGAATCCGGGCTATCCCTTCTTCGTGCCGGGCGTCGGCGGCACCCGCGCGCCGCATCCTCCCCTCGACTTCGCCTGGGCCTGCTCGAAGAGCGGCAAGATCTGCTCTCCCTATCAGAACAAGGCCAAGGTGGGCCAGGAGAACGCGGAGATCAGCGAGCTCGCGCTGCTTCCCGAGGCGAGGGCCGAATTCGCGCGGCCGCTTCCCGACGAGGGTGTCTGCGGTCCCGACGAAGGCACCTGCGAAGCCATGGACGGCGGCCTGCCGCGGAGCGTGGCGGCCCAGGGCAGCGAAGCGGACTGGTTCGCCGTGAACAGCAACATCGACATCGGCAAGACCATCGAGACGCTGTCCGCCATCAAGCTGCCGGAGGATGGCTCCCTGCTGGAGAAGGTGGCGATGGCGACCCACTCCATTCGCTTCCACGACACCCAGCTTCCGGACGGGCGCAAGACCGGCGTCTGCTCCGACAACAAGGCGCCGTGCACCGCAAAGGACCTGAGCCAGTGCAGGAATCCGCTCGCGGCGACCTGCACGGACGGGCGGATCAACTTCGTGCTGAACGGCCTGCCGCCCCAGCAGGGCGCGCCGTACGCCGACCCCTGCATCAACTTCGACCGCGAGGGCGGCCAGCCGCGGGACCTGCTGACCCGCGCCTACGTGGCCGCGGACCTGCAGCTCGACGCGGTCCAGAACAAGGCCGGCTGGCACTACCCGCAGCAGCGCATGATCTCGCTGTGGGGCGACGTCCAGAGCTTCCTCGACCGGCAGAAGCCGCCCGAGCCGCTCTTCATGCGCGTCAACTCCTACGACTGCATGTCGTACGTGCTGGCCAACCTGGTGCCCAACGTCTACGAGCTCGACGACTTCCAGATCCGTACGCCCACGGACATCCTGGGCCAGCACATCCACCTGGTGAAGTTCGACGTCACCTCGTCGGACGGCGCGGGCAACGGCTGGAACTACGAGGACGGGACTTTCGCCCCCAACGAGGTCACCGAGCGCATCCACGCCATCAACGCCTCTCCGGATGGCGGAGGCATGTACGTCCCCCAGGTGTCGGGCCCGGTGAAGCGCGAGAAGGTCGCGCCCAAGTACATCAAGTTCTTCGGGCCGGGCCCCGGCGCGCGGCCGGACAATCCCGAATCCGGCGCCTGGATGGGCTCGCAGGCCACGGTCCAGCGCTGGTACGACGACCCGCTGTTCAACAACTTCGGCGTCTGCTCCACCGATGTCGACCAGCCCTGCACCTTGAGCCAGCCCGGGGACATCAAGCTGGGCTGGATCGAGGCGGCCACCGGCTGCAAGAACAAGGGCTTCTGCGTGTCGAGCGCCGGCTTCTGCTCCGATGACGTGACCAAGCGCTGCACCGAGCTCGACCTTTCGAAATGCGCGCCGTCCGCGATCTGCGTTCCGAACCAGGACCGCACCATCCGCACGGTCTTCACCCACGACCACTTCGGCCCGTCGACCCACCAGCAGGCCGGCCTCTACGCCGGCGTGGTGGCGGAGCCCAAGGGCTCGCTCTGGCGCGAAAACGAGAGCGGCGAGATCATGGGCGGGTTCAACCCCGACTCCGGCGAGAACTTCCCGGGCCGCGAGGCCAAGCAGAACGGCATGGTCGTCTTCGACGGCGGCCCCACGAGCTGGCAGGCGGTCATCGAGACGCCGAAGAAGGAAGAGAGCTTCCGCGAGTTCCTGCTCGAGTTCCAGGACTCGACGCTGACCTACCAGCCGTTCTCCGTCGCCGGCAACCCCTTCGAAGGGTCGGCGGCGGGAGTCTGCGGCACGTCGACGGACGAGCCGTGCGGCTTCTGCTCCTACACCGGCATCTGCAGCGACAACGGAGCGAAGTGCCAGGCCGGGATTACGGGAACCACCGGCACCAACGGCGTCACCCAGGCTCTTCCGGCAGGGTGCGGCACGTGCAACTTCGGTCTGACGGACAACCCCGCCGCCCCCCACCTGGTCGCCTGCACGCCGAACTCGGTGCTCCCGGGCTCCGCGAACAATCCCTGCTATACCGGCCCGAACGCAGTCTCCAACTCGTGTAACTTCATTACGGGAATCCCGAACGGACCCTGGGCGGTCGGAGCACCGATCGGCTCGCCGGGCGCGGTGGGCACCGAGGTGATCACCTTCAGCGGCGCCACGAACAACTTCTCGGTGAACTACCGCAACGAGCCGCTCTTTCCCCGTACCACCGACTTCTACTCGGGCTTGCCGCTGCCGGGCGCCCTCGGCGACCTGAGCTACGCCTTCAGCTCGCAGCGCTTCTGCTCGAATTCTCCCTGGAAGGTGTGCAACGGCAACGCCGACTGCGGCACCGGAGGCGTCTGCCAGGGCCGCCCGAGCTCGCGGGGCAGCCGCTGCTCCAACGATCTGTCCCGCATCTGCCAGACGGACGGGGGTTGCGAGAGCGGCGGCGTCTGCAGGCCGGCCGGCTTCTGCGCCGACAACTACAACCTGTGCGTGGAAAGTGACGATACGGCGGCGAAGGCGCTCTGCGGCTCCTCCGGCACGGCGTGCCTCTCCGCCCCCTCGAGCTCCCCCTATCCGGCGCTGACGCCGGACGTGGAGAGCGGGGATCCGTTCACGCCGCTGCTCCGCGCCTACGCGGGGGACGACGTGCAGGTCCGCACGCTGGTCGGAGCCCACATCAACCCGCACAACTTCACGCTCCACGGCATGAACTGGCTGAAGGAGAACTCCTTCGTCGACTCCGGCTGGCGCAACACCGAGACGATGGGCATCTCGGAGCACTTCGAGCTCATCGTGCAGGTGCCGCCCTCGTTCAGCGACGCCGAGGCGCAGGGGGAGCCGTTCTCCGACTACATGTATCAGCCCGGCCTCGCCGGCATCGAGCAGGCGGCGGGCAACTGGGGTTTCCTGCGCGCCTACGAGTCGCCGCAGAGCGACCTCTACGCGGTGCCCGGCCGCCCGGCCGACCCGCCGCCGGTGGCGAAAGTCTGCCCGCAGGGCGCCCGCACGGTCTCCTACGACGTGGTGGCCTTGACCGCGGTGCAGGCCCTGAAGGGCGCCCTCGTCTACAACCAGAGGCAGGGGCTGCGCGACCCGCAGGCGCTGCTGCTGTTCAACGCCAAGGACCCGCGCCTGAAGTGCGCGACGGCCGGCGACTGGTACACCTGCTCCTATGAAGGGCAGCCGGAGCCGATGGTCCTCCGGGCCGCGGCCGGCGACTGCATCCAGGTGACGCTCTACAACGGGCTTCCCGACCCCTCGACGTCCATCTGCTCGGTCCAACAGTCGTCGAACCCGACCCCCTGTCCGCTGGGCGACAGTTGCGGCACGAACAACTCCGGCGTCTGCGGCCTCTTCTCCAACATCCCCGGCTCCTCGGGCCTCTATGGCGTCTGCTCGACCGACCTCAGCAAGACCTGCCGGCCCGACACCGTCAGCCTGAGGTGCCCGCCGGTGACCTGCACCAACGGGGCGTGCTCCAATACGGGCAACTCGTGCTCGAGCGTGACGGACTGCTCGCCGTCGGTGCCGGTCTGCATCCCGGCCGTGGGCAACTACCCGGCGTTCAGTGGCTCTCCCTCGGCGGGCAATCTGCAGACGATGGGCGGCGTCTCCTCGCAGCAGCTGACAGGCAGCCCCGTGTCCCCCAACAAGGCGCAGTCGCTGGTCTCGGTCCAGGTCGGCCTGCGGCCGGGGCTCCTGAGCTTCGATCCGCTCTCCGGCGACGGCACCAACGCCGGGTTCAATCCGGTCCAGACGGCGGCGCCCGGCGGCACGGTGGTCTACACCTGGTATGCCGGCCACATCGATCCGGACGCCAAGACGGACGCCGACCGCTACATCCCGATCGAGTTCGGCGCCGCCAACCTGCTGGGCGCCGATCCTCTGAACCACTACCTGCGCGGCCTGTTCGCCGGCCTGATCGTCGAGCCGCGCGGCGCGACCTGGACGCCGGCCTGGGGTGGCGGAGCCGAGGCGTACGTGACCTACAAGGAAGACCCGCCGGTCGGCAAGGGCCAGCAGCGGACCTTCCATGAGTTCGCCGTCTTCATGCAGGACGACACCAACAACATGAAGCTCACCAACGCCCAGCTCGCCACCACGAAGACCAACGCGGTGAACTTCAAGTCCGAGAACCTGATGGACCTCACGGTCCCGCGGTTCTGCAGCCAGCAGGACTGCCAGGCGTACCTGAGCGACAACAACAATCAGAACGTCGCCTGCCTGACGGCCTCGTCCACCAGCAACACGCTGTGGTGCGCCAGCAACGGGAGCTGCGCGCCCTGCAACTTCGAGCCCGAGACCCCCACCTTCACGGCTCGCGCCGGGGAGCAGATGCGCTTCCGGCTTCTGCACGGCGGCGGCAGCAACACGAACAACGTCTTCGAGCTCGCGGGCCACAACTTCTCGGAGGCTCCGTACATGACGGCGCCGGAGTTCTGTGAGCCGTCGCCGACCACTCACACGAATCTCCACGCCGCGCAGTTCCTGGGCACGCGGAACCTCTGCGGCAGCCGGCCCTTCTACCTGGAGGACATCGCCAAAAAGCTGGAGCTCGACACCGCAGACCTGTGGGACGCCTCGCTCAACGAGTGGAAGGGCTCCAAGATGGGACACGGCCCGGGCAACCACTTCGACGTGCTGGTCACCAAGGCGGGCGGCCCCCGGGCGATCTGCGGCGACTACTTCTACCGCAGCTATACGGCCGACCACTTCAACGAAGGGATCTGGGGCCTCCTGAAGGTCGTCAACCCCGACGGCTCGGCCTGCGTGCCTCCACCCGCTGAGAGCGCCCCGGCTCCCACCGCCGCCTCGGCGGGACGCTGAGGAGACGGGGACGAGAGGATGAGCGCAGCTTCGAGATCGTGGTCCCGCCGGGTCTGGCTCCAAAGACTCGGCGGTCTCGTCCTCTCGCTCTGGATCGCCGGGCCGGCGGGGCTCTCCGCGGAGGGGTGGAGCGAGCGGGTGGTGCGGGAGGGGATCGCGGTCCGGGCGGAGATCGTACCTCTCTCCCCGGCGCCCGCCGGCGCGCTGCGGGAGGAAGAGACGGCGGCCATCCGCTTCGAGATCTCCGACGCCGCCACGGGCCAGCCGCTCGCCGGGCTCTCGCCCGCGGCCTGGATGAGCGCGGTGCCGCCGGGCGGAACGGACGCCCAGAAGTGCCGGCAGGACGTCGAGCAGTTCGTGGGCGGCACCCTGCTCAAGCGGCCGGCCCTCGATCTCAACGTCTACTTCGTCCTGGCGCTCAACGAGGACGCCAGCATCAGCGTCGTCGACCCGCTCTTCGGCTTCGGAGGATCGCGGCTGCTCGCCATGGTGCAGCTGCTCTCCCCGGGCGAGGACTGGACGCTGACCACCGACCAGCGGAGGCTCTTCGTCTCCCAGCCCGAGGCGGGACGGATCGCGGCGGTCGACACCTCCAGCTGGAACGTGGAGGCGCAGGTGGACGCGGGTCCGCGTCCCACGCGGGTGGCCCTGCAACCGGACGGGAGCTATCTCTGGGCCACCCTCGACCTCGCCGGCACGGAGGCCGCGGGCTCAGGGGTCGCGGTGGTCGATGCCAGGAGCCTGCGGGTTCTGGCGCGCATCCCCACCGGTGCCGGCCATCATGAAATCGCCTTCGATGCGGACAGCCGCTTCGCCTTCGTGACGAACAGCGACGCCGGCACGGTCTCGGTGATCGACGTGCGCACCCTCGCCCGCGTCAAGGACGTTCCGACCGGCGAGCAGCCGGCCTCGATCGCCTGGTCGACGCTCGCTCGCGCCGCCTACGTGACGCACGCCAAGAGCGGGACGATCGTGGCGATCGACGGGCAACGGCACGAGGTGACGGCGCGCATGGCGGCCCGCCCGGGTCTCGGCCAGATCCGTTTCCCGCCGGGCGGGCGGCTCGGCTTCGCGGTGAACCCGCTGGCCGACGCCCTGTTCATCGTGGACACCGCGAGCAACCGCATCCTCCAGAGCGGCGAGATGCTGAAGGGGCCCGACCAGGTCGCCTTCACCGACGATCTGGCCTACGTCCGGCACCAGGGGAGCGAGACCGTGCTGATGATCCCGCTCAAGGAGGTCGGCGAAGAGGGCCGGGCGGTGCCGGCGGCCGACTTCCCCGGCGGGCAGCTCCCCTTCGGCCGGGGGCGGAAGCCCAGCCCCGCGGCCGGCATCGTGCGGGCCCCCGGCTCGTCGGCGGTCCTGGTGGCCAACCCGGCGGATCAGGCGATCTACTTCTACAAGGAAGGCATGGCGGCCCCGATGGGCCACTTCACCAATTACGACCGCGAGCCGCGGGCGGTTCTGGTGGTGGACCGGAGCCTCTCCGAACGGTCGCGGACGGGCGCCTACGAGACGGTGGCGAAGCTGCGCGGCCCCGGGCGGTATGAGCTGGCGTTCCTCCTCGACTCCCCCCGCGTCGTGCACTGTTTCCAGGTGGAGGTGCTCCCTGATCCGGTGCGCGAGGAGGAGCGGCGCAAGGCGCGGCCCGTCCACGTCGAGCCTCTCGGCGAGCTGGGACCTGTGGCGGTGGGGAAGGAGACCCATCTGCGCTTCCGTCTCACCGACCCCAACACCGGAATGCCGCACCCGGGGCTGGCCGACCTCCGGGCCCTGATCCACCGCACCGACCGGAACTGGCAGATGCGCCTCCCGGTCAAGGATCTGGGCGAGGGGCTGTACGAGATCGCCTTTACGCCGAACCATCCGGCGGACTACATCGTCCGTCTGGAGTCCGCCGCCGGGAAGCTGCCGCTCCACCTGTCGCCGCAGGTGGTGGTCCGGGTCACCGCGGCGTCGCGAACCCTCACCCCCTGACCCCCTCTCCCACACGCACTCACGCCCGCCCGGGAGAGGGGGAATCAGTCGTCGCCAGCCGGAGCCGCTCCGCCACGATTCCGGCCATCTCCTCGACGGTCTTCCGGCCGTTGACCTTCAGCACGCTCAGGCCGCAACGCCGGGCGCCGGAGGCGAGACGCCGGGCGATCCGGTCGTCCCGCTCCATCCACCGGATGAACGCCTCCTCCGGCTCGGCGCATCGGCTCAGGACCTTCCGGACGAGCGGGCCGCGTCTCAGATAGGCCTGACGCCGGAACTCCGGAGTGGCGATCAGCCAGAGAGCGCGGTGAGGATCGGGACCGACCGCCGCGATGCGCTCCGGGAGGAGGCCCACACCCTCCACCAGCACGGGGCCAGACAGGCGACGAAGGTCCTCGAGGACCATGTCGAGCTCGTCCTGGTAGAAGCGGAGGAGCTCTGCGGCCTGGGCCGACTCTGGCCGCGCCAACAGCTCCTCCATGGGCGCGTCCATGAGTCGAGAAAAGTGCGGGTGGCGCGCCGGGTCGGCCCGGAGGCGGTGCTCCTCGAAGTGGTCGTCGCAGGAGTAGAGGGTGAGACTGTAGGTGGCGGCGAGGTGCCGGGCGATGGTGGTCTTGCCCGCGCAAGCCGAGCCGCCGAGCCAGAAGACGTTCATCGAGAGAGAATATCCGCTGTGACGCGCCCGCGCTTCCTGGTCCACCAGGCCCGCTTCCACGTCGGCGACACCCTCTGGCTGACGCCGCTCCTGCGGGCGATCCACCGCTTCTTCCCCGGCGCCCGGACCACGGTCGTCGGACCGCCGGTCGCCCTGGAGCTGCTGGCGGGCAACCCGCACGTCGAGGAGATCGTCCCCTATCTGCCGTCGCCAGGCCGGGAGCGGGAGGAGCGCCGGCGCGTGCTCGGCCGTCTCGCCGGGACCCGCTTCGATGCCGCTCTCTTCGCGTTCGCCCGCCGCCCTGAGAGCCGCTGGCTGGCCGTGGCGATGGCGAAAGCAGGCGTGCTGCACCGGATCAACCTGGAGTACTTCGATCCCGCCCTGGAGCAGACGCTTCCCTCCTGGCTGACCCACGAGGAATGGTTCGTCTGGGGCGCGCAGCCGAGCCCGCGGATGATGCTCCACGCGCTCGATCCACTCCTTGGAGCCGGACGGGCGGATTGGAGCGAGTCCGACCGGCGGGTGGAGATGTACGTCTCGGACGAAACGCGGCGGCAGGCGGGCGAGCTGCTGGCGGAACGCGGCATCGGCGAGGAGCCCTTCGCGATCATCGCCCCCGGCGGCCATTCCTCCCGCCGCTGGCCGGCGCGGAAGTTCGCCCGGCTTGCCCGCCGGTTGGCCGGCGAGCTCGGGCTGCACGTCCTGATCGAAGGGAGCCCAGGAGAGCGCGAGCTGCTGGCGAAGGTTGCGCAGCAGGCCGGAGAGGGGCGGAGTCGACCTCAGATCATCGCCGCCGCCGATCCGCTCCCCGTCTTCGCCGCCCTCCTCGAACGCGCCTGCCTCCTGGTCGCGAATGACAGCGGGTCGATCCACCTCGCCGAAGCGGCCGGCACGCCCACCCTCTACTTCGCCCAGCGCGAGAAGCTGGTCCACTCGCATCCGGCGGGAGATCTCTGCCGGGCTCTCTGGGATGAGGTGGACAACCGGCCGTGGCGGATCACCGTGAGCCAGGTGCTGGCGGCGGTAAAAACGATCCTCGCCAACGCACCCCTGTCCAGTGAGTATCCGCTTCGGGAAAGATCCGCGAGAACGTAGGCGACAACCTCGTCCTCAAATGGAAATCCTCCATCTGAGGACTGCTTCGTTGTCGTATTCTGCTTTGCCGTGCCTGCCCATCTTCAGAGCCTGTGCGCGCCCTCCAGCTTGCCGAGGTCGCGGTCGAAGGTCCCGAGCGGTAGATGGCCGGCCTTCCGCGCCACTTCCAGAATCAGGCAGTCGGAGAAGCCCAGGGCCGGTCGATTCTGGAAACGCTCGAGCGCCGCTCTGACCACATCGGCATCCTGGATCGTGAGGTCCCTATGGTGGAGGAGCACTTCGACGGCGGTCGCGATCTTCTCCGGGCCGAGCTCATAGACGGATGACAAGACCCACATCGCCTCGACCAGGACGAGCTGCGAAATCCATGCGCCGGGGGCGATGAAGGCTTCCGCAGTCTCGGTCTGTTGCTCGTCGTCCCGCGTCGCGAGCCGGACCAGGACGTTGGTGTCAACGGCGCGCATGCCGAGCC
>DATFPH010000161.1:0-27250 GCA_035264905.1 Thermoanaerobaculia bacterium
GGCCCACGGCCCCTCTCATGCCAATCTCCCCCCCGCCCTACCCAGCGAGACCGGGGCCGCTGCGCGGCCCCACGGACTTGACTTACACAGGCCTTCTCATGGAAGTGCACGTGGGAGAAGGGTCTAGGGAGTGAGCGTCCCCTCCAACCACCCCACCTCCCGCTCCCGCCGCCCATACCCGGTCTCGTTCACCAACTCCCGCGCCCGCGCCACATGCTCCCGCGCCGCGGCGAGATCCCCCTGGTCCCGGCAGAGGCGCGCCCATTCGAGGTGCGCGTCGCATTCGTACAGTCGCATCGGGCCGCGCTCGGCGATCTCCAGAGCCTCGGTGAGGTCCGCGACGGCGCCGGGAAAGTCGGAACGGAAACGCCGGAGGGCGGCGCGAGCTAGGAGGCCGCAGGGCAGGTGGTCCTCGGTCCCCGCCTGCCGCAGGCCTTTCACGGTTTGGCTCAGGTTCTCAGCGGCCTGGGCGAGCGTGCTGGTGCGGTCCTCCCCGGACAGTCCATGGAGGGCGAGAGCGAGGTGGGCACGGCCCAGGGCGAGGTGGTCGAAGGCGACGTCGGCAAGGGAGTACCAGCTTTCTCCATACTCCAGAGCTCCCTGGGCCCGCTTCAGGACCATTTGGCAGGCTAGCTGGCCACGCTTCGCCTCCTCCGGATGGGCGCCCAACCCATCGAGCCCGGAACCGTCCTCCGGCTCCGCCCAATCCAGCAGCAGATCGCAGTACTGAAAACCCTGGAGCGAGTAGAGGCGGGGGTAGCGCGCCTGGCTCTTCTCCTGGATCGCCTCGGCCGCACGGAAGGCCGACGCGCTCTCTTCCCACCGGCCCGCCTGGTGCAGGGCGTCGGCCCACGTCACGCGGCTGGACAGCCGCGCGAAGGCGGCGCCGCTGCGGTCTGCCAGCTCGACGCTCTGCTCGCCGAACGCCACGGCGCGCGGCACCTCCCCGAGGCTCAGGGTCAGCTCGCTGAGGTTGCCGGTAGCGATGGCCGCATTCTGCCAGTCCTCTTGGGCGATGCGTGCCTTCAATCCCGTCTGCATCGGCTCGAGCGCCTCCCTCAGGCGGCCCAAAGCGCGCAGGTGGAAGCTGGCCGCACCCAGGACGAACGCCCTCCACGTCTTGGAGAGGCGGGGGGAGGGTTGGGACCAGGGGCGATCGAAGAAGCCCGCCAGCGCCGTCAGCTCCGACCCGAAAGCCCCGAGCTGCCTCCAGCTGAACTGTTCGTTCCCGCGGAGAATCCGCCGCTGGTAGACTCTGTTCATCGCCTCCTGCTGCCGGCCTGCCCGGCAGCCGTGGACGACCGCGGCATAGAGGAGCTGCAGCGTCTCCAGCGTGTCGGGATACTCCGGGGCTGCCCGGCACAGGTGGTCGTAGAGGCGCCGGTTCCCTTTCTGCCAGGCTGCGGGCCGGTTGATCTCGAGCTCCTCCGCGAAGTAGGCCCGCACCAGGGGATGGGCGTCGAGGATGTCTGGCGCCTGCGGATCGGCCGCCGCCACGAGGCTGTGCTCCCGCAGGGTGGTGACCGCGGTCTGCCAGTCTTCTTCCGGCAGAGCCTCTTGCGTCCACCAGCCTTTCTTCCTGAAGAGAGGCTCCGTGAGCCCCGGGATCGGCGGCTTGGCGCGCAGTGCTTGCAGGGCGGCGGCATCGGCCGGCCGGTCGAAAAGCCCCAGAAGGCGGAGGATCGAAAGCTCCGGACCTTCCCCCAGCCAGAGCGCGTAGGTCGCGATCACGCGGAAGGCTTGCCCGCCCTGTGTCTCGTCCGCTCGGTGGAGGTCCACTTCCTGCCGTTTTCGGATGTCGCCGTGATGCGCTCGGCACAGGTAGTTACCGAGGAGGGTCAACGTCAGGGCATGCCGTTTGAAATCCTCGGCCGCGGACCGCAGCTCGGTCTCCTGACCTTTCACGCCGAGCTGCTGCAGCAGTTGGACCGCTGAGTCCGCGTCCAACTCCTCCAAGGGGATCTGGGGCGCCGTCCTGGGAGAGCCGGCCAGGTCGGCGATTGATACTCGAGTGGTCACCACGCAAAGGCCCGGGTTCGCCGCGGCGAGCCCTTTGAGGAGAGCGGTGAGGCCGGGGTCCTTGAGGCGCCCTTCGATTTCCGGCCGGCCCGGCGGGTATTGCAGGGGCTCGATGCCGTCGAGGACGAGCAGGGAGCGCTCCTTCCTGATCAGAGAGGCGAGGCGGGCGCCGCGGTCGTGCAGGGAGCCGGCCTTGGGGTCGGGATCGCTGAAGAAACGGAGAGCGTGATCGATGAACGGCTCGGCCGAGGTGTTTTGGTCTTTGCTTCCCTGGCTGTAAAACGACCAGTCGAGCACCCGCGTAGCCCCGCGCCAGTCGTCCAGGGACATGCGCTCCAGCCAGTGGGCGACCAGAGCGGATTTGCCGACGCCTCCGAAGGCTACCAGGGTGAGGACGCGGGTGGATGGGTCTTCCCAGGCGGCGTCGAGACGGGCGAGCTCCGCGTCTCGGCCGACGAAATACTTACCGGGGGTGGGCAGGCGGCCGATGTCGAGGTGGAGGTGGAGGCCCGGGTAGGCGGGTGCGGGCTTCGCGGGGTGCGGCGCCGTGCCGGGAAAGGCGGGCGCCTGTCCCGGCTTCGGCCGGTCATCCGAGACGGCAGCGAGCACGGCCGCCTTGGCCTCGTCGGCCGGCAGACCCACCAGATCAGCATAGATCAGCGCCTGGAGCAGGCCGGGAGGGGAGCACGGCTCGACCCGCAGAGGGATCAACTTGCGGTCATTGCTATGCGGATCCTGCACGAAGGCGGCAGCCCACTCCGGCTGGGTGTAGGCCGCCTGGAGGTAGTTGTCGCTCAGGACAACGACGGTCTTGCGCGCCTCGCTGGCCGCCTTCTGCATCTCCAGCACGAAGTTGCCGCCGGGCCGAAAGTCCCACGGCTGGTAGGCCACCTCATAGCCAGCCTCTTCGAGCATCCAGGCGATCCAGTCGGCCCACACTCTGTCGGCGCTGTTGAAGCTGACGAAGAAGTCTTTCATTGGCCCTCATAATTATAGTGGAGCCGGGCGGTGAGGATAACGACCCTAACGACCCGCGCCACCTTGCCTTCCGCTCCATCGCGAGGTACTCTCGCCGCGCCGCCATGTCGCGCAAATACCAGTCTCTCGGCTTCGCCCTGGTTCTCGCGCTCAGCCTCGCCGCCGCCGGCTGCCGGGATCTGAGCTACGCGGCCGGCGATCCCAAGAAGCTTCACGTCGGCATCGTCTTCGACAGCGGCGGCAAGGACGACCGGTCGTTCAATGCCGCGGCGTTCCGCGGCGTGACGCGGGCGGCCAAGGACTTCCCCATCGTCCTGCGCGATGCCGAGCCGGGCGATCCGGCGTCTCTCGAACCCGCGATGCGCGCCTTCGCCGAGGTTGGCTATGACCTCGTCATCGGCATCGGCTTCGCCCAGACCCCCATCGTCGAGGCGGTGGCGAAGGACTATCCCAAGGTCAACTTTGCCATCGTCGACGGCGTCAGCAATCTGCCCAACGTCGCCTCTCTGATCTTCAAGGAGCACGAGGGGAGCTACCTCGTGGGGATGATCGCCGCCCACACGACCAAGACGCGGACGATCGGCTTCGTCGGCGGCATGGACGTCCCCCTGATCCGCAAGTTCGAGGTGGGCTACGCAGAGGGAGCCCACGCGGTCGATCCCGAGATCCGCGTCATCCAGAACTACGTCGGCGTCACCGAGTCGGCGTGGAACAACCCCGGCAAGGGCAAGGAGCTGGCGGTGGCGCAGATCGGCAAGGGCGCGGACGTCATCTTTGCCGCGGCCGGCAACTCGGGGCTCGGTGTGTTCGACGCCGCGGAGCAGCACGATAAATTCGTCATCGGCGTCGACTCCAACCAGAACTGGGTCAAGCCCGGCCACGTCCTCACCAGCATGGTGAAGCGGGTCGACAACGCCGTCTACCAGATCATCAACGATCTCGTGAACAAGCGCTTCCAGGGCGGCATTCACGTCTACGGCCTTCCGGACGGCGGCATCGGCTACGCCATGGACCAGTACAACGAAAAGCTGATTTCTCCCGACGTGATCAAAGAGGTCGAGGCGGCGAAGGCCAGGATCATCCGCGGCGAGATCAAGGTCACGGACGCGATGGTCCAATAAGAAGATGATCGAGCTGCGCGAGATCACCAAGCGCTTCGGCGACGTGCTGGCCAATGATCGCGTCAACCTCGCGGTGGCCCCGGGCACCATCCACGCCATCGTGGGTGAGAACGGCGCCGGCAAGTCGACGGCCATGCGCATCGCCTACGGCTTCTATGGAGCCGATTCCGGAGACATCGTGGTCGAAGGCCAGGTGCGCCGTTTCGAGAGCCCTCACGACGCGATCGCGTTGGGGATCGGCATGGTCCACCAGCACTTCATGCTGGTCGAGCCGATGACGGTGGCCGAGAACATCGTGCTGGGGATCGAGCCCGGCTCGGCCGTGGCGCTGGACCTGAAGCGCGCCGAGGCACGCATCCGCACCCTCTCGGACGAGCTCGGTCTGGCCGTCGATCCGGCGCGGCGCATCGAGGATCTCTCGGTGGGGCAGCAGCAGCGGGTGGAGCTGCTCAAGGCGCTCTACCGCGAGGCGCGGCTGCTGATCCTCGACGAGCCCACGGCCGTGCTCTCGCCGCAGGCGACGGCGGAGATGTTCGCCATCCTGCGGCGGATGCGGGAGCAGGGGAAGACGATCGTCATCGTCACCCACAAGCTGTCGGAGGTGCTGGAGATCTCGGACGAGGTCACGGTGATGCGCGACGGGCGCGTGGTCGGCCAGCGCCGGACCGCCGAGACGAGCGCCGCCGAGCTGGCGCGCCTCATGGTGGGACGCGACGTGCTGCTGCGGGTGGTCAAGCCGGCAGCCAAACCGAAAGCTCAGGTGCTCGCCGTGCGCGGCCTCTCGCTGACCCTGCCGGATGGCGAGAAGCGGCTCGACGGCGTGTCCTTCGAGGTGCGAGCCGGGGAAATCGTCGGCATCGCGGGGATCGAGGGCAATGGCCAGACGGAGCTGACCGAAGCCCTGGCAGGCCTCGTGGACGGCGCCGTCTCCGGAGCCATCGAGCTCGACGGCAAGGACGTGGCCGCGCTCTCCGTCCGCGCGCGGCGGGCGCTCGGGATCTCCCACGTGCCGGAGGACCGGCACCGGCGCGGCCTGCTGCTGGATTTCGATCTCCAGGAGAACTCGATCCTCGGCGCCGACGACCGGCCGCCGGTGGCGGTGGGCCCCGGCCGGTTCTGGCTGAACCTCGACGCCATCCGCCGCAAGACGGAGAAGATCCTCGAGGCATTCGACGTGCGGCCGCCGGATCCGGAGCTGCCGGCGCGGTCCCTCTCCGGCGGCAATCAGCAGAAGCTGATCCTCGGCCGCGAGCTGGACCAGCAGCCGAAGCTGCTGCTGGTGGCGCAGCCGACCCGCGGCGTGGACATCGGCGGCATCGAGTTCATCCACCGCCGGCTGGTGGAGCTGCGGGACGCCGGCTGCGCCCTGCTCCTGGTCTCCTCGGAGCTCGAGGAGGTGACGGCTCTCGCCGACCGCCTTCTGGTGATGCGCCAGGGCCGGATCGTCGGCGAGGTGGACCCCGCGAACGCCTCCATGGAAGAGATCGGGCTGCTGATGACCGGCGGCAGCGCCGCGGCCTAGATTTGAGATCAACACCTGATGAAATTCCTCCGCGAGCTCTTCTTCCCTCTGGCCGCCGTGGTGGCGGCCTTCGCCGTGGGCGCCGTCGTGGTGCTGGCGGTGGGCGACAACCCCTTCTCCACCTACACGCTGCTCCTCGGCAGCGCCCTCACCTGGCCGGACGGGATCGGCTATACGCTCTTCTACGCGACGCCGCTCATCTTCACGGGCCTCGCGGTGGCGGTGGCCTTCCGCTGCGGCCTGCTCAACATCGGCGCCGAGGGGCAGCTCTACGCCGCCGCCTTCATGACGGCGTGGGTGGGCATCACCTGCGCCGCCTGGCCGGCGTGGCTGCTGGTGCCGCTGTGCTTCCTCACCGCGCTCCTGGCCGGCGGTTTCTGGGGCGCGGTGCCGGGCGTGCTCAAGGCCCGCTTCGGCGCCCATGAGGTCATCACCACCATCATGATGAACTTCATCGCCGTAGCCCTGGCGAGCTACTTCACGCAGTACCACTACAAGCCGCAGGGCGATCCGATCCTGGAGACGGTGCCGATCGGGGAGGGCGCCCACATCGCGCGGCTCGGCCGGTTCGTTCCGGGTTTCCCCGAGCGCATCCCGCTGAATCTCGCGTTCCCGGTGGCCCTCGTCGCCTGCCTGCTCGTCTACCTCTTTCTCTGGCGCACCCGCTGGGGCTACCAGATCCGCGCCACCGGCGCCAACCCCGCGGCGGCGCTGTACGGCGGCATCGCCACGGGGAAGCAGATCGTGCTCGCCATGTCGATCTCGGGAGCCCTCGCCGGCCTGGTGGCGGTCAACGAGGTGCTGGGCTACCGTTACCGGTACTACGACGGCTTCTCGGCCGGCTACGGTTTCACCGGCATCGCCGTGGCCCTCTTGGGACGCAACCATCCCGGCGGCGTCATCCTGGCCTCGCTGCTGTTCGGCGCCCTGCTGCGCGGCGGGCTCTTCGTCGACATCTTCACCGAGCACGTCTCGAAGGACTTGGTGATGGTGCTGCAGGGGATCATCATCCTGTTCGTGGCCGCGGAGGCGCTGTTCCGCCGCAGCTCGCAGAGGAGGATCAAGAGCGTATGACCATCATCCTGATCCTGCTGGCGTCCGCCGTCCGCCAGGCCACGCCGTTGCTGCTCGCGGCGCTGGGCGGCCTCTACTCCGAGCGCTCCGGCGTCATCAACATCGCGCTCGAGGGATTGATGCTCGCGGGCGCCTTCACAGCCGCCACCGTGACCCACTACTCCGGCAGCCCCTGGATCGGCCTCGCGGCGGGCATCGCCGCCGGCGTTCTCGTGGCGCTCGTCCACGGCGTCGCCTGCATCCGCTTCAAGGCGGACCAGGTGGTGAGCGGCACGGCGATCAACATCCTCTTCCTCGGCGTGCCGGCGCTCCTCTCGGGCGCCCTCTTCGAATCGACCGGCGCCACGCCGCAGCTCCCGCAGGGCCAGCTCATGCCGCTCGCGCCCATCGTGCTCGCCTTCGTCCTCGTGCCGGTCACCTGGTACGTGCTGAACCGGACGCCGTTCGGGCTGCGCCTGCGCGCGGTGGGGGAAAATCCCGAAGCGGCGGATACGGCGGGGGTGAACGTGGCCCGGGTGCGCTTCGCGGCGGTGATGCTCTCCGGGGCTCTCGCGGCGATCGGCGGCGCTTATCTCTCGATCGGCCAGTCGTCGCTCTTCGCGCGCAACATGACGGCCGGCCGCGGCTTCATCGCGCTCGCGGCTCTCATCTTCGGCAAATGGCGGCCGGTGCAGACCATGCTCGCCTGCCTGCTCTTCGGCTTCGCCGAAGCGCTGTCGATCCAGATGCAGGGCGTCTCGCAGGTTCCTGTCCAGTTCATCCAGATCGTCCCCTACGTGTTGACCATCGTCGTCCTCGCCGGCTTCATCGGCCACTCCCGGGCGCCGCGGGCTCTGGGGATTCCGTACCAGGAAAAGCGGTAAGGCGGGGATGAGACCCGCTGCGCTCGTCATGCTCGGCCTTCTCGCGGCTTGTCTCACGCCGCGCGGCGATGCCGCCGCACGCCCCGCGGGGGCCCCGGCCGCCACCACGCCGCCGAACGTCATCCTCGTCCTCACCGACGACCAGGACCTGCTCCTGGGCTCGCTCGACGCCATGCCGCATCTGCGCGAGCACCTGATCGAGAAGGGGGCTTTCTTCTCCAACGCCTTCGTGCCGCTCTCCCTCTGCTGCCCGTCGCGGGCGACGATCCTGACCGGACGCTACACGCACAATCTTCAGGTCTACACCAATTTTCCGCCCGACGGCGGCTTCCCCCGCTTCCGGGACCTGGGACGCGAGCGGGAGACGATCGGCGTCGCGTTGCAGCGGGCCGGCTACCGCACGGCGCTGATGGGCAAGTACCTCAACGTCTATCCGAACCGCGATGATCGGACCTACGTGCCGCCCGGCTGGAGCGAGTGGATCGTGCCGGCAGCCGGCAATCCCTACGGCCAGTACAACTACACGCTCAACGAGAACGGCCGGCTGGTGGCGCACGGGAGAGAGGCGGCCGACTATCTCACCGACGTCCTGGCGCAAAAGGCCACCGACTTCGTGGCGCGGGCCGCCGCGGACGGCGTCCCCTTCTTCCTCTACCTGGCCCCCTACGCCTCGCACAAGCCCTGCCCGCCGGCGCCCCGGGACGCGGCGCTCTTCCCCGGCGTCCAGGCGCCGCGCACGCCGTCTTTCGACGAGGCCGACGTCAGCGACAAGCCGGGGTCGATTCGCGGCCGTCCGCGGCTGACGGACAAGCAGATCCGCACCCTGGACAACCTCTACCGCCGCCGCCTGCAAAGCCTGCAAGCGGTCGACGCCGCCATCGCCTCCCTGGTCGCCACCCTGGAGAGAACCGGCCAGCTCGACAACACTTTCATCGTCTTCACCTCGGACAACGGCTTCCACATGGGGCAGCACCGCCTCGGGGCCGCCAAGTACACCGCCTATGACGAGGACGTCCACGTGCCGCTCGTGGTACGTGGCCCGGGCGTCCCCGCCGGCTCCCGCGTCGATGCTTTCGTCGAGAGCGTGGATCTGGCGCCGACCATCGCGCAGCTCGCGAAAGCCCGGCTGCCGGTCCCCGCGGATGGCCGCTCGCTCGCTCCCCTTCTCCGCGCGCCGCGGCAGCCGCCGGCCGGCTGGCGCCAGATGGTGTTCCTCGAGCAATACCATTTCGAAGACACCTCCGGCGGCGGGGAGGAGGGCGTCCTCGAGCCGCCGGACGAGCCGGAGGGCGAGGAGCACGTCACCCATCTCGGCCTGCGCACCACGACGTACAAGTTCGTGGAATACGGGACGGGAGAGCGGGAATACTACGACCTCGTCAATGATCCCTTCGAGCTGCAGAACCAGGCCCGCAGCCTGAGCGGCGACCGCTTGCGGCGGCTCACCGCCAGGGTCCACGCCCTGAGCACCTGCCGCGGCTCCGCCTGCCGGGCTCTCGCGGCGGCTCCGCCGCTTTGAGCGGAGGTGACCCGGAGCTGGCCTCGACTTTGCACCTCCTCTCAAGCGAAAGGTGGCCGCGGGGCCGTCTGGAGATCTTTCGTCCACACACAAGAGGAGGTTACCTACATGGCAGATGAAAGGGACCGCACGATCAGTACGACAGACACGACGACCACCCGGACAGGCACCCTGGATACCGACCTCCATGACGCCAACCGCGATCCGTTGACTGGAGAGCCCGGCGCGCATCCGGTGGGCACCGGCGTCGGCGCGGCGACCGGCGGCACGGTCGGCGCGGTGATTGGCGGCGCGGTGGGAGGCCCGGTGGGCGCGATCATCGGCGCGGCCGTGGGCGGGATGACCGGCGGCTTCGCCGGCAAGGGGCTCGCGGAGTCGGTCAATCCGACCGAGGAAGACGCCTTCTGGGGCAACGCCTACAAGGACCGGCCCTATGCAGAGGGCCGCAGCTACGACGATCTGCGCCCCGCCTACCGCTATGGCTGGGAGTCCCGGACCCGCTACGCGGACCGCGACTGGAACGACGTCGAGACCGATCTCAAGAGCGATTGGAGCCAGCGCCAGGGGAGCTCCACGAACCTGGACTGGGACACCGCGCGGCCGGCGGCCTACGACGCCTGGAACCGCGTCGACAGCCGCCACCGGTACAGCACCGAAGAGGAGCCGTACTGGAAGGAGACCTACCAGAGCCGCCCCTATGGCCAGAACCGGAAGTACGAGGACCTCGAGCCGGCCTACAAGTATGGCTGGGAGTCCGGCCGGACCTACGGCCGCGAGGGGAGCTGGGATCAGCACGAGAACAGCCTGGAGCGCGGCTGGGAGAAGGCCAAGGGCGAGACCAAGATGGCCTGGCACGAGGCCAAGGATGCCGTCCGCGACTCCTGGAACCGCGCGACCAACCGCTGGAACGACGACGAGGACCGCTACTGGCGGGACAGCTACTCGACCCGTCCGTATGCCTCGGGCCGCAAGTATGACGAGCTCCGGCCGGCCTACCGCTACGGTTACGACTCCGCCGGCTACTACCAGGGCCGGCGCTGGGAGGACGTGGAGAACGATCTCGGGACCAACTGGGACCGTCACAGCACGGGCTCGAAGTGGCAGGACGTGAAGGACGCCGTCCGCGACGCCTGGGACCGCGCCACCAACCGCGCCTCCGGCACCCTCAACCGCGACACCACCGGGACCTACTCTCCGGCGGCCGGCACGACGCTCGGGTCCAACCTCGGGTCGGGCACGGCGGGAACGACGGGGGGCATCAGCGCCGGCGGCACCTATCCCGCGGGCACCGGCTACAACACGACCGTGCCCACCGCCACCGACATGATCGGCGGCGCCACCGAGGGCACGCGCGACGTGAACGATCCGGCTCTGGATCGCAACCGGAAGATCTGAGCCGGGCGATCTGATTGGATGGATCGGTCCGATCCGACGGATCCGTCAGATTCCTGAGGGGCGCGGCGTGCTGCGCCCCTCATCTTTTTCACAGGATCTTCCGCCGGACTTATACTTCCCCCGTGGCACCGCGTTTCGACCCTGAAAGCCTCACCCTCGACCTTGCCGTCGCCGACCTCCTCGACGGCTCTCCGGCGCGCAGCCTGGGCTTCGCCAACCGCGGCGGGTATGAGCGGATGTGGCTCGGCCAGGCGATCCATGGGCGCTATCAGGAGCAGGCCCTGGAGTCCGATCCCACCTACCGCCGCGAGGTGGTCGTCCGCTGGACCTTCGAGCACCGCGGCTGGCAGGTGCGGGTCCATGGCAGGATCGACGGCCTGCGCAAGGAGCCGGACGGGAGCCTGGTCGTCGAGGAGATCAAATCCGTCCGCCGCGGCGGCGTCCTCCTCCCGGCGGTCCGCGAGATGTACCAGCGCCAGGCCATCCTCTACGCCTGGATGCTCGCCCGCTCGGAGGGAGCAGTCGTCGGAGCCGAGCTCGTCCTCATCGCCATCGGCAGCGACGCCATGGAGCGCGAGACGCTGGCGGTCGATCCGGACGCGATCGAGATCGGGGTCCGCCGGCGTCTCAACGCCCTGCTCTACGCCTGGGAGGCCGAGCGCCAGCGCCTGCGCGAGCGGCAGGAGGCGGCGGAGCGGCTGGTCTTTCCCTATGGCGAGGTGCGGTCCGGACAGGAGCTCATCCTGGCCGCGGTCGAGACCGCCGTCGACAACCGCGAGCATCTCCTCCTCCAGGCGACCACCGGCATCGGCAAGACGGTCGCCGCCCTGTTCCCGGCGCTCAAGTACGCTCTGACGCACGACAAGCGGCTGTTCATCCTCACCGCCAAGACGACCCAACAGGAGATGGCCACCACGGTCATGCGCCTGCTCAACCAGGAACAGGCCTTCCGGTCGCTGCGGCTGCGCGCCAAGTCCAAGATGTGCGCCAACGACCAGGTCCTCTGCCACGAGGAGTACTGCCGCTTCGCCAAGGATTACGGCCTCAAGCTGACGAGCTCCGGCCTGCTCGGCAGGCTTTGGGAGAGCTTCCCTTCTCTGGAGCCGGACGACGTCTTCGCGGCCGCCCAGGCGACGCAGGTCTGCCCCTTCGAGGTCAGCTTGGAGCTCGCCGGCCGGGTCCAGGTGGTGATCTGCGACTACAACTATGCCTTCGACCCGTACGTCGCGCTGACCGACTTCGCGCCCGACGAGGACCTCGCGGACACCATCCTGGTGATCGACGAGGTGCACAACCTGGTGGACCGCGGGCGGGGCTACTACAGCCCGGAGCTCTCGGCCGCCTCCGCCTACCGCGCCGCCGAAGGGATGCGCCACGCCGGAGAGCCGATCCATTTCCGGATCGAGACGCTCTGCCTGCGCCTCGCCCGCATGATCGAGGAGACGGTCTCCAATGCCCTGGAGGAAGGTCCGCCGGGCGACCGCGCGGTCGAGTATCCGCTCCCGGAGGACCACTTCTGGCGCCTCCGCCCGGAGCTCGACGCCGCCTTCGTGGATTACTTGGAGTACCAGCGTGAGACCAAGAGCTTCCGGCCGGAGGACCCGTTCGTCGGGCTCTACTTCGACTTCCTGCGCTTCCTGAACGGCCTGACCGTGTCGGACGACGCCTTCAGCCACTGCGTCGAGGTGCGGCGGGGAGAGGCGCGGCTCAAGATCCTGTGCAAGGACCCGAGCCGCTTCCTCGGCGCGGTCTTCCAGCGCACCCACGCCACGGTCGGCCTTTCGGCGACCCTGTCGCCACCGGAGTTCTATACGGGTCTCCTGGGTTTCGAGAAGGGGCGCACGGCGTTCGTGGAGATCCCGAACCCGTTCCCGCCGGAGAACCGCCGGGTGGTGATCGACGCCAGCGTCGAGACGACGTTCAAGCAGCGGCCGGCGAACTACGACCGCATCGCCGAGCGCCTGGGGGATTTCGCCGACGCGGTGCCGGGCAACTGCCTGGCGCTCTTCCCGAGCTATCAGTTCCTCTCCGAGGTGACGGGGCGGCTGCGGCTGCGCGGCAAGCGGGTGCTGGTGCAGAAGCAGGCGGACAGCGACAAGGAGCGGGAGATGATCCTGCAGGCGCTGCGCTCGGCGATCTTCGGAGACATCCTGCTGGTGGCGGTCGCGGGAGGCGTTTTTGCGGAAGGGGTGGACTACCCCGGCGAGGTGCTCAAGGCGGTGGCGATCGTGAGCCCCTGCCTGCCGGCGCTGACGCTCGATCAGCAGCTCCTCAAGGAGTATTACCAGGAGCGGTTCGAGAAGGGCTTCGAGTACTCGTTCGTGGTACCGGGGATGACCCGCGTGGTACAGGCCGCGGGGCGGTTGATCCGCTCGCCGCAGGACACCGGTGTCATCGCCCTGTTCGACCAGCGCTTCCTCCACGCCCCCTACCGTCACCACCTCCCCGCCGACTGGCTCCCCGACGACGGAGCCGGCGCGCTGGTGGGAGATCCCGCCGAGGTGGCGGAGGAATTTTTCCAGGTGTTGAGCCTGAAGGACGTAAAGCGGTAGGCCCCAGGGGCAGCAAGGACATCCCAACAAAAGAAAAACGGGGGAGGGATCGCTCCCTCCCCCGTTTCTGTGTAGGGTCAGGCGGCTGGACCGCTAGGCCGCCCGGCGGCGGAGCCGGACGACGGCGAAGCCGGCCAGGAGCGCCATCAGCGCCGCGAGGCCGATCTCGCCGAGGGTCGGGATCTCGGCCGCCGTCAGCGGCTGGAAGACCGTCGGGTCGGCCGCGCCCGGCTGGGACGGGCTGTCGGTCAGGACCGAGGATTCGTTGGTGCCGTTGCCGTCACCGTCGAAGTTGATGGTGCCCTGGTTGGAGATGGACTGGCCACCGACGGCCGCGTCGATCGTCGCCTGGATGGTGATCGTCACCGAGCCGCTCGCCGGGATCGAGCCGTTCCAGGTCACCGTGTTGGTGGCCACGGTCGCGACCGCGGTGCCGGACGTCGCCGAAGCGCTCACCAGATGAAGCTGGGCGGGGAGCACGTCGATGAACTCATTGCCCGGGTTGTCGAGCTGCGTCTGGCCGCTCGTGTTGGACAGGACGATGGTGTAGGTGATGCTTCCGCCCGGAACGAAGCTTCCGGAGACGGTCTTGGTGCCGCCCACCGTGGCCGGCGAGATCACCAGGAAGCTCGTCGGATCGGAGGCTCCCGCCACCGCCGGGTTGTCCGTCACGCCCGACGCCTCGTTGACTCCGTTGCCGTCCGCGTCGAAGGCGACGGACCCCTGGTTGGAGATCGTCGTGGTGGCCGTACCGGCGTTGATGGTGGCCTGGATCGTCACGGTCACCGAGCCGCCCGCCGGCACGACGCCGTCCCAGGTGACCGTGTTCGTGGCGATCGTGGCGGTCGCCGTGCCGCTCGTGGCGCTGGCGCTCACCAGGGTGAGGCTGGCGGGAAGCACGTCGGTCAGCTCGGCCCCGCTGTTGTTCTGCTGGTCGTAGGACCCGCTGTTGCTGAGCACGATGGAGTAGGTGACGGTGTTGCCTTCGTTGAACGACCCGCTCACGGTCTTGGTGGCCGCGACCGTGGCCGGCGAGAGGACGGTGGTGGTGGCGCTCGCCGTGTTGTTGGCGTTGTCCGGGTCGCTCGTACCGGCCGACGCGGTGCCCTGGTTGGTGAGCGCGCCGGCGGTATTGGGCGCGGTCACGCCGAGGCTCAGAGTGGCGCTGAAGCCGCTGCCGAGGCTGCCGAGGTTCCACAGACCGGTCGCCGGGTTGTACGAGCCCTGCGAGGCGGTGGAGGTCGTCGGGTTGAGCAGCGGGAAGGCCGGGAACGCCTCCTGGACGTCGATGGCGTAGGCCGGATCGCCGCCATTGTTGGTCACCGTGAGGGTGTAGGTCACCGTGCCGCCCACCAGGACGGTCGGGCTGCTGACGCTCATGCTGAGGTCGAGGTCCGCCGCGCGCGGCGCCATGACGCAGACCGTGGACTGGTTGTTGACCGGATTGGTGTCGAGCGGCGTGCCCGACGTGATCTGCGCCAGGTTGCAGGCCTGGTCCGTGGTGTCGACGGTGGCGGTGATGTTGAGCGTGACGGACGCGGCGTTGGCGATCGTCCCCGGCACCGTCCACAGGCCCGTGCCGGAGCTGTAGGCGCCGCCCCCATCGTCCGAGACGTAGGTGATCCCGGCGGGCAGGAAGTCGTTGACCACGACGCCGGAGACCGTATTCGGACCGTTGTTGGTGACCGTGAGCGTGAAGGTGACGTTCTGCCCGAGGGTCGGGTTGGGCGGCGTCACCGACTTGGTGATCGCCAGGTCGGCGCTCTGGGCGGTGTCGAGGAGCACGACCTCGGCCCGCTGGCCGGCCTTGTTGTGGTGGTGCAGCAGCAGGGCGCCCACCGATCCGTTGGTGGTCATGTTGGCGGTGTTCCAGCTCACCGGCAGGGTGTTGCCGTTCAGGTCCTCGTCGAGGAAGTCACCGCCGAAGTTGATGCCCTGGGCCGCCCAGTTCCAGAAGAACGGGCCCGCCGCCTGATCGAAGCGGACGGCGGCCGACGGGCTGCAGTGGTCGTTGGCTCCGATCGTCCGCGCGCAGCCGGGGTTGCTGCCGGGACAGGTGACGACCTTGTAGCGGAACGTGGTGTCGCCGGCCCCCATGCCGAGCTGCGCCGGGCTGACGCCGAGGACCATCACGTTGTTGAGATGGAGGGCCGAGTCGATGACCGAGGGCTGGACCAGGTTCACGGGCGACGCCAGCCCGAGAATGCTGAAGCCTCCGGTCGTGAGGTTCTGGACCACGCGGACGAAGTTGTCGTTGGCCGACGCGCCGGCGACAAAGACCGACGGGTTGCTGTTGATCACGCTCACGTCGTAGACGCCGTCTTCATTGGTGTCGACGCAGACGTTGTAGGCGACGTCCGTCGGGGTCGACCAGTCGCCCCAGCTCGAGACGCCGAACATGATGAGGTCGTTGTTGATGTTCGAGGGAGAGCCCGGCAGATAGGCCACGCCCGCGTACTGGATGTCCGCATAGTCGGTGGAATTCACCGGATCGACACCCGAGACCACCTGAAGCTCGAACGGGGAGACCAGCGACTCGACGTCGAGCGGGAAGGTCCCGGTGCAGGTCGGCCCGGCTCCCAGGGTGCCCGAGCAGACGTGCGTCCCGGACAGCGCGATGGTGGTCGAGCCGGTGCCGGCGCCGCCGGTCGCGATGGCCGCCGGGGCGGACATGGTCGAGGACGGCCGCTCCGCCATGTAGACCGGCAGCCGGAGCTTGAGCGTCGAGCTCTGGCTGAAGGTGAGGTACGAGCCCTCCTCGGCCAGGAAGTTGCGCGGCTGGTCGCCGTAGTTCACCTGCACGCCCTGGGTCGCGAAGAGCGCGGGATCGCGCGCGTGGTCCATCTGCGCCGTATCGGCCGACATCTGGACGTCGATCTCGACGGCGTCGCCCGCCGGCACCGTGACCGAGCTTCCGCCCGGCAGAGAGAACGAGACACCCGGCGCGTTGACGACGTTGTCGAAGGCGAGGTCGAAGGTCTCCGAGGTCAGTCCCTTGTTGATGATCCGCACCTTCTTGACCTGTGTCACCACGCCGACCACTTCGGGGTTGAACGTGACGCTGACCAGCCCCACGTCCTCGGCGTTCATCGCGATGACGTTCCCCACCGCCGCCTTCGGCGGATCGACGCGGCCGGCGCCGACACGCGAAGGCCCGAACCGGGGCGGCGTGCCGCCCGGGAAGAGCGTGGTGTCGTGGATCGCGTAGTTCATCGCCAGGGCCTTGAGCTCCTCGACCGTCCAGTCGGGCTTGAGCTGGCGGAGCAGAGCCATGATGCCGGCCATGTGCGGGCTCGCCATCGAGGTGCCCGAGATGGTGAGCGGCTGGCTGCCGGCCTGGAACCCGGAGGGATCCGCGACGCCCGTGCAACCCGCCGCCACCAGGCAAGTGTGGCCGGTCTGGACCGAGGTGATGTTGAGCCCCGGCGCCGCGATATCGGGCTTGAGGCGCAGCGGCGAGCCGAAGATGCGTCGCGGCCCGCGCGAGGAGAAGCTCGCCATGGTGTCGGCGCCGTTCTGGCCGACCAGGGTGACGTTGACCGGCGGCGTCGAGTTGATCGTGTTCTTGATCAGGGTGCCGTCCGCCAGCGTCACGAGCTCGGAGGGGATGACGATCGACGGGTCCGTGCCGGCCATTCCGGGAGGCGGCGAGCCGGGAGCGTTGTTGACCACGATCACGCCGATCGCGCCGGCCGCCTGGCAGTTCGCGGCCTTGACGACGAAGCCGCAGGTGCCGCGGTTGACGACGCAGATCTTGCCGGACATGGCGGCGGCGTTGGTGAGCGCGCAACACCCGTCGTTGGGGTCCGCTCCGCAGGTTGCGGCCGGCGTCGTCGGATCGACGGCGATCACCGCGTCTGCCGTCTGTCCGCTCGGAGCCGGCCCGAAGCTCGCGCTGCCGCCGAGGTAGTTGCCGGCGATCGAGCCGGGCGAGTTCACCTGCACGGAGACGACCGACACGCCGCTGTCGACCGAGGCCGCCGTGGCGATGACGCGCGAGCCGGAGCCGGGGGAGCCCGAGATGAAGAAGGTGTCGCCGGAGTTGCCCGCCGAGGTGACCACGATCACTCCGGCCAGGGCGGCGTTGTCCGCCGAGATCGCGGTCGAGCTGGCAACGCTGCCGAAGGCCGAGCCCAACGACATGTTGATCACGTCGAGGTGATCAGAGAGATCGTCGTCATTGTTCGGGTCCATCGCCCAGTCGATCGCCAAGGTGGTCAGGCCCGTGCTCCCGGCGCAGCCGAAGACGCGCAAGCCGTAGAGCCGCGCCTGGGGAGCGGTGCCGGGGCCGATGCGCAGGGGGCTGTAGGTCGAAGCGTTGGCGTCGTACGGACCGGTGAAGGTGGCACCGGCAGCGGTGACTCCGAAGCCGGCCGCGGAGCCGGCGACGTGGCTGCCGTGGCCGTTGCAGTCCATCGGGTTGGCGTCGGCCAACGGCACGTTGGAGCCGGTGTAGGCGTCACCGGCGAAGTCGACGCCGCCGACTACCTTGGCGGTCGGAAACGAGCCCGCGGTGGCGGTCCCGGCGGTCGTGAAGTTGGCGGTGTCCGTCGACTCGGCCTGATAGTCGGCGAGCAGCCCGGTGCCGCCGAAGTCGGCGTGCATGTAGTCGAGGCCGGTGTCGATGACGCCGATCCGGATGCCGGTGCCGTCGGCGCCCGCCGGCAGGCCGATCGTGTTCGCCCAGACGTTGGGCGTGCCGAGGAACGGAACGCTCGTCGAGTTGGTCGGCTGCTCGGCGACGATCGGCAGGACCCGCCGGACTCCCTGGATCTTCAGGATGTCCCGGATGCTGCGCGGATCGATGGCCACGGCGATCCCGTTCAGCGCCTTGCTGACGCGGAACAGCTCCCGCGCGTCGGCCGCGGCGGCGAGCTCGCCGGAGACCATCGACTGCGCCGCCTCGATCTTCTGCACCTGGGCGCGGGACGCCGCACCGGCGCGCGCCCTGGCCGACGGATCGGACGGGCTGGCCCCCTGCATGGCCTGGGCATAGACCACGGCCGCCGGCGGATCGACGAGCTCGACCATCACCTGGATGCGGCCGTCGTCGGTCCGCGCGGCGTGATCGAACCCGGCGTCCTGAAACTCTTGCACCGCGACGTCGACCTCGGGAGTGGAATCCACCGCCCACCGGGAGGCGCCTCCAGCGGCGGCCATCCGGGGGCTGAGGCCCGCGGCGACGGACAGAATGGACAATACGACCGCCGGCGCAACCAGCCGGCTCCTTCGTTCACCCGGACGCGAGAACATACGAGGCCCTCCTTGATGAAGTCTCAGACTTCAGACACACGAGCGCTGTCGAACCAGAGCTGGAGGCGCGCAGAACGAACCATTCGCCCTGGAGCGCCTGAAGCAAGAAGCTTGTTTGGGACAAGATCCTACTCGAAGCGCGCGTCCTGTCAACTAGGAACGTCACCAGGGCGGCGACGGCCGCGACGGCCCGGGCTTCTCGTCCGTAAACCAAGGCTATCTGGTACCCTGGAGCGTCGATATGCTGAAAAAGGATGGAAGTGATGTCCACAACGAGATCCCTGGCCCTGTCGATCCTGTCCGCCTTCGCGGCGGCGGTCGCGGTCGCCCAGACCTCCCCGAGCCCTCCCGACATCCAGAGCCTGCGGACCCCCGGCTCGATCTTCGCGCCCTCGGGCCCGGCCTGCACCGGCGGCATCCAGGTCGATGACGGCTCGTTCGAGACCGGCTACTTCGTCAGCGGCAGCGATTCGCGGATCGTCCAGCGCCTGACGCCGGCCGAGTACCCGTCTCTGCTGACCCGCGCCTGCATCTGCTGGATCGCGGGCGGCCCCGGGACCTCCAACCTCTCCTACAACCTCCTGGTCTATGACGACAACGGGACCGGCGGCCAACCCGGCACCCTCCTGGGCACCCGGGCGGTCTCGGCCAACGGGATCTCGGATACCGCTCCCACCTTCTTCGGCTATGACTGCTCGCTGCTCGACATCGGAGTCACCTCCGGCTCGGTCTACGTGGGCGCCTCCTGGAACCAGATCGCGAACCCCAACGTCTACCTCTGCGCCGACGAGAGCGCGGAAACCCCCGCCGCCGCGATCTACGGCTCGGACGACGCGGGCGCGCACTGGACGCGGTTCCAGGACGTCGAGGACCGGGCGCGGGCCGTGGGCGTCCGGGCCGAGTTCGACCCGAACGGCTGCATCCCGGACGAATTCACCCTCTGCCTGTTGAACGGCCGGTTCGCGGTGCAGGCTACCTATGAGACCTCCAGCGGACAGAGCGGCGGCGCCAAGGTCGAGAAGCTCACCGACCAGACGGGCTACCTCTGGTTCTTCAATCCGGAGAACGTCGAGGCGGTGATCAAGGTCCTGGACGGTTGCAGCCTGAACAACCGCTTCTGGGTCTTCGCCGGCGGCCTCACCAACGTGCGCACCGTCGTCACCGTGACCGACACCCGGGAGAACAACACGAAGATCTACGTCAACCAGCAGGGCCAGGCCTTCAAGCCGATCCAGGACACGAACGCGTTCCCCACCTGCGGAGGGTGACGCCGGGGAGCCTTTCCGAGGTAAAATCACGTCATGGCCCGAGAGCGCGCCGTCTTCTTCGAGGAGAACTTGCCGATCCCACGGGACGCCCTGACCCTGAAAGGGTTCCGGCGCTGGGTCGCATCTCCCGAGTTCCCCGAGACCGGGCGTATCGATTTCCTGGCTGGTGACGTGGAGGTGGAGTTGAGCCCGGAGGAGCTGTTCTCGCATGGCCTCGTCAAAGGCGCGATCTACGCAGGGCTGCACAATCTGCTGACCGCTCTCGATACGGGAGAGGTCTTTACCGACAGCACGCGCTATACCTCGGACAGCGCCGGCCTGTCGGCCGAGCCGGACGTGGTCGTGGTGCTCTTCGAGTCTCTGGATGCGGGGCGGGTGCGCTACCGCTCCCTGGGCCGCCGTCCGGACCGGCTCTCCGAAATCGAAGGAGCCGCCGACCTGGTGGTCGAGGTCGTGAGCGAAGACTCCGTGGCCAAAGACACCCGGCGTCTCCCCCGCCTGTACGCCCAGGCGGGGGTGCCGGAGCTCTGGGTGGTCGATGCCCGCGGCGACGATGTCCAGTTCCGGGCTTACTGCCTGCGTGACGGGAGCTATGTTCCGATTGAGCCCGATCCGGAGGGCTGGATCTGGTCCGCCCGGCTCGGGCACTTCTTCCGGCTCACCCGGCGGGTGACGTCCCGGGGGACTTGGGGCTACACGCTGGAGCACAGGGACGCCTGAAACAGTTCGCCATTCCTCTCCCCTACTTGATCATCCAGCGGAACGCCTCGCGGCCCAGATCCGGGTCGAGCGCGTGCCCGCCGTTGAACTCCTTGTAGATCACCTCGTGCCCCCACTGCTTCAACTGGGGGACGATGCGGTCCCTGGAGCTGGAGACCGGCAGGACCTCGTCGTGGTTCCCGTGCGTGACGAAGACGCGCGGCTTGCCCACCCGGCTCGGCGGCATCATGTAGCCCGGCGAGAAGGCCATCAGATGCGTGAACAGGTCGCCGTTGGCCAGGCCGACGGAGAGCGCGTAGGAAGCGCCGTCCGAAAACCCCGCCAGCGCGATGCGCTTCGGGTCGATGGCCACGTGATCGAAGGTGTGCTCCAGGGCGCGATCGAGGAACGCGATATCCGGCCCGAAGCCACCCAGCATGAGATCCCAGGTCCGGCCCCGGGAGTCCGGCGTCACCACCGCGATCCCATCCTCGGCCGCCACCTTGCAGAATATGTTGTACCCATCATAGCGGCCGAGGGCGCCGTGCAACATGAAGATCAGCGGCACGGGTTTCTCCGGCTTGTACCCCGGAGGCACGGAGAGCACGCCATCCTTGTCCTTGCTCTTGCCCAGGCCGAGGTCGTGCAGCCCGATCTGTGCCGGTTTGGTGGGTTTCCCCGGCCGCGCCTTGAACCGGGCGACCCCGTCGTCCGCCGCGAACAGTCTGGAGGTGAGATAGCTCCCTGACATCGCCGTGGCCGCGCCGGCCAGGCCCCAACCCAGAAAACGCCTTCGTGTGATGTGCTCCATGCGGACCTCCTCAAAGGCGCATAGACTACCGCAAGCCTGTCCTCTCTCTCAGCTTCCTCCTCCCAAGTCCCTAACGCTGCAATGGGAAGGCTTCCTCAATCCAACCCGTCAGGGGCGGCTACGCCCCGAGCTCGCTGATCCGCCCTTCGAGCTTCTCCCACTCTCCCATCAGCTCTTCGACTTTGGAGGAGAGAGTCTTCTGCTCGTTCTCCAGTTTCTTGACCTCGCCGGCGGCGGTGCGGTCGAAGAAGGTGGGGTCGCAGAACAGCTCGTTGATGGCGTTGATGCGGGACTCGGCCTTCTCGACGGCGGAGGTGACCTCGTCGCGCTTCTTGGTGAGGTCTTTCTGGAGCTTCTGGCGCTGCTTGTCGTCCAGCGAGGGCCCGCCGTTCCCCTTGGCGGCGGCGGCTTTCTTCTTCTGCTCGCGCCGCAGACGCAAGACCGCCTCGGCGTCCAGGTGGTCGTCGCCCAAGCGCTCCAGGTACTCCTCGTAAGTGCCCGGGAAGTCGTTGATTCCCTTCGGGGAGATCTCCAGGATGCGGTTGGCGAGCTGCGACACGAACCAGCGGTCGTGGGAGACGAAGATCAGGGTGCCGTCGTAGGCCCTGAGCCCTTCGACCAGGGCCTCGATGGCTTCCAGGTCGAGGTGGTTGGTGGGCTCGTCGAGGATGAGGATGTTCGGCTTCGTCACCGAGAGCTTGCAGAAGACCAGGCGCGCGGCCTCGCCGCCGGAGAGGCTGCCGACGGTCTTCTTCACGTCGTCCCCCGAGAAGAGGACCAGCCCCAAGTTGCCGCGCACGAAGCCGATCGGCTCGCCGGGAACGTACTGCCAGAGCCACGCCTCGACCGACTGCTTGCTCCCCTTCTCGACCTCGGAATGGTCCTGCGAGAAGTAGCCGCGGTGGGTCTCGTATCCCCACTCGATGCGGCCGGTCTCGGCCTCGACCTCGTTCATTGCGATCTTCAGGAGGGTCGATTTGCCGATGCCGTTCGGGCCGATGACAGCCAGGCGGTCGCCGCGCTGGATCTGGAGCGAGACGTCCTTCAGGACCTGCTTGTCGCCGTACGACTTGGAGACGCCCTCGATCTCCAGCACCGCCTTCCCGCTGGGCCGGCCCTGCTTGAACTTGAAGGTCGGGTAGCGGCGGGAGGTCTGGGGGAGCCGCTCGATGACGATCTTCTCGATCATCTTGACCTTGCTCTGGGCCTGGCGGGCCTTGGTGGCCTTGGCCTTGAAGCGGTCGATGAACTCCTTGTGCTTGGCGATCTCCGCCTCGCGCTTCTCGATCTCCGCCTCTTTGCGGTCCCGGTTCATCACCTTGGCCGACATGAAGGCGGTGTAGTTCCCCGGGTAGAGCATGATCGTCTCGTAGTCCACGTCGACGATGTGGGTGCAGATGTTGTCGAGGAAGCGGTGGTCGTGCGAGATGACCACGGCGAGGCCCTTGAAGGTCTCGGAGAGGAACCGCTCGAGCCAGCGGATCGACAGGATGTCCAGATGGTTGGTCGGCTCGTCGAGGAGCAAGGCGTCCGGCTCCGAGGCGAGGACCTGGGCAAGGAGGACGCGCAGCTTGAAGCCGCCCGACAGGGTGGACATCGGGTCGCGGTGGACTTCGGTCGGAATGCCGAGGCCTTCGAGGATCTCGCCGGCGCGGGATTCGAGGGTGTAGCCGTCGTGGCGGAGGATGAGGTCCTCGAGCTCGGCGTAGAGGTCGGAGTCGAACTCCGTCTCCGCGTTGGCGAGCAGGCGTTCCTTCTCGACCATCGCCTCCCACACGTCGTGGTTGCCCATCATGGCGACTTCCAGGATCGGCATCTGCTCATAGCGGAAGTGGTCCTGCTGCAGGACGCCGACCTTCAGGCGCTTGGGGAAGTTGAGGGTCCCCTCGCTGGGGAGCTCCTCGCCGGTGAGGATCTTGAGGAACGTCGACTTGCCCGAGCCGTTGGCCCCCACGAGGCCATAGCGGTTGCCGGGGTTGAACTGGATCGACACCCCCTCGAACAGGGTCTGGGGGCCGAAGGATTTACCGAGGTCAGAGACAGAGATCATAGGGCGGCAGATTTTACCAGGAGAAAGGGAGATCGGGCAGAAACGCCGATTCCGGTCTGTTCAACGGCGGCGGGGGGGCGGGGATTCCCGCTGTACACCGGTGCCCGCCTGCCGTATCGTTGGTCCGCCACATCTGACGGGAGAGACAGATATGGGAGAGCGGGACCTGGTGGACCACGTTTTGCAAAGGGCACCCTCCGATGTCGAAGGACCGCAGTAAAAAACAACCTCCCATAGACCCCCGTCGCAAGCTCTGGCGACGGGGACTTCTTCTCTTTCTCGCGGTCGCTCTGATCGTCATCGGCGCCTTCGTCATCCGGCCGTTCTGGCGCTTGTCGAGCCAGTTCGACGACCTGACCTTCCGGCAGCCGTCCCGTCTCTATGGCCTGACTCCGGTCCTCGCCGCAGGGAAGAGCTATCCCCGGGAGCGGCTGATCGAGGATCTGCGCGCCGAGGGGTACCGCGAGGAAGACGACTCCGGGAGCTTGCCTCCTGGACGCTATCGGGAGGGGAAGGGCGGCTTCGCCGTCCACGTGCGCAGCTTCCCACTGCCGGACGGCCGGAAGGGAGGCGGGCTCGTCGAGGTGAGCTGGAAGGGCAGCCGCGTCTCCCGCCTGCGCCTCACCGGCCAGGCGGCCGAGTCGGTCACGCTGGAGCCCCCGCTGCTCGCCTCCTACTACGGTCCCAGCAACCAGGAGCGCCGGCCGGTCGGGCTCGACGAGGTCTCCGAGGACCTGATCAAGGCCGTGATCGCCGCCGAGGACGACGCGTTCTTCCAGCATTCCGGCGTCTCGGTCTCGGGCGTCCTCCGCGCGATGTGGGTCAACCTGCGCGGCGGCCAGATCCGCCAGGGGGGCAGCACGCTCACCCAGCAACTGGTCAAGAACCTCTATCTGAGCCACGAGCGCACCATGGGCCGCAAGGCGCAGGAGCTGGTCCTCGCTCTCCTGCTCGAGGCGCGCTATGACAAGTGGCAGATCCTGGAGGCCTATCTCAACGAGATCTATCTCGGCGGCAGCGGCGGCGTCTCCCTGATGGGGATGGGAGCCGCCTCGCGCGCCTACTTCGGCAAGGACCCCGGCCAGCTCGACCTGGCCGAGGCCGCGACCCTGGCCGGGATGATCCGCGCGCCCGCCGCGTACTCCCCGCTCGCCCACCCCGAGAAGGCGAAGGAGCGCCGCGACTGGGTGCTGGAGCGGATGCGCAAGCTGCGGCTCGCCGACGGGGAGCGCATCGACCGCGCCCTGGACCGGCCGGTCAGCACGGCGCCCGAGCCGGTTGTGCGCCGGCGCGCGCCCTATTTCGCCGACGCCATGGCCGTCGAGGCGCAGAAGCGCTGGGGGATCGAGGACCTGGCTAATTCCGGGTACGTCCTCTTCTCCACCCTCGACTGGCGGAGCCAGCAGGCGGCGGTCACCGCCGTCGAGTGGGGGCTCGAAAGGTCCGAGAAGGGCTATCAGAAAGGACATACGGGGAAGGGGCCGCTCCAGGCGGCTCTCGTCTCGGTCGATCCCAAGACCGGCGGCATCCTGGCTTATGTGGGCGGGCGGAACTACCCGGAGAGCCAGTTCGACCGCGCCGGCCAGGCGCTGCGCCAGCCGGGAAGCTCGTTCAAGCCGGTCGTCTACGCCGCCGCGTTCGAGACCGGCCAGGTGACGCCCTCGACGCCGCTCGAAGACACGCCCCTGACCATCCGCAAGGCCGGCCTCGTCTGGAGCCCGCGCAACGACGACGGCAGCTTCCATGGCTGGGTGACGGTGCGCCGTGCCATGGAGCGGAGCTACAACCCGGCGACCGCCCGCCTCGGCCAGCAGGTCGGCATGGAGAAGGTCGTGCAGCTCGCCCACGAGATGGGGATCACGGCGAAGATCGATCCGTTCCCGTCGGTCGCCCTGGGAGCGTTCGAGACGACGCCGGCCGAGCTGGCGGGGGTCTATGCCACGCTGGCCAACCAGGGAGTGCGGGCGCCGGTGCACGGGCTGGTCGCCGTCCTCGACCGCTACCGCAAGCCGGTGGCCGGGGTGGCCCTGCCGGAGGCGGAGCGGGTGCTCACGCCGCAGACGGTCTACATGGTGACCTCGCTGCTCCAGGGGGTGCTGGTCCGCGGCACGGCGGCCGGCGCCGCGGCGGGGATTCCCGGGGACGTGGCGGGCAAGACCGGCACCACGAACAAGCGGCGCGACAGCTGGTTCGGCGGCTTTGCGCGCGAGCGGGCTACGGTGGTCTGGGTGGGCTATGACGACAACTCGATGACCCGGCTGTCGGGCGCGCGCGCAGCGCTGCCGATCTGGATCCGCTTCATGAGCAAGGCCGCTCCCCGCAACGGCTACTCGGCGTTCGAGCAGCCGCCCGGCCTCACCACGGCGGTGATCGACCCGACGAGCGGCCTGCTCGCCACCGAGTACTGCCCGGTCGTCCTCACCGAGGTGTTCCGCGAAGGGACGGTCCCCAGCCAGCTCTGTAACCAGCACCAGAGCTACTGGGAGCAGGAGATCGCCGAGGCCATGGACACCCGCGATTCCGAAGAGACCCTCGGAGATGGCATCGCGGTCGGCGACGAGGCTGCCGGCACCGCCAGCGAAGACCGCCGCGGTCCCCGGCGACACCCCTTCCGGAGCTGGCTGCGCAAGGTGTTCGGGAACGACAAGAACCGGCAAGGGAACGACCGGGGGGGCGAGGAGAAGCCGCCCGGCCGCTGAGGAGGGTTCTGTTCTATGATGTAGGGCTCCGCCTGGAGCGGTTCTCCGAAGTGATGCCCAAGACTCCGTCCATTCTTGTCGAGCGCGCCCGCACGCACAACCTCAAAGGGGTCAGTTGCCGGATTCCGCACCGCGCGGTCACCGTGGTGACCGGCCCCTCGGGCGCGGGGAAGTCCTCTCTCGCTTTCGACACCGTCTTCGCCGAAGGGCAGCGGCGGTTCGTCGAGTCCATGTCGACCTACGCGCGGCAGTTCCTCGATCAGATGGAACGGCCGCCGGTCGACGACATCCAGAACATCCTCCCAGCCGTGGCCCTGGAGGCCAAGAACGCGGTGCGCAACGCCCGCTCCACGGTCGGAACGATCACCGAGGCGATGGACGTCCTGCGCCTCCTCTACACCCACCTCGGCGAGGTGGTGTGCCCGCGCGGGCACGGCCTGGTGCGGACCTTCACTCCGGACGAGGCGGCCGAGGAGCTGGTGTCCGGGATCGCCGGCGGCCCGTTCCTTCTGGTGGTGCGCGTGCCCCGGCCCAGGAAGAGCGCCGAGGACGCGCTCGGCGAGCTGATCCGCCAGGGCTTCCAGCGCCGCCTCGATGGCGAGGAGGTGGTCCGCATGGAGCCGGGCGAGAAGTGGCCGGCAGCGCGCGATCCCCTGCCGCTGGTCCTCGGCCGGTTCCCGGCCCGTGCCGACGCGAAGGCGCGCATCCTCGACACCCTGGAGCAGGCCTGGCGTATGAGTCATGGGGAGGGGGGCCGTGTCGAGGCGCGCGGCCCCGAGGGGGTTCGCTTCTACGGCCGGGAACTCTCCTGTCCGGTCTGCGGCGAGACGGCCCGGCGGCCCACGCCCGCTCTCTTCTCCTTCAACTCCCCCTTGGGAGCCTGCCCGCGGTGCCAGGGCTTCGGGCGGATCATCGGCATCGACCGCGAGCGGGTGATCCCCGATCCGCGGCGCAGCCTGTCCGAGCGCCCGATCGCGCCGTGGAACACGCCGGCCTACGAGGAGCTCTACGACGAGCTGCTCAAGGACGCGAAGAAGCGCGGTATCTCGCTGAGCACCCCCTGGGCCGAGCTCAAGCCCGAGGACCGGGAGTGGGTGTGGAGCGGCAAGGGGCGGTTCACCAATCTCGAAGAGTTCTTCCACTGGCTCGAAGGGCGGACCTACAAGGTTCATGTGCGCGTGCTGCTCGCCCGCTACCGCGCGTACAACCCCTGCCTTGACTGCGGCGGCACGCGCCTCCAGCCCGAGGCGCTGAACGTGCGGCTGCAGGGGAAGCTGCTGCCGGACCTGACCGGGATGAGCATCGAGACGCTGCGCTCCTGGCTTGCCGCGCAGCGCTGGACCGACCGCCAGCGCCAGATGGCGGGCCATCTCCTCGACGAGCTGAAGGAGCGGATCGAGGTGCTCCACCGCGTGGGCCTGGACTAT
>DATFPH010000162.1:0-3391 GCA_035264905.1 Thermoanaerobaculia bacterium
GAGGTTCAGAGTTGCAGGGGCGATGCCGACGATGGTGGTGGCGGTGCCGTCGAGGTTGATGGTGCGGCCCAGGGCGTTGGCGTCCTTGCCGAAGTGGCTTCGCCAGAACGCCTCTCCGATGATGGCGACGGGTGCCGTGCCGGGTTTCTCTTCCTCGGGGGTGAACGGCCTTCCCGCGATCAGAGGGACCCCGAGAACGCGCGGCAGCTCCGGGCTGATGCGGTTGCCGGCCAGCTGCTCGGGGTTACCCGTTCCGGTGAGGACGTAGTTGTAGGGATTGACCGCGGCGAGGTCGAAGCTTTGCGTCTGTTCCCGCCAGTCGAGAAAGTTCAGGACCGAGACGTTGTACACCGGCGCGTTCAGCTTGTCGTTTCTCTCGAAGACCAACAGCAGCCGGTCCGGATCTTTGAAGGGCAGCGGCCGCAACATCTGGGCATTCACCACGCTGAACATGGTGGCGGTGGCGGCGATGGCCAGGCCAATGGTCAGCACCACGGCTGCGGTGAAGAGCGGAGCCTTGCGCATGAGCCGCAAGGAATACGCAACGTCCTGTGTGATCGACATCGAGGCCCTCCATGAGATGTGCTGCCGGGCGCTGAGTGTAGCAAAGCGATCGGCGCCTACAACGGCTCCACCCCTCTGCCAGGCGTGAGGTACTCTTGTCCGTCACCGGATACGCTTTCGTCCCCGAGGCCGATCGGGGGCGCGACGGAGGTTGCTGATGGCGATGACGAGACGGCAGGCGATCAAGAGCGCGGCGGCGTTCGGGGCAGCGCTGGCGTGGCCTTCCATGGTCTTGGGAACGGGACGGGCGGGGGATGGCAAGCGCGGCGCGGTCGAGCGGCGGGACCTTTTTCCGCAGGGCGTGGCCTCGGCCGATTCCCATCCCGACAGCGTCATCCTGTGGACCCGCCGGCCGCCGGTGGGGGAGAGCCGGGCGGCACTCCTCGCCGTCGAGGTGGCGGAGGACGCGGCGTTCGCCCGCGTCGTCTCGCGCGCCCGCGCGGCGCTCACGGCCGACACGGACTGGACCTGCCGCGTGCTCGCCGCGGGCCTCCATCCGGCGCGGGTCTACTGGTACCGCTTCATCGACGAGCATGGCTTCGCGAGCCGCACCGGCCGCACGCTGACCGCCCCGGCGGAGACCGACCAAAGGCCGGTGCGCTTCGCCTTCGTGAGCTGCCAGAACGTGACGCAGGGGGCCTCGAACGCCTATCGCCGGATGATCTGGGAAGACGAGCGCGCCGCCGAGGCCGACCGGCTGGGCTTCGTGCTCCACCTGGGCGACTTCGTCTACGAGATCGTCTGGTACCCCGAGGACCGCCCGCAGGGAATGTACGACCGCCGCCTCCGCGACGTGGTGCGCTTTCCGCACGGCGAAAAGGTCGAAGACTTCCACGTGCCGACCGACCTCGACGACTACCGCATCCTCTACCGCGGCTACCTCGCCGACCCTGACCTGCAGGACGCCCGCGCCCGCTGGCCGTTCGTCTGCATCTGGGACAACCACGAGTTCTCCTGGAAGGGTTGGCAGAGCCAGGTGAACTTCGGCAGCGGGGCGATCCCGGCGCAGACGCGCAAGGTGGCGGCGAACCAGGCCTGGTTCGAGTACCAGCCGGCGCGGGTGGAGAAGGCGCCGGGAGCCGCCAGCGCCGCCGACGCCGCCGACCGCTTCGTCGCCCCCGCCGTCCGCGACGTGCCGATCGAGCGCTTCGACGACCAGGGCCTGGGCCTCGAGCCCGGCAACCTCGCCGCCATCTCGAGCCTGAAGCTCTTCCGGGCGTTCCGCTTCGGCGCCAACGTCGAGCTGATCCTCACCGACAACCGTTCGTTCCGCTCCGAGCCGATCTGGGACCGCCCCGAGGTCGAAGCCTTCGATCCGCCGGGCGTCCCCTACTTTGGCTCCATGGAGATCGCCGAGGTCCTGGATGCCGGGCGGAGCTTCGCCGGCGGCCGGCCGCCGGCGACGATCCGCTCCGGCGGCGCCGAGGTGCCGAACCCGCGGCGCACGGCGCCGCCGCAGACGATGCTCGGCGCGGCCCAGAAGGCCTGGTTCCTCGCACGCCTGCGCGCCTCGACGGCACGCTGGCGGCTGTGGGGCAACTCCGTCGCCATGCTCGACTGGCGGACCGATCTGCAGAACCTGCCGCCGGAGCTGCGGGCGAGCTGGCCCTTCCCCGGCTACGCCCTCATGCCCAGCGTCGACTGGACCGGCTATCGCACCGAGCGCAACGAGATTCTGGACATCGTCCGGCGCGAGAAGCTCGCCGGCTTCGCGACGCTCGCCGGCGACCGCCACGCCTTCGCCGCCGGCCTCCTCTCGACGGCACTGCCGCCGTCGCCCCTGGAGCCCGCCGGCGTCGAGTTCATCGTCGGCTCGATCTCGGCCCCCGGCCTCTTCGAGGCGATGTCGTACAAAATCTCCAAGGACCACCCCCTGCGCGCGCTCTACCTCCACCAGCCGCCGGCCCCGGCACCCCTCGAGCCGGCGATCAACTGCACGCTCCTCCACGGCGTCCGCGCCAGCCTCGAGCTGCAGCGCACCCACGACCGCGAGCAGGCCTTGAAGGCGAGCAACCCCGAGGTCGCGCCGCACCTCGCCTTCACCGATGTCGGCGGCCACGGTTACGCCGTCGTCCGCGCCGGCGCCGACGACCTCGAGGTCGAGTTCGTCTGCGTCGTCCGCCCCCTCGAGAAGAGCGACCGCCCCGACGGCGGCCCGCTCGCCTACCGCATCACCCACCGCGCCCGGCGCTGGGCCGGCGGCGCCGCGCCGCGCCTCGAGCGCACGCGGGTCGAGGGCGCGCTGCCGCTCTCCGTCTGACGGCACCCGCCCGGGAGAGGGGGAATCAACCCTCCGTGTCGAAAATGGAAAGATCATTGCGCTCTTTTCCCTCGGTCCTCGAATCTCTATCTCTCGTAGATTGTGCGGTTTACGCCCGGCATGACCAGATCGCCCGTTTTGGGGTCTTGCGCTCCTCGGGTCACGCTGGTCTCACCCGGGCGTCATAAAGGCGCCGGGATCACCCAAGGAGCAACGACGATGGCCCGAAAGACCAACACCCAGGCAGAAACCCGGGACGACTGGCGGCGGCTGATTCCGCCGCTGGTGGCCAATACAGCGGAAATCCCGCACCTGGAGGCGCCGCGGATCAAGCTCGAGGGGATCACCACCGAGACGGGGGAGCTCCTCCTGTTGCAGGCCGACCTGACGGCGAGAAAGCAGGAGGTCTCCAAGCGGCTGGAGGTCCTGGTCGCCGACGGGCGGCAGCTTGCGGCCTTCCTGCGGGCCGGAGTGAAGCAGCACTACGGCACCAGGTCGGAGAAGCTGTCCGCCTTCAACCTCCAGCCGTTCCGCGGCCGGAAGGCGGCGGACCCGGAGAAGGCGGCC
>DATFPH010000163.1:0-11442 GCA_035264905.1 Thermoanaerobaculia bacterium
GCCAGCGGATCTCCGCCGCGAGCACCTCGCCGAAGGCTTCGAGGAGCCAGAGCTCCGCGCCGGGTCCGGGCTCCCCGCGAAGCCAGCGGCGGAGACGGGGGCGCAACCTTTCCAGGCCCGCCTCGTCACCCGCCACGGCCAGGGTCAGGTCGTCCTCCCCGAGGCATTCTTCCAGCCGGTCTTCCAGAACAGTCCACAGCCGTGCCGCCGCCACCTCCGCCCTTGCCCCTGTAAGCCAGAGGGCGCCGCCAGCCACCGGCAAGCCACGTAGCCCACGCACCAGACGCAGCAGCTCTGCGATTCCCGGCTCGAGCGCCGCGGTCTCCTCCGGATCCCGCGCCCTCTCCAGAAGGCGGCGGGCGCGCAACGCCGCCTCGGCCAGGGGCAGGAGATGCCGCGCCGCGTTCTCGCGGACCGCCGGAAAGTACGCGGCCACCAACCGGGCGCGCGCTCCCTCGCGCCACGCCTGGGCCAGTGCCCAGACCAGGCCGGATGCCAGCAGCCCCAGCGCGGCGAGCCCGGCCGCCTCTTCCGGAGATCGTGGTACAAGGATCGATGACACAAAGTCCTCCTGTCCCAGGGCCGGCGGACGTACCGGACATTGGACAAATGGATTCTACCCTACGGAACATGAGGCGGAGCGATGGCGGGATCTGGTAACCGGACGCTGTTCGACACGCCCTTCCTGACTCCTCTCCTCCGCGGCATCGCCTTCCTCTGGCTCAAGATCTTCCGCTGGCACCTGCGGGGAGAGCTCCCGCCCAGGCACTGTTTCGTCCTGATCGCGGCGCCCCACACGTCCAACTGGGACCTCCCCGTCATGCTCTGCGCCGCTCTCCTCTTCCGGGTGAAGCTCTACTGGATGGGCAAGGACGCGATCTTCCGCCCGCCGTTCGCCGGGATCGTCCGCTGGCTGGGGGGCATCCCGATCGACCGCTCCACCTCCAACAATCTGGTCGCCCAGTCCGTGGCTCTCTTCCGTGCCCAGGAGAACCTCGTGCTGGTGGTTCCGCCGGAAGGGACGCGGCAGAAGGTGCGGCACTGGAAGACCGGCTTCTACTACATCGCCGTGGGAGCGCAGGTTTCCATCGTCATGGGCTTCCTCGACTACAAGCACAAGCTCGCGGGTTTCGGGCCGACGCTCGTCCCGACCGGCGACATAGAGACCGACATGCAGGCCATCCGCGCGTTCTACGCCGGGATCACCGGCAAGCATCCCGACGCCTCGGGCACGGCGGACGTCGCACCGCGCTAGCTCTCGGCACCGAATTTGCGGCGCGATTGCGCCGTGGATGAATTCCCGGCGCCGTTCCCACCGATGCTGGCCTCGGAGGTCAAGCAGCCGTTCCACACCCCCGGGTGGGTCTACGAAGAGAAGTACGACGGCTATCGCGCCGTAGCCTTCAAGGACGGCGCGCGCGTGCGGATCGTCTCGCGGAACTTGAAGGACCTGACGCGGCAGTTCGAGGAGGTGGCCGAGGCGGTGGCGCGGCTCCGGGCCAAGCGTCTCATCCTGGACGGCGAGATCGCGGTGTTCGACGAGCGCCTCGTCTCGCATCTCGCCTATATCCGCGGCTCACGGGGCGAAGAGGAGATCCTAACCCCGCCCGTCCTGGTGGCCTTCGACTGCCTGTTCGCGCGCGGCAAGGATCTCCGGCGCGAGCCGCTCCGCCGGCGCCGCGCGATCCTGGAGAAGGAGCTCGCGGGAGCCGAAGGTCCGATCCTGATCGCCCGGCGCCTGGCCCCGGACGGCCTCGAAGCCTGGGACGAGGTGAAGGCCCACGGCTGGGAGGGGCTGATCGCGAAGGACCCCGCCTCCCTCTACGAGCCCGGCAAGCGGACCAACAGCTGGATCAAGGTGAAGCACAAGGTGCGGGTCGGATGGCCGGGCGAGGGGATCGAGTACACCCGGGGGTGAGGCGTCAGCGGGCGAGCTCGACGACGGCCGCCGCTTCGGCCGACAGCTCGATCGATTGCGGTAGATGGCGCCCTTCGACCCAGACGATCCGTTGCGACGTCAGCCCGTTCTTCAGCTCGGCAAAGGCCTTCCGCATCCTGCCGATCGGGTGGACCTTCTTCGCCCCTCCTCCCCAGGCGGACACGGCGGGCGCCGCGGGATTCCCCAGAGCCCAGACCACCAGAGGCACCCGGATCGCGTCCAGATAGGCCCGGACCAGAGCCGGGTTGGAGCGGCTCGCATCCAGCGGCTGCTCCGACAGCACGAGCAGCACGGCACGGCGGCGGTTCGCGTAGAGCGCCTGGAGCCCCGCGACCGCCGCGGCATCGGCGAGACGCTGCTGGGATGGGAGGTCGGACCGGGGCAGAGAGAGCGCGAGGAACCAGAGGAGACCGCCGTCGCGCGCTTCGAAGGCGCGGGACACATCGAACAGCTCCGCCGGCAGGGCCGCGCCGCGAGTGCTCTCCATCTCCACCGGCCAGACCAGGCGGACGGCGTCCCCCTCCTCCAGGGTCAGCTCGGAGCGCCGGTACCCGGAACTGGTCGTCGCCGCGCCGCGCGGCGCCTGGGATTGGAAGCTGGTCGGACGCGACAGGCTCCCTGCGCTCACCATCCTCTCGAGCTCCTTACGCGCTCCGAGATCGCGGATCACCAGAAGCTCGGCAGGCCCTTCCTCCACGGCAGCCGCCGCGATGGGACGGCCGGCGACGCGGAACCATCCCTCCATCCGCTCCGGAGGCGGCAGCGTCTTCCCCGGGCGCAGACGGACCGCCACCGCGGTCAGCTCCGTCGAGACCTCCTCCCCCCAGCGTCCACCGAAGACCACGTCCCGGCGCGCCGTGAGCGCTCCTGAAAAGCGCAGCTCGGCGGTCAGCACGTGGCTCGTCGCGGGATCCCAGGCTGGAAGCTGGATGCGCTCCTCCGGATTCACGGCCAACGGCTTGTCATCGAAGGTCACCCGGGTGGCGGACGGGCTCTCACCGGTCAGGCTCTGCCAGGTGAGCCGCGCCGCGACGGGCCGGCCCGAGGCTCCGTTTTCGAGGAGGATGTCCACCTCGGCCGGCGGACGGGGCAGGTTCAGCCACTGCCGTGTGCGGGCGATCTCGGCCCCCTGATCGTCGAGACCGCGGGCGACGAGCTCGTGAGGCACGAGCGATGGTCCGACATCGATCTCTCCTTTCCAGGGCGGTCCCGCCATCCGGCCGGCCGGCGCGCCGTCGAGCAGCAGCTCCACGGCAGCCACCGGCCCGGTCACGGTCAGCTCGATCGGCTGGGGCCCGAGAGTCAGGCCGAGAAAGAGGGTCAGGAAAACAATCTGGGCCATGCTGCGCCTCCTTGGCGGATCGTCTCCAGTCTAGCGCCTGCTAGACTTCCCCGCATGTTGCCGGCCGTCTCCACCCCTGCCATGCCCTGGGACCGCCGGGCCCCCGAGCGCGGCGGGCCGCCCTCGGCTTGGGCCTTGCTGCCCGAGGACCTCGCCGCTCTGGGCTGCCCCGGCCGCCCCGCACACGTGTTCGCGCGGCTCCAGCGCACCCGCACCTGGCTGCCGGACTGCCTGTTCCTCGCCCGCGAGATCCGCGCCTGGCTGGAGGCCCGGACCGACCTCTCCCTGCCCACGATCCTCGAGCGCCACCCGTCGGCCGACGGCTCCACCAAGCTCGTGCTCGGGCTCTCCGACGGTCACCGTATCGAGGCGGTCCACATGCCCCGCGGACATGGGATCGGAGACCCGCGGATCACCTTCTGCGTGTCGAGTCAGGTCGGCTGCGCCCTCGGCTGCACTTTCTGCGCGACCGGCGCCATGGGCATGGTGCGCAACCTTACGGCCGGCGAGATCGTGGGACAGATCCTGGCCGTCATGCGGGAGTTGGGCCCTGACCAGGGCGAGGATCTCTTCCTCGTCTTCATGGGGATGGGCGAGCCACTCCACAACCTCGACCACGTCCACCGCGCGATCCGCGTCCTCTGCCATCCGCAGGGGATGCTCCTGTCGCCCTGGCGCATCACGGTAAGCACCGCCGGTCTCGTCTCCGGCATCGAGAAGCTGGCGCGGATGGACCCCCGGCCGCAGCTCGCCGTCTCCCTCAACGCCACCACCGACGCCGCGCGCTCGGCCACCATGCCGGTCAACCGCGCGTGGAACCTGGCCCGGCTGCGCCAGGCCTTGGACGCCTGGCGGCTCAAGCGCCACGAGCGCTTCATCTTCGAGTACGTGCTCCTCGCCGGGATCAACGACACGACGGAAGACGCCGACCGCCTGGTCGCCTGGCTGGGCGACCTGCGCCATCGTCACAACGTGAACCTGATCCCGATGAACGAGCACGCGCACGCGCCCTTCCACGAGCCGGAGGAAAGGCGCGTCCAGGCCTTCGCCAAGCGCCTCCACGAGCACGGCTGCTTTGTCACGGTGCGCCGGAGCCGCGGCCGGGACGTGCAGGGGGCGTGCGGTCAGCTGGTGAAGACGGCCGCAGCCAGCGCCTAAAGGACAACAAGGACTTCGAGGACGACAAGGACGCCAGGGAGGCCTGCTTCCTCGGCTTGCGTCCTTCGAACCCTTGAAGCCCTTTGGGTCCTTTCCTGGTTTTCCCCTCAGGCCTTCATCGCCTGTTTGATCAGCTCCGCCATCCCGAACTTCCCGTCCTGGGTGAGCTCCTTCGCCGGGGTAAAGAGCGGCTCCTGACTCAGGAACGAGTGGCGGTCTCCCAGCATCAGGCCGACGAAGACCTCGCCGACGATCCGGCCGCCCACCGGTCCGAGCTTGATGGGAGTTTTGTTGTCCCCTTTGAACACCTGCTGCGCCTCGGCCAGGATGTAGTACCAGAGCGGAGCCTTCCCCGCGAATTCGTCCGAGATCTCGGTCAGCGGCGTGTTCTCCTCGTCATCGCCTTCTCCTTCTTCTTTGGCCGCTTTGCCGACCAGCAGCTTCTTGTCCGGGATGACCGGGATTCCCATCTTCCGCGCCACGTCCTGCCCCGAAGGCAGCCCCATCCGCAGACCCCGGACGAGGTTGCGCTCGGCGAGGGACGGGACCGTCGCCGCGATCGAGGGAGGCAGCTGGCCCAGCGGATTGACCAGCGACGAATCGATCTTGTACGCCGGCTGGAGGCGATTCTTCCCCACCTTCGGCGGATTGTTCCCGAAGTCGAAGTACAGGCTCCAATCGATCGCCCAATTCGAAGGAAACTCCCGGAATCCAACCAGATTGTCCACCTGGGCATCCAGTGAGAAGATGACCTGGCGGTCCGGCAACGTCGTATTGAGCCGATAGATCGGCCGCACCATGGAGTGCCCGAACCGGTAGGCCGCCACGGAAAACTCGACCGGGATGAACGGATTGTTGCGGAACGTATAGAAGCGGAGGTCGGGCTTGTCGCGCAGGACATCCGTCTTCTTTTTCAGATGCGGCAGGATGCTCTCCAGCGTCTCCTTGCCGATGATCGTGGGCAGGAAATCGTTGAGGACGACCCACTGGTAATGGAAGCGCACCAGCCTCTGGACCCGCGCGAACGGCGCATTCGGGTGGAGGTCCGCCATGCGGTTGTGGAACCGGAGCATGGCCGCATGGAGCTGGGACACAATCACGTTTTCGTCATTCCGGGGGTCTCCGATCAGAGCACGTTTCGGCTCTCCGTCGGCCGGATTGTTGCGCGGCACGTCACGGGTCTTGGGATCCTGCGGATGTCCAGTCAGCTGCCGCCCTTGCAGCAGCCGGATCCCGTCGGCTCGATAGAGATACGGCTGGTCGTCGGGACCGCGTCCATAGACGCAATCCAGATCGAAACGCGGGGTGCGGAAATCCACCAGTGCGTTGGGGTCGTTCTGCTTCTGCAGGCTGCTCGAGGGGTCGAACGTCAGATCGTGATCGATGAACTGGCCGAGGTACGTGAACCCCGCGCTGATCGCGGTGTTCTCCTCGCCGTCGACCTTCGTCTCCGGGGTCGGCGGGTCCTCGAGCTCCGCGACCATCGCGGTCGCTAGGTCCTTCAAGGCTTTTTCGGAAAACTTCGCGGCGGGGAGGGTACGGAACATGCGGCCGAAGCGGCCTTCGAACTGCGGAGAGGACGGGACCTCTTCCAATCCGCGAACCAGACCATGTACGCGTGGAGGAACGCCTGCCATGATCTTCACCTCACGTGGAGTGAAGCTCCGGTATTGGGACTTCAGTCTTGTCAGGCGAGCGACCTCCCTGCAAAGTTACAGCGCAGGCTCAAAGGAGTCCGGAGTCTTCCTCTCCTGTCAGATAGGTCCGTACCAGCGGGACCGGCGGACCACCGACTGCGAGGAACCGGTCGTGGAACTCCCGCCAGGCCGCCCGGCCGCCACGCGGCGCGGTCCAGTCGTCGCGCAGCTTGCGGACCATCAGCTTGCCCAGGGTGTAGTTGAGATACGCCGGATCGAACGTGCCGCGCGCCGCCTGCTGGCGTGCATTGGCGGTGTCCTGGAACGCCTTCTCGCGGAACATCCGCTCGGCCTCGGCCAGCGTCAGGCCGCCGGTGTGCAGCCCGAGTGACACCAGATAGCGGACGTTGCGCAGGAGAGCGTTCTGGAGCTGCCCGATGCGCAACCGCGGCTCGCTCTCTCCGAAGCCGGCCTCCCACATGAGCTCCTCGGAGTAGTGAGCCCACCCTTCGGCATAGCCGTAGCTGACGAACAGGCGCCCGATCTCCGACTCCGCCCGGTTCGAATGGAGGAACTGCAGAAAGTGGCCGGGCCAGACCTCGTGGATGGTGACGAACAGGAGGTCGGCCTCGCCGGCGACGTAGGCCTCGCGCTCCTCCGGCGTCCAGGACGGGTCCGGCGGCGCGATGTAGTAGATCGACGGCAGGTGCCGCTCGTACGGACCCGGGATGTCGATGTACGCCGCGTTCCAGCGCTGGTAGGGTGGAGATTCCGCGATGAGCGCCTGCTCCTCCCCGGGGATGGTCACCAGCTCCTTCTCTTCGAGAAAGCGGCGCAGGCCGGCGAGCTGCCCGCGGGCAGCCTCGACCGGTCCTCCGGCGGGCTTCTCGGCCTGGACGCGCTCGACGCACTCCGCCATCGAGAGCCCGGGCGCGTACGCGGCGCAGGCCTCGCGCAGGGCGGTCAGATTGCGCTCCAGCTCGCGCCGGCCTGCGGCTTCCAGGACCTCCAGGGAGAGGTCGACCCGCTCCGAGGCGTGGAGCATGCGGAGGAAGCGCTCGGGGCCGAAGGCATAGCCGTCTTCCATCTCGGCCGCCTCCTCCTCCAGCCGGGCGAACCAGGTGCCGAGATCGCGCGTGGCGGCCGCCGCCCCGGCGATCGCCTCCCGCAGCTCCGCCTGGAGCCCGGGATCGGCCACCGCGGCGAAGACCTGCGGCACGTCGTTCTCGTAGTAGCCGGCCAGACCGCCCAGGGTCAGCCGGCCGACCTGGGCGAACGTGCGCGGCAACGGGGTGCGCAGGTTGGCCCGGACGTGCCCCGTGACGCGCGGCACCGCGCGGGCGTACTCGATAAAGGCCCGCATCCTCGTCTCCAGAGGAGCGTAATCGCGGGTCAGATAGTGAGCGGGATCGAGCGAATAGGAGTAGTACAGCGGATTGCGCCAGGGCATCTCGGCATCGGCGATCCAGAAGAGCTCGCAGTCGATCTGCGCGATCAGATGCTCCCGCTCCAGGCGGCGCGGCGCATCGAGCACCGATGGGTCGAAGGCCGCCGCGGCGGCCCGCCGCTCGCGCAGCCACTCGATCTTGCGCCGCAGGCCGTCGGCGCTCCAGTCCGGCAGGCGGCCATCGAATTCGTGCCGGCCGGCATTTGCCGCGAACGCGGGATTCAGGTTGAAGTACTCCCCCAGAAAGGACGTGACGAAACGACTCCAGTCTCTGCTCATGGGCCGGAAGTGTAACCGCTGAGGGTCTGATCCGGGGTACGATCTGCGGAACCGCTGTCCACGTCCTCGTTTCCGGGGAGGCATGCCAATGGCTGACCAGAGCTACAAGACGCACCGGCAATACGTGCCTGGCTTTCACTTCGTGACATTCGGGATTCTGTCCTTGAACCTCCTCTGGGCGCTCTGGCGCCTGTTCACGGGGACCGCATGGCCGTTGCCCGACCGCGTCTGGGCGGTCGCGATGGCGATCGCCCTCCTGCTCCTGGCCTGGTATGCCCGGGTCTTTCCGCTGAAAGTGCAGGATCGGGTGATCCGTCTGGAGGAGCGACTTCGGCTCGCCCAGCTCCTGCCGCCGGACCTGGCGCCGCGGGTCCATGAGCTGAGCACGGGGCAGCTCCTGGCCCTCCGCTTCGCCGGCGACGAGGAAGTCCCCGAGCTCACCCGCAAGGTGCTCGCCGACAACATCCGCGGGCGCGAGGAGATCAAGAAGCTGATCCGGCAGTGGCGGCCGGACCACTCGCGGGCGTAGGGGTTGGGGCCACTCCGCAGAGAGCGGCCCCGGGATCACGTCTCAGTCGTCGTCCTCGCCGCCCTCGATGGAGGGGATGGAGCGCAGATACTCATAGATGGCCCGCAGGTCGCGATTGGTCATGTCCTGATAGACGGGCCAGGGCATGACCTGGAGGATCTCGCCAGGCTCGTCCGGGTCATGGCCGGTGCGGATGACCTGCTTGAATTCCGGCCAGGTCAGCCCGTGCGGCAATCCGTTCTCGTCCGGCGTGATGTTCGCGGAGACCAGAGTGGGACCGAACGGAGTGCCGCCGGCCAGATACCCTTCGGAGTTGACCTTCTTGGGCTGGCCGAGGAAGGGATCTCCCCCTGGCGCGTACGGCGGATTCGTATGGCAGTCGTTGCACCCTCCCTGGGCGTTGACGATGTAGCTGCCGAGACCCACGAGATCGCGGTCCCGGCCGCGCAGCTTGAGCGGCACCGGGGCGATGCGGTAGCCCTGGACGATGCGTCTGGCCTCGCTGTCCGCCGGCGGCGCGGCGCTGGAGATTTCGAGAGCGCAGAGAATCCCGATGAGCGCAAACACGGAAAGCACGAGCTTGGTTCTCACGTCATGTTCTCCTCTCTGCTGTTGGACCGGTTGGCAACCCCAGGACCACCTGAGAGTCTAACTCCGCCCGTGTCCTATGATCAGCCCCGTGCGCTCCGACTCGCAGATCTCCCGAGCTACCCGCCGCGGCCAGGTGGCACGATGGATCTCCATCCTTGGCCATCCCTTCATCCTGATCCCTGCGCTGGTGGCGGCGGTCACGGTGCGCCGGATGCCGCCGGAGCGGGTGGCCCTGATCGTGGGAATCGTGGTGCTCGTCTCGGTCGCCCCCATGCTCCTGCTCATGGCACGGCAGGTCCGTTCCGGAGCGTGGACGAACTACGACGTATCGGTCCGCGAGCAGCGGGGCGGAATGTACCCGGCGGCTCTGGTCATCGCGACCGCAACTGCCCTCATCCTCGCCTGGGCGCAGGTGCCGTGGCCGATCCTCCAGGGCGTCCTGGCGATCCTGCTGCTTATCGGGATCGCCGCGCTCGTGAACCTCCGGCTGAAGATCTCCCTGCACACCGCCTTTGCCATGTTCACCGCCGTCGCCCTCTGGCCGAGTCGCGGCCTCGCGGCGGGCGGGCTCGTCCTTGCTCTGGCCATCGCATGGTCGCGGCTCGAGATGGGCCGGCACACCCTGCCGGAGGTGATCGGAGGAGCGCTGCTGGGGGCGGCGGTCGGAATCGGTATGATCCTGCTGTGAACCGCACCCAAGGAGGACGATTTGGTCTAGAATGGATTTGAACAGCGGTTCGATTCGGTCCAGGAGGATCTCAATGAACGCTGACGACGTCATCTACCCGCCCACCTACCGCAAGAGCCCTGTGGGTGTTCTGCTCGTTGTCCTGGTCCTCAGCTTCCCGCTTCTTCTGAGCGCTGTCTTCGACGTGCAGCTCACGACCGCCGACAAGATCTGGTACGGAGCGGTCCTGATCCTCGGGACCTGGTTCGTCGGGCGCGCGTTCTGGGAGCGTCGGTTCTACGAGAAGATCTACTACGAAGGCATCGACGTCGAAGCCAAGATCCTGAGCCCCTTCCACGAGGGCTGGAAGATGGCGGGAGCCGCGCAGGCGTTCGGCGTGTTCTACCGGCCGCTCAAGGTCCAGTACGAGCTGGACGGCGAGACCATCGTGGCGCAGCAGGACGTGAGCGAGGCGATCCGCGCCCAGCTCTCCGGACGCCAGACGGTCGACATCCGCGTCCATCCCGAGAAACACCGCTCCTGGGTGTTGATGCCGTTCTGAGAATCGCTCCTCGGCGGCAAGCCGTAGTAGCCTCACCTCCGATCCCCACTTCGGCAATTGTCGACCTTCTTTCGGGGGGTGGCGTTTCCGGCCACGCGCGCCGATTCACGTCCAGAGGAGTGCTCTTCTGGAGCTCGGGAAAAGTTTCCCCAACGCTCGGGAGTGTCTTTCCCCGGGTCGGGAAGACTCTTCCCGGAGTTCGGGAAGACCTTTCCCTGGGTCGGGATGACTCTTCCGGGGATCGGGAAGACTTTCCCTGGCTTGGGAAGACCTTTCCCTGAACCAGGAAGACTCTTCCCGAGGCTCGGGAGCCCTTTCCGGAGGCCGGGAAGACTCTTCCCAAGGATCGGAGGACCTTGCCAGAGGTCGGGAGGAACTTTCCGGAGGTTGGGAAGACTGAGGTTAACCAACGTGGCCAACACGGGCAGCAACTCCTGCGACGGGACATGGGCCTCTGCCCTCCGCCGGCCTTACATGCTACCCCTGTGTATAGTTAGGTGTATGGAGATCTTATGAGCACCAACATCGTGCTCGACGACGACTTGGTGGCCGAGGCCTCGAGGCTCAGCGGGATCACGACCAAGAAGGATCTCGTTCATGAAGCCCTGCGGTGTTCATTGCCTCCAAGAAGCGAAAGAACTTCCTCGATCTCCGGGGCAAGATCGAATTCGCGCCGGACTCCGATTACCGAGCGCTGCGCCTCCGGGATTCGTGATCGTCGTCGACTCGTCGGTTCTGATCGCATTTTTACACGGGCATCAAAATCCCGCGGTGGAGTATTTGGAGATCGTGCGTGAGCGTATGGAAAGGCTTCAAACACGAGTTGGAGACCAGGTATCTTCTCCGTTCCCCGGCCAACGCAAACGACTGTTACGCGCGTTGGAGAACGTCGAGAGAAGACAGAACCTGGAGACCGTCGATCCTGGGCGACTTATGCCTAGGCGAAATAACTGAAATATCCAGCTCGGCGCTGGAGCGGTTATTTGCCAAAGGCCCGTGCCCCTTGCGGCGGTCATGCAGGAGGGCGAAAGATGAACACATCTTCTTGAACTGGTCGCCGGCCGTCTGATCGAGGGCAGACTGTACTAGGCCGCGAGAAACCGTACGCCTCAGCGTGTTTAAAAACGGCTCTCACAGCACTATGCGAGGCGGTATCTGTTTACCGGGCTGGCGCCGGCAGCAGGTCTTTGCAGGAGGGTGGTCGGGGACTGCGGAGAATTGTACTGAAAAGAGCGATCGAGTTGAGCCCACGCTGCTGAGAGGTCCGCAGAAGGCTCATCAAGATGGATTG